>DASUEF010000091.1:0-9074 GCA_036275215.1 Limnobacter sp. | reverse complement strand
CCGTGGGTTCCAGAAGCACGGGGATGTGTTCATCGATCCTCACTTTCAGAAACTAAATTCGTTCAGTGATTCAGGCATGCCAGCGGCAATCGCCTTTTCTTCCTCCACCTTCAACAGCGTGGAATCCCAGATCTCAAAGTGGCTGCCCATGCCCAGCAACATCACCTCTTTGCTCAGCGATGCAGCTTCTCTCAATTCGGGGGAGACCAGAATTCGACCGGCAGAATCGATTTCAACATCGGTGGCGAATCCTAAAAATATCCGCTGCCACGGCCGTGCAGACATTGGCCAAGCCGCAATCTTCTCGCGATGCTTCTCCCAAGTGGGCCTTGGAAACAACAACAAACATCCGTTGGGATGTTTTGTGAGTGTCAAGGCTCCCTCGCACTGCTCCAACAGTGCGTCGCGATGCTTCTGGGGCACATTCATGCGCCCTTTTGCATCCATCGATAAGGAAGAACTGCCCTGAAACACGTGTTTTAATTTCCCACAAAAATACACAAAACCCCACGAATCTCCACTTTACGCATTATGAAATGGGCGGTCAAGCAGGCGACACAAAAAAAGGCTTTTGCGCCAATGACTTAGCGCATGAATTAAGATTAATTTAAGGAAAATTAGATAGGAAAATTAGGGATCTAGAAAAACAATCGAAAGTAGTTTCTGAAGATTTGCCTTGCCGGCAGCGAAACCAAATGGGGGGAAGGGAAAGCGCGCCTGTAAGCCGGATTCTGTTCAGATGCAGGCATGCACCCGTGACAATCATTCCTCTAGGCCAGCCATTGCTGACTGGCTCAAGCCACCTACCCGCGCGCACGGGGAGCGCCGTCTGCGCCCAAGGGACGCTTGCGCGCCTATTTGGTGTTGCTCCAAGTGGGGTTTACCTAGCCAACGCTGTCACCAGCGTTGCGGGGGTCTCTTACACCTCCGGTTCGCCCTTGCCTGTGAAAGTTTCCTTTCCATCGGCGGTGTGTTTTCTGTTGCACTTTCCGTCGCTTTGAGCCCCGCAAGGGGCTTATGGCGCCTGGCCGTTAACCAGCACCGTGCTCACTGGAGTCCGGACTTTCCTCTCCTTGCTATGCAAGCAGCGACTGTCCGGCGCACTTTCCGGTTTGAAGTGTAGCCCCATCCCACACAAAAGCCAATCTTTCAGGGACTGAATTGCCTTGAGTTGTTGCCTTGGCGCGAAACACCCTGGGGTCGCGGTAAAACTCAGGATGTTCAGAGTCTTTGAACCAACCGGGCACCCCCATCACAGGCAGCGGGCTCAGCTGCGCGGGATGTTGGAGGTGATTCAGCGTCGCCCTCTGCAACACATCCCATCGCAGAATTGCCGACGACAGGTCTTTGACCACCACAGGCAACACCTTGGCGCACAAACCTTTGTGGGGTGCATGCATGGCCTCAAGCAAACCATGCCCAAACAACAACACACGCGTGTCTTCTAGCCAGGCTTGCACGCCCCCAAGAAAAAAAACGTCCCAATCGTGATTCAACAGGGCACAGGCGCGAGCAGGATTGGTCGTCATAAGCAAAGCACCAGACTCATCCATGAGCGTCAGTGCATCTCGTTGCCTGGTTCTGCCGTTTGCCCCAGACCGCTGACCACTGTCGACCTGTGACAGATGCATTTGGTTGATAAACGCCTTGGATTGCGGGCATTGCAACCACACCACACCGTTGTACCAATCGTGCGGCAAATCGCGGGTTGGTACAGAGCCCGCCCCTACGCAGGCCTCATACGCCAAAGCCCCCAAAGAATCTGTTGACCAGACGAAGACCGGGGCCCGTTCAAACGCCCCTTGAGTGCGCAATCCATTCAATCGAGTCGCCACGTGCCCTGGCGGACCTCCGGGCACGTACTGAACGTTTGTAACACCAAACGGATCAAGCCATGGGTATCGCGTTTGCATGTCCACCGGAGGTCAGTTCACTCGAGTAACAGTCCAATCCAAAGTCTCTCCAGCCCTCAGAGGCACAATCCCAGACTCGGTGATGAAAGGCAATGAAGTGGGCACCTCCGACGGTGTGCGGGAGATCTCCATTCGCCCAGAATTCACAGGAAGACCGTAAAACGCTGGGCCGTTAAAGCTACAAAATCTCTCAAACAACTCTGAGTTATCGAGCGCCCCAGCTTGCTCGAAAGCCTCGGCATACATGGCCATGGCATAGGGTGCGGAATAGCAACCAGCACAACCGCAAGACATTTCTTTCAAATGTTTGGCGTGGGGCGCACTGTCGGTGCCCAAAAAGAATTGTGGCAAACCGCTGGTGGCAGCCTTAAGCAAAGCTTGGCGATGAGTTTCACGCTTTAGCACTGGCAAACAATACCAATGGGGCTGCAGTCCTCCTTTGAACAAGGCATTGCGGTTGTAGAGCAAATGTTGCGGAGTGATGGTTGCAGCCAGCAACAAACGCCCCTGCGCATCGCGATTTGCGTGCTCGGTGACATAGTTGGCAGCCTGCTCCGTGGTGATGTGCTCAAACACCACTCGCAAACCAGGAAAAGCAGCGCGCAAAGGCTTCAACACCGCCTCAATAAATGCCGCCTCGCGATCAAATACATCCACGGTGTGATCAGTCACCTCGCCGTGAATCAGCAATGGCATACCCAAACGCTCCATGGTACTCAACACCTCGGCACACTGGCCGAGCAGATCAGAAACACCTGCATCGGAGTTGGTGGTTGCGCCAGCAGGATACAACTTAACGGCTTTCACAACGCCGCTTTCAACGGCAGCAAGAATGTCCTCGGACGTGGTTGCTCCGGTGAGGTAAAGCACCATCAACGGGTCGAACAGACGCATGGCCTCAACCTCCGCAGCGCTGTAGCGACCGCTGTTGCAGGCTGCATTCAAGGCACTCAAAATGCGATCCCGATAAGCTTGCGCCATGGATGCTGTGGTCACGGGCGGTTTCAAGTTAGGCATTACAATGGCCCTGCGAAAATGCAGAGCGGTGGCGGCGATCACGTGCGCAAGCGCCTCACCATCGCGCAAGTGCAAATGCCAATCGTCCGGGGCAGCAATCTGAAGGGTACGGGTCATGAAGAGTCTCAGGTGCGGTATGCGAGCAACAATAGACCCATATTTTAACCCAGCGACGTTCAGCCGACTAAACCACGTTGCCTGAAGGACGACCAATCAGAATAATCCGCAAATCATTCACATTGGTCATGGTTGGACCAGTGGTCAACAATCGATCCAAAGCCTTGAAATAATCAAAACTGGTGTGCAAATCCAGATGCACCTGAGCAGACAGCCTCATTTGTGCTGCCTTGATCGCATCCCCCGGCAACAGCATAGCCCCTGCATGCCCACCAATCCCATCGATGCCATCGGTATCGGCAGCTAGGGCTGCCAACTCCACATCGCCCGCCAAATCCCTTAGATTGGCCACCAAGCCCAACAAGAACTCCGAGTTACGCCCACCTCGCGCTTGCCGCAGCTGTGTATCGTTCAATGTCACCGTGCATTCGCCACCACTGATCAGGGCCACTGGTGGCTTGGGCCAACCGCCTCGACCACTGGCAATTTGGCGAGCGATGGCGGCATGCACCTGCGCCACATCTCGCGCCTCGCCCTCCAAGGTGTCACCCACATTCAACACCTGATAACCGAGCGCGCTCAATCGTTCAGTCACAGCGGTCAAACTGATCATATTGCTGGCCAGTAGCTCGGTGCGAACTTTCCTGAATACCAGTGAGCTTTTGTTCGGTGTATCGGGCACCAAGCCCTTGCAACCCTTCTCGATGTAGCGAGCAATCGAATGCGGCACCTGCACGGCCCAACGGCGCAAAACTTCCGCTGCATCCTGAAAGGTGCTTTCATCCGGCGTAAACGGCCCGGAGGCAACAGCTGATGGATCATCGCCTGGCACGTCCGAAATCAACAACTGATACACCGGCGCACGACAAATCTGCGCCAACTGCCCCCCCAGCGTCATGGTCACGTGCTTGCGCACAATGTTCATTTCATCGATAGGCGCACCGCATGCCAACAAAGCACGGTTCAACTGCTGCAAATCCACAAAAGGAATGTCTCGCACAGGGACACTTAACAGACTGGAACCACCACCGGACACCAGAGCAATCACTGCATCGCTGGAGGGTACCTCAGAGATCGCTTTGTGCAACCTGCGGGCTGCGCGCTGACCGTCCTCGTCTGGCACAGGATGCGCCGCCTCCAAAACATCAATCAGCTTGGTCGGCACCGCGTGGCCACGCCGGGTCACGACAAAGCCTTCCAATTTCTCCGTACCTGCAACACAATCCTCAATCGCTTTGGCCATCGAGGCGGCGGCCTTTCCAGCACCATAAACCCAAACCCTTTTGCGCTCTGGTGCCAGCTGCTCCAACCAGGGCTTTATCCGCAAGTCCCAAGCTGTGGCGATTGCCTCACCAGGTTGTGCAGCATTGACACCCACCTCAAAAGCCTCAGTCAACACACTACGAAAAAAATCCTGCGCTTGCGTCATTAAAAGTCTCTTAGAATAAAAACCAATGTCCACATATTTTTACCAATTAAACCATGTGTCAATTGCTCGGAATGAATTGCAATACACCGACCGACATTCAATTCTCGTTCGAAGGATTCGCAAAACGGGGCGGCCTCACCGATGAACACGCAGACGGCTGGGGAATCGCTTTTTTTGAAGACTCCGCCGCGCGATGCTTCATTGACCATCGGGCAGCAGCTGACTCGCCGGTGGCCGAGCTAATCCGCAACTATCCAATCCGATCGTACAACGTGATCTCCCATATCCGGAAAGCCACTGTTGGCGAAGTCAAATTGCAAAACTGCCACCCTTTCGTACGAGAACTCTGGGGGCAAGCATGGGTATTCGCTCACAATGGCGACCTCAAAAACTTCGCTCCCGCTCTTCAGGGCGATTTTTTGCCCATTGGAGAGACTGACAGCGAGCAGGCGTTTTGTCTGTTGCTGCAAACCCTGAAAAATCACTTTGGTTACAGAAACCCAGTCACTCGGCCTAGCATTGGGGATATTCAGGCTGTGCTCATGCCAGTGTGCGCAGACATCGCCAAACATGGCACCTTCAATATGTTGCTGTCCAACGGGCAAGCGATGTTTACGTATTGCTCCACCAAACTGGAGTACATCATCAGGGCCTATCCATTCAAAAGCGCACACCTGGTGGACTGCGACCTGCATGTAGACTTTGGTGCTGTCACCACCAAAAACGATCGAGTAGCCGTCATCGCCACCGCTGCGCTGACAGACGATGAGATCTGGACACCATTTGAGCCCAACAGTTTTGTGGTGTTTGAAGACGGCGAACCAAGATGGATCAATGGACGCAAGGTCAACCACTAAGTTCCGCGGCCTCACAAAAAGGCATCGGCGTTGATGATGACCCATTCCCCAGTTTTTCCATAACATCTTGCCTTTGGGACACTGGAAGATCGCCCAATCGCTCCACCGCATTGTAAAAAGCTGGGAAGCTTGATCCGCAACGCTCAAAAAGTACTTTAAAAGCGGGCACGTAATCTTCGTAAAGCCCAGCAACCCCGAGCTTCGCATTATTCAAATCCTCTGACATGAATCGATCGTACCCCGACCATCCCCCCCACGAGGTCTTCAACGCTTCATAGTCTGCTTGTAGTTTTTCTAGGCGCTTTTCCTTGTAACTCAAGCGATCAAGCGGACTCCCAGCCTGATCCGAATACACATTCAACAAATCTGCCCTGGCCTTGGCAAGCAGCGCCCGAAAAGCCACCCGTCGATCGTCGAATGTCCGGTATTGACGCGCCAACTCATCTCGCCCAGGCTCATTTAACCAAGCTTCTACACCCAATACCTCCACCGCGCTCGCAAAGCTTTCGTTGAACTGCGTGTCGTCTTCAATGTAAACCACTTGGTGTGCCAACTCATGAAATATTAAGCGCGCTAACTCGCCCGCTGGGTAATACACAAACGTGCTTAAAACGGGGTCTGGCGTAAACCCGAGCGTGGAATAGGCAGGCACACCCAACACTGCGACATCCTTGCCCATGGAGCGCCATTGCATGGCCTCAGCGTGTGCATCCTGCTCACGATAAAACCCCTTGTAAGAAATGCAACCTGTGAACGGGAAGCACCACTGCCGCAAACGAATATCGTCTGGCTCAGACACAACAACATTCCAAACCACGAACGGTCGGCCCACATCGCTGTACTGCGTGTAGCTCTGATTGGGAGGCAATTTGAGCACCTCCACAGAAAACCGCCGAATGGCTTGAGCGTGCGTCAGCTGCTCTCGCAAGCGATCCGACACATCCGGATCGCGAAGAACCTCATCAATCTCTCGGGCATTTGCAAGCACCTTGATATGCCCAGTGGTTGCCTGCCACAGATACTGGGTGGAGGCACACCCCACCAACATCAACAGCACACTTGCCACAAACATCTGCAAAACCAATCGCATCCCAAATAACTCCTGAGCAACCCTCGAGTGATCATATCAAGTCCGGCGATGTTTGCCACAGGCCACAAAACCTGCGATTCTTATGGCTGGAGAGTCAAAACACCATGTTGTTTGCCGTGAACCCAGAGAAAATCGAACAGTGGGTTAAAACCCGCCGAGACATCCACGCCCACCCAGAGTTGCGCTTCGAAGAAAACCGCACTGCGGATATTGTTGCGCACCGCCTTGCCGAACTCGGTTACACAGTCGAAACAGGTCTTGGAAAAACAGGGGTGGTGGGGCTTTTACGTGGCGACAAAGCGGGCAATGGCAAAACAATCGGACTGCGAGCCGACATGGATGCGCTGCCCATTCAGGAAAAAAATCACTTTCCACATGCGTCACGTCACCCAGGGAAAATGCACGCGTGCGGGCACGATGGCCACGTTGCGATGTTGCTCGGCGCAGCGCAAGAGCTTTCCGAGCATCGGGATTTCTGCGGCACGGTGGTGTTGATCTTTCAACCAGCGGAAGAAGGTGGGGCGGGCGCTCAGCACATGATCGAAGACGGGCTATTCGAGAAATATCCAGTCGATGCCGTATTTGCCATGCACAACTGGCCTGGATTAAAAGAGGGTGAGTTTGCCGCGCATGAAGGGCCTGTGATGGCCTCTAGCAATGAGTTCTCGATTGAAATCCAAGCCAAAGGTGCCCACGCAGCAATGCCAGACCTTGGAATCGATCCTGTCGTGATTGCGGCTCAACTCATCACGGCCTTTCAAACGATCGTCAGTCGTAACTGCAAACCTGTTGAACCCGCCGTATTGTCCGTTACTCAAATACAGGCTGGAGAGGCGATCAATGTGATACCCAACACGGCCACCCTTCAAGGCACGATTCGAACATTCAGCCTTTCGACCCTTGATTTGATGGAAGCACAACTGCGCAAATTAACCAACGAACTGTGTGGTGCATTTGGTGCAAATGTTGACATCCAATTTGAGCGCAAGTACCCGCCAACAATCAATACACCAGCGATGGCCCAGCTCGCCAAACGTGCCCTGCTCTCGGTGGATGAAGTCACTGAGGTGCACAGCAACCTGCCACCGACCATGGGGGCGGAAGATTTCGCGTACATGCTTCAGCACAAGCCTGGTGCCTACCTCTGGATTGGCAATGGAGAGGGCGACCACCGGACGCATGGCCACGGAATTGGTCCATGCACACTCCACAATCCGAGTTACGACTTCAACGACAAAATCCTGCCGTTGGGAGTAAAAGCGTGGTTGGCGATTGTGCATACATATCTTTGTGAAGAAAACGCATAAGCACACCCCCAATTTCAATGCCAATTCATCCCATGGGAGCATTGAATTGATTAGCGAACCTCATAAGCCAAAATGGCTTCAAACTCAGATTGCTTGGGGCGCCTGCCCATTACAAGCAATTCTCCCGACGCTGGCTTGAATTCAATATGATAAAGCCTACCCGTCTTGGACATCGGGACCCATCGACGCCCCTGCACCAACACCAACTCTTCAAACGCGGACGACTCAATCTGAAACACCTGGGGCGTTTTAGGCAATCTGCGCGATATAGGCACTTTGCGCAAACGCAGATCCCCTGCAGCTTGATTAAAAGTCTCCACGAGACCAGCCCGGGAATCCATTTTGAATTGAGCATGAATATCGGCAGGAGAAATCCCAAGCGCTGCCAGATAAATAGCCCCATCCGGCAAACCTGAGAACTGCCGCGAAGTAAGCTGCTGGGCCAATTGTGCGCCCAACGTGTCCTGCGGGTCGTAATGGCTCAATGTAGAAAGCTCCGGCGACATTAAAAAAAACAAATCACTTGGCTCACGGTGGAATCGCCCCGAAGCCACATAGCCGGCCCCCCAGGTTGGATCCATAACCCACCACTGCCCGTCAACGTTCACCAAGTTCCATACATGGTTAATACCCTGTGCACCAACTGGCGCGAAACCAGACTTTGCTCGGCCCTTGACCACTTTAGTCTCAAGACCAGCCGCGCGCAGTAGCTCTGAGGTGACATGCGCATAGACTTCACAACTACCGCCAGCCAACCGAATTAGATCGTTCAGAGCGTGCTGCTCGGGCTTGCCCACACGAACAGCTAGCCTATTGTCGTGGCGAAAATTATGAGTGACCCATCGATAAACCAACCAAGCCTTTTCAGTGTCATTCTTCGCGGGTGCAACTAGTTTGTTCACCAAAGATAAATGATCGCTGTGCTGCGCGGCTTTAATGCTGCGCACATGTTCAAATAACACACTAGATCGAAGGGACTCCAGTGAAAGACCGACTGCAGCCCAAGCAATAGGACCACGACAAAAAAGCAGAGCAAAAACCAGAACCGAAAATACGCTTCGCAACATTGAGACAAAACTCATCCAATCAAACAATGAATATTTCATTTGCCGCAAAGGATAGAGGCATATCGACTTAGATAACGGACCACCAAGACAGCTTGATAAAACAGGTCCGTTCTGGGTGCGCCTAAGCACAGTCGCTTGAGGGAAGTGTGGTGAGTAGGAGGGGAATAAAAGACAACGCCCCGACATACGAGTATATCGGGGCGTTGTTCATGGAATTGGAGAGCCTGACGATGTCCTACTTTCACATGCGAGCTGCACACTATCATCGGCGCTAAGG
>DASUEF010000090.1:0-14537 GCA_036275215.1 Limnobacter sp. | reverse complement strand
CCTGCCCGAGGTGAAACGCGGCTTGATCCCCGCCACCATCAGTCCCTTTGTGGTGCAGGCCATGGGGGCGCAAGCGGCACGCCGCTACTTCATCACCGGTGAATCCTTCACTGCGGAGAAGGCCCACCAGTTGGGCATGGTGCACGAACTCACCACCCCAGACACCCTGGATGCCCGCCTCGACAGTATTTTGGCGGAACTGGTCACCTGCGCCCCGCAAGCCATGGCCGAATGCAAAAAGCTGGTGAGGGACGTGAGCCGGATGGACATCACCAGCGACGCCACCCATGCCGATGTGGCCGCTCGCCTTGCCGCGGTGCGCAGCAGTGCGGAGGCGGCCGAGGGCATGATGGCCTTCATGCAGAAACGAAATCCCAACTGGGTTCAATAAAAAGACCGATGCCATGTTCAACACCCTTCTGATTGCCAACCGTGGCGAGATTGCCCGCCGCATCAACCGCACCGCCCAGGCCATGGGTTTGCGCACCGTGGCTGTGTATTCACAGGCCGATGCCCAAGCCCTGCACGTGCGGGAATGTGATGAGGCGGTGTGCCTGGGGGAGCCCGCAGCCAGTGCCAGTTACCTGAACATTCAAAAGATCATTGCTGCTGCCCAACAAACGGGTGCACAGGCCATTCACCCGGGGTATGGCTTCCTCTCTGAGAACGCAGCCTTTGCCCAGGCTTGTGCAGACGCGGGTTTGGTGTTTGTGGGCCCAGGCGTGGATGCAATCCGCATCATGGGGAGCAAGAGTGAGGCCAAGGCCTGCGTGGCTCAGGCCGGTGTGCCACTGATCCCCGGTTATTTTGGCGCAGACCAGTCCCTGCCCACCTTGCAGCAAGAGGCTCAGCGCATTGGCTACCCGCTGATGATCAAGGCGGTGGCAGGCGGCGGCGGCAAGGGCATACGCGCCGTGTACAAAGCCGAAGATTTGCAGGACGCATTGGCGAGTTGCCAGCGCGAGGCCGCCAACGCGTTTGGCGATGCCAGCGTGATGTTGGAGAAGCTTATCCTTCAGCCCCGCCATGTGGAGGTGCAGGTGTTTGCCGACACCCATGGCAATGTGGTGCATCTGTTTGAGCGCGATTGCTCGGCCCAACGGCGCCACCAGAAAGTGATTGAAGAAGCACCCGCCTGGGGCCTGAGCCAGGCACAACGCGAGGCCTTGGGTGCCACCGCGGTGCAGGTGGCGCGTGCGGTGAATTATGTGGGTGCGGGCACGGTGGAGTTTTTGATGGACGCCAGCGGTGCTTTTTACTTCATGGAAATGAACACCCGCCTGCAGGTGGAGCACCCCGTGACCGAGATGATCACCGGGTTTGACCTGGTGCAGTGGCAACTGGACATTGCCGCAGGCAAGCCTTTGCCTGCACAGCAATCCACCATCCACATTGATGGGCATGCCTTTGAAGCCCGTTTGTATGCTGAAAATCCTGAGCAGGGTTTTTTGCCGGCGATTGGCACCGTGGCCCTGTGGGAGCCCCCGGCTGCGGTCGCCTTCACGGCATTTGAAACCCGTGCAGGCAAACGCCAAACCGCTCGGTTGCGCCTGGACGGCGCCATGGCCTCTGGTTTGGCAGTGACCCCCCATTATGACCCCATGGTGGGCAAGCTGATCGCCTGGGGCCCCACCCGGGAGCAGGCTTTGGCGACGCTCACCGAGGGCTTGGCCCGTTTGCGCTGCGTGGGTGTAAAAAACAACCTGGCTTGGTTGCGCAGTTTGTGCCTGCACCCCGAGTTTGCAGCGGGAGGCTACGACACGGGCTTGATTGATCGGATGCAGGCACAAACACAATCTGAACTTGCCTCCAGCATCGCCCCGGCGACTCTGCATGCCTTGCTGGGTCTTGGCCGTTGGGCCCAGGCATTTTCAGGCAGTGTGGCAGGCAATCCGCTGGCGCAACTGGACGGCTTCCACAATGGCCAAGCACCGCTGCGTGCAGACCATTGGCAGCACCATGGGGACACGTTCACCACCCGCACCCATGTGCAAGCCATGCCCCACGCCATGCGCGTGAGCACCTCCCTGGGTTCTGTGGACCTGCGTGTGCATGCGGCGCACCACAGCCCACTGCTGCGCCTCACAGGCGAGCTGCTCCAGGGACCACATGTGCATGCTTGCTTTGATGTGATCTGGCAGGCCGATGCCCTGCATGTGCATGTGGGCAGCGAGCAAGCGGTGTTGCTTTGGAAAAACCCCGCCCACATTCAGGCCGACCAAGGCGACGTGGGCCATGGAGTGGCCGCACCCATGCCCGGCAAGGTGTTTGCTGTGCATGTGAAGGTGGGCGACACGGTGAAGAAAGGGCAGCCACTCATCGGGCTGGAGGCCATGAAAATGGAGCACACGCTGACCTCCCCACGGGATGGGGTTGTGCAGGCCATTCCACACCCGGTGGGCGATCAGGTGCTGGAAGGCACCGAACTGATACACTTTGAAGAACAACAATAAAACCCTGGATGATCCAATGACAATGCCCGCCCAAGTCACGCTGGTGGAAGTGGGCCCCCGCGACGGCTTGCAGAATGAAAAAACACCCATTGCCACCGAGGTGAAGGTGGAGCTTTGCCGCCAACTGTTGGCGGCGGGCATTCATCGTCTGGAGGCAGCGGCTTTTGTGTCGCCCAAGTGGGTGCCGCAAATGGCCGATGGCGCCCAAGTGTTGGCCGGCATCAAAGCCACCCCACAGGGCCAGTCTCCCAAAGTGGCCTATTCGGCCCTGGTGCCCAATCTGAAGGGCATGGAGGCTGCCATTGAGGCGGGTGTGCAGGAGGCGGTGGTGTTCACCGCGGCCTCTGAGGCCTTTGCCCAAAAAAACATCAATTGCAGCATTGAAGAAAGCATCGAACGTTTTCGCCCCGTGGCTGAGCTTGCCCGACAGCACAACATCCACTTGCGCGGGTCAATTTCTTGCGCCTTGGGTTGCCCTTACCAGGGCGAGGTGCCTGTGCAAGCGGCCGCTGAAGTGGCTTTGCGTTTGCAGGGCATTGGCGTACAAGAGTTTGATGTGGCCGACACCATTGGGGTGGGCACGGCAGACCGTGTGAAGCGTGTTTTTGAGTCGGTGGGGTATGCTGTGGGCCTTCGCCATGTGGCGGGCCATTTTCACGACACCTATGGCCAGGCGCTTACCAACATTTATGCGGCGCTTCAGCTGGGGGTGAGCACTTTCCACAGTTCGATCGCCGGCTTGGGCGGCTGCCCCTACGCCAAAGGCGCCACAGGCAATGTGGCCACCGAAGACGTGGTGTATTTATTGCAGGGTTTGGGAATTGAAACGGGGTTGGACATGGCCCAATTGGTCAGTACAGGCCACTGGATTTCTGAGACTTTGCAAAAACCCTACCAAAGCCGCGCTGGCCGGGCTTTGTGGAACAAGCAGCAGGTTTGACCACTTTGATGGGTGAAGCTTATTTTTGCCGCACTCTCGGAATGCGCATGTAAACGCCCACACCACGGTCAAGTAGCCCTTTGTCCAAATACAAATCCACGTGGATTGCTTTGGCGCGGATTTTCATGTGAGCCAGGCCCCGCCCGCGTCCCAGGATGTTGGCAGGCATGCCAATTCCGTTGTCACAGATGTTCAGCAACACGCTGTTGCTTGCTGCATCCCAGCGCACATGAAGTTCAATCGTTGTCGCCTTTGCATGTTTCAACGCGTTGGCAAATACCTCTTGCACAATACGCAAGAGGTCAAACAAATCACGAGAACTGTAGCCCTCCAACTTTGGGATGTCTTGCACGCTCCATCTCAATTCCACCTGGCTTGTTTTTAATCGCCTCTCGTAGCGCCATCGGAAGTTACCCAACAGTGCGAGCAGATCGTCGCTTTGTGGGTCTAGGGAGTCTATTGCCATGCGTAAGTCGTCTAGACACTCTTGCAGCACATCGCGCATCTCCGATGGCTCTAACGGACGGGTCTCACTCAGGTTAAGTGCCGACACCAGGCTGGATCCCACGCCGTCATGGATGTCCTGCATGATGCGGCGCCGCTCATCGTCTTTGGCGCGTTGGTGCTCAATTTTCCGAAGCAAATTGAATTGTCGAAACAACTGCTGCTCGCGCACCGCAAGTTCTGAATTCAGTGCCTCATTGGATTGAGTGAGCTGTTGCATCAGCTCACTGAAGCGCCGGAAAATAATCCACGCACCGCACAAAAAAAGCAGAATGCCGGTGTACTGGGCCAGCAGCACAGATTCGTTGGGCAGTGCACCCAGCATGATGCTCAAATCCCGGATGCTGAGCAAAAAGAACAAGGTGGAGGTGCAGCCCAACAACAGTGCTTCCGTATTGCGGTTCTTCCAGGCATAGGTTAGCAAATACAAATTCAGCACAAACACCAGCGGCAAAATTGGGGAGAGCAACCAAACAGTGAACTGCAGGATGTTCTCGCTTCCGGCGCCAAAAGTGAGTAGTGTCACTGTGATTGCGTAGGTCCACAGTGCTGTGCGCACAGGCCTCCAGCTCAGCTGCATGTAACGGATCAAGAATTGGGTGTACAGGCAGGCAAACCAAGCGTGCAGGCTGTGAACCGTTTGTGCCCAGAGTGCGTGGGGCAAGGGCGCCCAGTCCAAAAAGTAGCCAGTGTTTCTCAAGGCAAACACCATCACAGCCAAGCCCAAATAAACCATACCCCGATCTTGCGGAAATACTCGGGAAAACGCCAAGATCATCAGTCCGCTTGCAAAAGCCACCAAAGCAGCCAGCATGGAGCCGGTGACTTGCCAGCGATACGAGGAGGCATAGAGTGGTTCCAACGCTGAGCTTTGTGCCAACCACATGCGACCCAGGCCACTGCGGTAGTTGCTGTATCCCGCCACTTGCACTTGAATGAGGTTGTCGCCCGCATGGAGCAGCTCAGGCGGAAACTGAAACAGGAAGGGGCGGTTCCAGTTGCGTGCCAGTTCACCCTCTACGGCACCTTCACCGCCAACCCACTGACCATTGATGTAGGCATGTGCATTCATGATAACGCGCGGAATAAACAGGGCGTTTGGCACTGGGCGATTGGGGTCTAGCCTAACCTGGAAGTGATACCAAGCTTGACCTGTAAAACCAGGTTTGCTTTCGTCCCATGCGTCAGGCAAGGTGAGCGTTGTTTTGTTCAGTGACTCGGCCACCCGGGTTGCAGGCATGCGGCTTGCCGTGGTGTAAACCACCTCAGCTTGAGTCAAAAAATAGCCATGATCAGCCAGTGCAGGGGTTCCCAGCACATGCAGTGGTGCCTTGGTGATGCCCAGCATCGCCAGTGCAAGCACGAGTGCGAGCAGCAATACAAACTGCCGCCTAAAAAAACGGTCGTCAATCGAGGGTGAATTCAAAGGTCAAGCAAACCGAGCAGCGATGCCTCATACACCGCCTCTGAGCGGCTGTGGACATGCAGTTTTTTGTAGATGCGTTTTACATGCGTCGCAACAGTGTGGCCAGATATGCCCATTTGATTGGCAATTTCCTGTGCGGTGAATCCGCGCGCCACCTGCTGAATCACCGTCAGCTCCCGGTCGGTGATGGCGCACGACTTTCTGGCTTCGCTCAAGCCGGTCGATTGTTCATGGCGTGTACCAGGTGAAACGGGTGTGTTGCCCGCCAAAATGCGTCCCAGCAGTTGCCTGGCAATCAAAGGGCTGATGGGTGAACCACCATTGGCAACCTCAAGAATGTGGGCTTCCAGTTCTGAGCCTGAGTAATCTTTAAGCAGGTATCCACTGGCACCGGCCTCAAGACTGCGCACCACATGGTCTTCATCACCAAACGCGGTGATCACGAGGGTCTCGGTTTCTGGTTTGTTCTTGCTCAGCCATTCTATGATCTCGATGCCTGAAGAGTCTGGCAGGCCCAAATCGATCAGTGCCACTTTGGGTTCGGTCATGAAAAGAAGCGCATAAGCATCGGTGGCCGTGTTGGCATGGCCTAGCAGTTCTAAGTGTGGAGACTCATGGATCACCTGCACCAGATGATCCTGCGTGGCTGGGTCATCTTCCACCAGAATCACACCGATGGATGAAGGTTTTGGATGTCTTGCGTTCATGACGGCATGGCTTACAGAGTATCGATTGGCAAATGGAGAGCAAACCGCGTGCCAACGCCAGGATTGGACTCCAGCACCATATGCGCTCCCAGTTGCGTTGCACGGTGTTGAAGGGTCTTCATGCCCTTGCCCGTGAAGGAACTGCTCACGTCAAATCCTACTCCGTTGTCTTGGATATGCACACCCACATGTTTAGGTCCCCTTGACACCAGCAGTTGCACCTCGGTCGCATTGGCGTGTTTCAGGATATTTGTAAACACCTCTTGCACTATGCGTAATAGGTGCAAACAGTTGCGTGGATCCAGGTATGGCAGGTCTGGAATATCCGTGTGGACAGCCCAGTGAAGCGCAATGCCGCTGGCCTTCAGGCTGTTTGAGATCCGGTAACGGAATGCACCCAACAGCGTCACCAAGTCCCCTTCAATTGGTTCAAGAGAGTCGATTGTCAACTGCAAGTCGCGCAGCCCGCTTTCCAGCAAGTGCAACGTGTTCTGCCGATCAAATTCCGGATCTTGCAGTTGATGAATGGCGGCCACCAGGTGAGCGCCCATGCCATCGTGCATGTCTGCCATCAGACGGTGGCGCTCTGCCAGGCGCACCTTTTCTTGATCCACAATTTTGAGGGTGTCGTACTGGGCGGCCAATTCCGCCTCTCGTTGCATCAGACGGATTTGCAGGGTGTCATTGAATTGGTCTGCCTCTCGAAGCAAACCGCTGTAACGATCAATCAAAAAATAGCTCATCGCCAAAAACATCACGATACCGATGTATTGGTTCAGGAAATAACCATCAAAAGAACGCACACCAATCAGGAACATCAGGTCTGCCACACTCAGACTCGCAAAACAGAGCATTCCGAACGCAAAAAAATGTGGGGCCAATTGCTGACGGGCGTTGCCCAGGCGGATCAATGCGGTCACACTCCAAGCGTAAACCAGCAATCCAGCAAATCCATAGTAACTCACCAGTCGCAAAGCCCAGTCTGAACGGATTGCCAGGAGCACTGGAAAGGTAAGCGTGTAAAACCACCAGATTTTCCAAACCCAATGTTTTTTGGAGACTTGGCAGTAAACCAAAATTAGCAAAACCAGTGTGGCTGCGAATATCATCAGGCCACCTTGTGTGATTCGAATCCAGGCCACATGTTCGAATGGCGGTGTGGTGGTCAAAAAAGCCAGATTGCGAATGCCCCACAAAAAGCACACCAGCGTGAGCAAAGTCAGATTGATACTCCGGATTTTGGCCAGGGTCAGCAGGATGGTGAGAACGATTCCCGCGCCCAAAACGAATGCGGTGCTCAAATATATCGATGTGACTTGAACATCATGCCTCACCCGGTATGCCCGTCTCAGGTCGGCGTCTTTGCCAAGCCAAACGGTGGACATTCCGGCAATGTGGTCTGGAAAAGAAAATATCTGTATAGAAACTGTATTTTCCCCAAGTCTTACTTGGCTGGGGCCTAGATTCACAATCTGTGGGCGATTCCAGTTGCGCTCTACGTTTTTTGGGTCCATGGGACCAAAGTACCCAACCCGATCACCATTCAGGTAGACCTCCGCATTCATGGCAAAACGAGGCAAGTAGATTGATTCAACAGGTCGATCTGCCGAGTACTGGAATTCAAACTCGTACCAGTAATACCCCCCGGGAGATCTCAGCCATTCATCGATTCGATCTGGCAGAGATACCATGGGCGCAGTTTGGAGGCGATATGGCGGGTACATCTGGTACTGTTCGACGCGCAAGAGGCGGGCCTGGGTGATTTCAATCGCGGCTGGATCCTTGGGCTCATCTTGCATAATTTGATACGACAGCAACGCCGCCATCACCACGAAAAATAATCCCGCGGTTGAGTACAAAGTCAGCAGCTTTTTTGCCCAATTAGACAAATCAAGCATTGTGATTAGCGATCCCGCAATGAAATCAAACCAAGCTCACTGGCCCGATGCACCGCACCCGTTCGGGAGTTCACGGCAAGCTTTCGGTAAATGCGTTTAACGTATGTACTCACAGTGTTGATGGATACACCAAGCAATTCGGCAATTTCAGCTTGCATGAAACCCTTGGCCACCATTTCTAAAACCTCCAGTTCCCGTTCAGAAAGTGGCGTGTACATGGCCTGGATCTGTTTGAGTTCAATCATTGGTTCGGGCGCAGGTTCCGGCTTGGCGTGGCGGAAACGCTTCAGCAGCCGTCTTGCAATCACCGGACTAATTGGGGAGCCTCCGGCGCGCAATTGTTTGAGCCGTTCCAATATATCGGTGGTGCGCGTGTCTTTGGTGAGGTATCCGGTGGCACCTGCTTCGATGCTTGAAATCACGTGAGACTCGTCGCCAAACACGGTGAGCACCATGCTTTCGCATTCTGGCAAATGCTGGTGAATGTGGGCAATCAGTTCCAGTCCGCTCCCGTCGGGCAAACCCAAATCGACCAGCACCACGTCCGGTTGCAAGGCTTTCACGTTTTGGAGTGCCTCCTGCAAGGTAAAGGCGCTGCCGAGCCACACCAATTCGGCGTGGCTTTGAATCGCCTGTTGCAGCGCTTGTTGGATACGCTCATCGTCGTCCACCACAAAAACTCGAATGGCATTGCTCGCTGGGTTTTCCATTGGGTGGTTACTCACTGAATCAACTGATTGACTTCAATGATGGGCATCATCACCGCCAACACAATCAAGAGCACGATCAAACCCATCACAAGAATCAGCACAGGCTCCATCAAACTGGTGAGCCACATGGCTTTGCGCTCTACTTCGGTGCGTTGTGCATCAGAAGCCCGTTCCAACATGGCCGCAAGTTGCCCGGTGGCTTCGCCGCTGGCCACCAAGTGGGTTAACACGGGCGGGAAGAGCCCACTTTTGCCCATGGCCTTGCTCAAGGCGCTGCCCTCTTTGACACGCTCCTGCACATCCACCATGGCCAATTGCAGTGCACTGTTGCCCAAGGTGCGGTTGGCGGCTGCAAGCGCCTTGAGGATGGGTACGCCACTGCCCACCAAGATGGAAAGGGTGGAAGCTAGCCTGGCCGTATTCACCGCCCGAACAAACGGCCCCGCCACGGGCAGCCCGAGCACCATCTCATCAAACTTCAATTTGAAGGCCTTGTTCTTGAGTGCATTGCGAAACACGTAGGAGGCGGCAATCAACACCAGCGCGAGCAACCAGCCCCAGGCTCTCAAGAAGTCTGACAGGGCAATCATCACCACCGTGAGTGTGGGCAGCGCCTGGTTGGTGTTTTCGAACACAGACACCACTTGCGGCACCACATAAGTCAGCAAACCAACCACCACCATCAGCGCAACCACGGTCACAATGGCCGGGTAAATGAATGCGGCGCTCACCTTTTGTTGAAGTGCCTGGCGTGCCTCCAGGGCATCGGCCAGCTTGGAGAGCACACCGCCCAGGTCGCCTGTGTTTTCGCCGGCCGCCACGGTGGCCACATACATCTCTGGAAAGGCTTTGGGGTAATGCGCCAGCGCTTGCGACAGAGGCGTGCCCGAGGTCACTTCCGACCGAATGCTGTTAATCCGCTCCCGTATGAGGGGCTTGTCGGCTTGTTCCACCAGCGCAGCCAATGCCTGTGCCAGGGCCAGGCGCGCTTGCAGAAGGCTGGCCAGTTGCCGAGTGAACAGCACCACCTCCCGGTTGCTCAGTTCACGCTCAAAGGGGTTGTTGCGTTTGCCCAGTTTGGGCGCACTGTTCACCTCTTCAATGGCAATCGGGGTCATGCCCTGCATGCGCAACTGGTTGCGGGCTGCGCGGGCCGAGTCTGCCTCCATGGAGCCCTTGGTGGTTTTGCCTTGCGCATTCAGCGCCTCGTAGCGAAATACGGCCATGGCAGATTGTCAGTCCCGCGTCACGCGCAACAATTCTTCAAGCGTTGTGGTGCCTGTGCTCACCCAACGCTGCCCGTCTTCACGCATGGTTTTCATGCCTTTGCCGAGCGCCTGGGCCCGCATCTCGGCCTCAGACACTTCGTTGTGAATCATCGCGCGTATGTCGTCATCCACGGTGAACAGTTCGTACACGCCGGTGCGGCCTATGTAACCCGTGTGACTGCAGTGGTCGCAACCCTTGGCATGCCAGTGGAGGTGTCCCTGCTCGTCGTGTGTGCTGGTTTTGCAGTGTGGGCAAAGCCGGCGCACCAAGCGCTGGGCCAGCACCCCCAGCAGGCTGGAAGACAGCAGAAAAGGCTCCACCCCCATGTCCACCAGGCGTGTCACTGCGCTCACCGAGTCGTTGGTATGCAGGGTCGCCAGCACCAGGTGGCCCGTGAGCGAGGCTTGGACCGCAATTTGCGCTGTTTCCAGGTCGCGGATTTCACCGATCATGATGACATCCGGGTCCTGTCGCAAAATGGCGCGCAAGGCTTTGGCAAAGGTCATGTCGATTTTTGCATTCACGGGGGTTTGGCTGATGCCAGGCAAATCGTATTCCACCGGGTCTTCCACCGTCATCACATTGGTGGTGGAGGAGTCAATGCGGGAGAGTGCCGCGTACAAGGTGGTGGTTTTGCCAGAGCCTGTGGGGCCGGTCACCAGCACAATGCCGTGTGGCATGTTGCACAGGCGATCCATTTCCTTCAGGGTGTGCTCTGGCATGCCCAGGCGGCTCAGCTCCAGTCGGCCTGCTTCTTTGTCGAGCAAACGCAGCACGGCGCGTTCGCCATGGCCTGTGGGTAGCGTAGACACGCGCACATCCATGGGTTTGCCACCGATGCGCAGGGTGATACGGCCATCCTGGGGCAGTCGCTTTTCGGCAATGTCCAGGCTGGCCATGATCTTGATTCGTGAAATGAGTGCAGAGTGTAGTTCCCGTCGGGGTTGCAGCACATCGCGCAGCGTGCCATCCACCCGGAAGCGCACCGCCGAGTGCGTTTCAAAGGCTTCAATGTGAATGTCAGATGCACCGTCTCGGCTGGCCTGGGTTAACAAGGCGTTGATCATCCGAATGATGGGCGCATCATCCTCGGTTTCCAGCAGGTCTTCCACCGCGGGAATGTCCTGCATCATTTGCGTCAAGTCCAGGTCGCCTGCCACCTCATCGGCAACGGCAGCGGCACTGGTTTCTTGGTTGGAGTAGGCCGTGTTGATGGTTTTTTCCAGTAATGCAGCGTCTTCACAAAAAACCCAGTCAATGGCACAGGGAGCCACCCGTTGGGCTTCAATCAGCGCATGGCTGGGTGTGCGCGTGCCAAATGCGAGGCGCCATTGCTCCGCACCAGCTTCTAAGCACAGCACCTGGTTTTGGCGTGCAAAACCATAATGCAGCCGTCCCACCGTTTGCGGATTAAAGCGCAAATCGCTCAAGGCCGATTCTCCCCCTGGGTGCTGCCGCTGCTGCCCTGGTTGGGGCGTGGCACCACCAAAATGCGTGTGCTCGGTGTGAGCTGAATGGCACCGTCACCCTGCGTGGGTTGTACCGACTGGGCGGGCTTCGCATTTTGTGGGCTGGCTGCGTCACGGGGTCGGCGTGAGGGCAGCACTGGTGCTTGCATGTCCGGCAGGCCGAAACGTTTTTCTGGCTGGGCCTCTTGCTGTAGTCCACGCATGTAGTCATAGCGGTTGGTCACAATGCTCTGCGCCTGGTCTTCATTGCGCACCACCACTGGCCGCAAAAACACCATCAAGTTGGTTTTTTGGCGGCGACGGTTGTCGTAACGGAAAAAACTGCCGATCACCGGCACATCGCCCAGGCCAGGAACCTTTTCCACACCACCCGTCACGCGGTCTTCCACCAGCCCACCCAGCACGATGATGTTGCCAGTCTCCACCAGCACGTTGCTCTCAATGGAGCGCTTGTTGGTGATGATGCCGGACACATTCGTTGCGTCCACCACAGAACTGACTTCTTGAAAAATGCCCAGCTTCACCACACCACCTTCAGACACCTGGGGTTTCACACGCAGTGTGAGCCCCACGTCCTGGCGTTCAATGGTTTGGAATGGATTGACCGTGGCGCCGTTGCCGCCTGTGTTGGTGAACTGACCCGTGATGAAGGGCACATTCTGACCAATCACAATCTTGGCCTCTTCATTGTCCAGCGTAAGAATGTTGGGTGTGGACAGAATATTGGCATCGGCTTTGGTCTCCAATGCGCGTGCCAAAAATCCAAGGTTGGATATGGTCCCAATGCCTGGAATATTGACCTGCCCATCAATGATGCCAATGTTTAATCCACGTCCCACAGACCCCAAATTGGCGGCTGCCCCCAAAATGTTGCTGCCCGAGGTGGGGGCATTGAAGTTGGTTCCGCCGATCACGCGAACCCCATCCGCATTGGCCCCAGACAATCCTTGGAATTGAATCCCAAATTCTGCGGCTTTGTCAGTAGACACTTCCACAATCAGGCTTTCGACAAACACCTGTGCCCTTCGCACATCGAGTTTTTCAATGATGGACCGCAGGTTGCGGTACACGGGCTCTGGTGCAGTAATAATCAAAGAGTTGGTGGAGGGGTCGGCTTGTACAATGCCGCCGCTGTTTACATCGGTCACGCCCGAGGCGGCACTCAATTGGCCGGAAGATGCGCCCAAGCCTCCGCCCACGCTGCTGCCCAGGCTCAAGCCTGCGCTGCCGTTCGTGATGTTTCTGGTGCTGTTGTTATCGCCGCTTAAACCACCGCTGGTGCTGGCACCACTGTTGTTGAGGTTGCTCAGCCCGCTGTTGGGGGTTTCTGAAATCGGGCTATTGGTTAGCACAGCTTGGAGGGTTTTCGCCAGCTTGGCTGCCTCGGCGTTTTTCAGGTAAACCACCCACACATTGCCGGGTTGTTTGGTGGGTTGGTCCAAGCGTTTGATGAGTGCTTTGGCCAGGTTGACCCTGGCCTTGCTGGGGGTGCGCAACAATAGGCTGTTGGTGCGTGGGTCGGCCATCACCGTGAGCCGTTGGCCAGCGTCCACCGCGGCGCCCGTGCCTCGGTTGCCTTCATCCAGCATGCGGTTCAGAATAGCCGCCAAATCCACGGCCAGTGCGTGTTCCAGGTTAACCACCTCCAAATCGCCCGAGGACGGGCCGTCAATCGTGGAAATGATTCGGGCAATTCGTTGTAGGTTGTCTGCGTAATCGGTGATCACCAGGGTGTTGTTGTTGGGGTAGGCCGCAATCGTGTTGTTGGGTGCAATCAAGGGGCGAAGCACTGGCACCAGGGCCGTGGCAGACTCGTAGTTGAGCTGAAACACCTGAGTCACGATCGCGCCGCCTGCTTGGTTCATGGCGCGCCTGGGGTCAACCTCGTTGGATGCTTGCACTTTGGCGTCGTTCTCAGGAACCACCCTTGCCACGCCACCGCTTTCTACAATCGTGAAACCTTGTAAGCGCAGTGCTGCCAGCAAGGCGTTTTTCGCATCGGTGGCGCTCAAGGGTTCGGGCGACACCAGGGAAATGGTGCCTCGCACCCTGGGGTCTACCACAAAGGTCTGGTTGGTGAAGGATCCAATGGCTCGCACCACCGCGTCAATTTCGGCATTCACAAAGTTCAACGCGAATTTGTCTTGCGTGTTGGCCTGCAGTGTGTTGCTGCCTTGCAAATTGAGGTTTTGGGTCTGGGCAGGTACACCTGCGCCCAAGCCAATTCCAGCGATGGCCAGGCCAATCAATGAGCGTCTCACTCGCCCCAGCTGTTCAGTGTTCAAAGTCACTGTTCCTTTTGTTTTGTTCTTGCTCATCAAAATACACCCAGGCGGTAACGTTCACCTTCACGTCTTCCCATCTGGCTCAGCAGGCCGGTCAAGGCCTCTTTGCTACGTTCATCAGAACTGGCATAACCATTAAATACGAAGCGCTGCCCATGGCTCCATTGCCCCAGGCCATCCAGTTGCAGCGGGCCTTTCCGCGTTTCCAGCGTCAAGCTTACCTTTGTATCAGGATTTCCTGTCACCGAGATGACATATTCTCCCAAGGGGCGAATGCTTGCCAATGCGGATTGTGCGTCTTGCCACTGAATCTGAACATTCATGTCTTGACCACTCAGCCAGGGCTGCCAACGCATGTGCAAAAGTCCCTCGGGCCGTATGGTATTGAAGGGCGCACCCAGTCCTCCCAGCCAGGCCGCGGGAACTCGAAGCTCTCCACCGCTCACACTAATACCGCCAGCATTCACACCCAGATGCACGTCCTGTAACAATTTGGGGTGTTGAAGCTCAACCCCAAGCCAATGGTTATGTTTGAGCAGTGCCAGGCGCCATTTCATGGGCTCGCCAATCGCATACAGTCGAGATCCATCCGAAATGCCCAACTGCATGTGCCCCGACCACACGGACCCATGGCTGTTGAGAACCTGAATGCGCCCTTGGCTGGCCGCGGCGATTCGATCTGCCAACGCATAGGCGGGATAGTTCCAAACCAGCACAGCCACAGCCAGGGCCAGTAGGGGCCACACAGGGAACCACTTTTTCATGAGGGTTGCAACACCACGTAGCCTGACACAATCCCAGCCTCATCCTTGCTCAGCTCTGCCTGGCCCAATTTCACGCTTGAGATGCTCTCCACCTGGGACAACCAGGTGAGCA
>DASUEF010000089.1:0-52263 GCA_036275215.1 Limnobacter sp. | reverse complement strand
TTGATGGTTTTGTAGGCCTGAACAGGCTTGACCGGCTGGTCAACCTTCAGGACGGTTTCGTACTGCTGCATGCAACCTCCTCTGCTACGCAAACGCAATTTCTTGCATTGTTTGACTCAGCGGTGCATCTGCCTCGTTTCTAGTCCGTGAGGCAGAACGTTCTGCTCGGGCCATTCTTGCTTTACTACATGGCCAGAACACTCTAAGGATGAATCCAGAAGATCCATCGCGAAAATGTGACGGTTTTGATTGATACCCGTCACTAAGCTGAGCGGATTCTAGGGGGTCCAAATGAGGGGGTCAACCCAAAATCTGGTAGAGTCTTTCTACACAAAACAGGCACTTAGCGCCATATTCAAGCCCAAAGCGCTTTTGCAGCCTTCGAGAAAGGGCTCTAGCGGGCCTTTGCAAGTTATTGTGAACTGTTCTTTTGCAACAACAAATCTGCCGTTTTTTTCACAATGCGATACAAAAACCTCCGGGACTTCATCGACTTACTCTACAAGGACGGTGAATTGCTCCGTGTACCCGAGTCTGTCAGCCCATTTCTTGAAATGACTCATCTGTGTGACCGGGTTCTGCGTGCGCAAGGTCCGGCGCTGCTGTTTGATGCTCCAAAAGGCTACAAACACCGCGTACTGGGCAATTTGTTTGGCACTCCCCGCCGCGTGGCCATGGGCATGGGTGCAAGCAACACCGCGGCCCTGCGTGAAATTGGCCAGACTCTTTCCTACCTAAAAGAACCCGAGCCGCCCAAGGGTCTGCGCGATGCGCTGGACAAACTGCCCTTGGTGAAGCAGGTGCTAAGCATGGCACCGAAAGTGGTCAGCAACGCCCCCTGCCAAGAACACGTGCTTGAAGGCCCAGATGTGGACCTGAATCAAGTGCCTATTTGGACCTGTTGGCCAGATGATGCGGCCCCCCTGCTGACCTGGGGTTTGGTCATCACCAAAGGCCCCAACCGCAAACGGCAGAACCTGGGCATTTACCGACAGCAGCAAATTGGAAAAAATCGGCTTATCATGCGATGGCTTGCGCACCGAGGCGGCGCACTGGACTTTCGCGAACACGCATTAAAGAATCCCGGTCAGCCTTTTCCAATTTCAGTGGCATTGGGCGCAGACCCAGCCACCATTCTGGGCGCGGTCACGCCGGTGCCAGACACCTTGTCTGAATATCAGTTTGCTGGACTGCTTCGCGGCAGCCGCACCGAATTGATTCAAAGCCTTGGCAATGATTTGCAAGTACCGGCCGAGGCTGAAATGGTGCTGGAAGGCCATATTTACCCAGCCGACCACCCCATCGCGGTGGCCGCTCGCAAAGGCCGCAGCGATGGCGAAGTGCCCGCCATTCGCGAAGGGGTGACCGTGCTGCGGGAGCCACCGCCCATACCCGCTTACCTACAGGGCTGGGACTGCGCATTAGAAGGCCCCTACGGAGATCACACCGGCTATTACAACGAGCAGGACTGGTTCCCGGTGTTTACTGTGGACCGCATCACCCTGCGAGAAAATGCAATCTATCACTCCACCTACACTGGCAAACCGCCTGATGAACCCGCCGTGCTGGGAGTGGCCCTGAACGAAGTGTTCGTTCCTATTTTGCAGAAGCAGTTTCCCGAGATTGTGGACTTTTATCTTCCGCCAGAAGGTTGTAGTTACCGCATGGCGGTGATCTCCATGAAAAAAGCGTATGCCGGCCACGCCAAACGCGTGATGATGGGCACATGGAGTTTTTTGCGCCAATTCATGTACACCAAGTTCATTGTGGTGGTGGACGATGACGTGAACGCCCGCGACTGGAAAGAGGTGATTTGGGCCATCACGACCCGCATGGACCCTGTGCGTGACACGGTACTGTTAGAAAATACACCGATTGACTACCTGGACTTTGCAAGCCCTGTGAGTGGACTTGGCGGCAAGATGGGGTTAGACGCCACCAACAAATGGCCAGGAGAAACACAGCGGGAATGGGGACGAAGCATTCAACCCGAGCCTGCGCTGGATGAACGCATCAGGGAGTTGATGGCTCGCCTTGGGATGTGAAAGCGGGGGCTCGTCCCCCTGATCCGCGGGTTTTGAACCAATACATCGCGGCCGCCAATACCACCGCGGCAGCGCCAGCGCGGAAGGTCGCTTTGGCCAGAGGTTGGCGGTAGCGCACCAGGGCACTGGATGCGACAAGACCCAACAAGGGGTACTGCTTAAACCACCCCTGCCAGAGTTGCCCGCCCAGGCTGGCCCAGGGGCCCAGCGTGCGCAGGTTGCGCTGGTTCACCCAGGTGCCCACCTTCTTGAACACTTGCAACCAAGCAAACTCTTGCTTGAGGTCTTCCAGCTCGCTCGCAAACTGCATGCGCTCCAGTTGAGCCTTCATTTGCAGCAGTTCTTTTTTCGCCTGCAAGGCATCAAACCGCTGGCTCATGGTTCACCTGTGGGGTTGGGTGTGTTGAGGCTGTCCAGAATCGCTTGGCGGTCGCGGCCCAGCTCAGCAATCGTTGTTTCAAACAATGGGGTTTGTTCGGCAAGCACTTGCCGAAGACGGGCATAAAACAAGCCTCCCAGCGCAGCATAAAACAACACACATCCCAAAATGGCCAACATGCGGTGAGTATCCCAAAACAGGGCAACCACAGCCAGGCACACAAACAAAGAACCAAAAGCCAAGGCAAGGGCCAGCAAAGTAGCCCACACCACGGTTTGAACGGTGTTTTGTCTGGCCTGGGCCAGCTCTACACCTGCCAATTCAAGACGCGTTTGCCCCATGCCCAACAGGCTGGCAGCAACGCGCTTAAGAGCGGACCTGGCTTGAGGACTCAACACGGCGCTTGATTAACGGCGGTTGACAATCAGACCGAGCACAAAGCCGACTGCCGCAGCAATGCCCACGGCTCGCCAGGGGTGATCATGCACATAGTCGTCGGTCGCCCGTGCGGCTGCTTTGCCTTTTTCTACCACGGCGGATTGCGCGTCCTGCATCACCTCTTTGGCACGGCGCAGACTCAACATGGCCTTTTCACGCAGTTCAACAGCGCGTTCACCCGAAGATGACGCTGCCGCTTTGAGAAGATCCTCGGCATCGCTCAACACGATTTTCATGTCGCTAAAAAGTTTGTCTTTGCCATTGTCCATGATTGCGCCTCGCGAAATGATTGGGTTCGTAAGAATCTTTGAGTCTAACAAATGAAAGCCCGGTGACGAGACGGCAGGCGGGCAAGCGGTCAGAAATTTGCCCGCGATTTACTCGCCTCGGTATAAAAATTCTAGGAGTTTTTCCATGGGAGGCCAACTGTCAAAGGCTCTTGGGCTTTTAACCAACACACCCACGGCCCACCACTGACCATCGGTGTCACGCAAATACCCGCCCAGGGAACGCACACCATTTAGGCTGCCTGTTTTTAAATAGGCGTACCCACCCACGTTGTTAACACGCCGATGCAGGGTGCCATCTGCACCTGCACGGGGCATGCTGGCCAAAAAATCCGGGAAATCTGGACGACCAGCCATGTGCCGCAAAAACTGGGTCAGACCTTGAGCGTCAATCCTGGTATTGCGAGACAAACCCGAGCCGTTTTCAAAAAACCAGCCCTGGGTGCCCACCCCCATGGTGTTTAGCCAAGCCAGCATGTCATTGTTGAATGCCTCCGGATTGCCCGAAACGGCCAATTCGAGATGCCGGGCCATCACATTGCTCGACCATTTGTTGACTTGCTTGACCAAGTCACCCACCGGCTGGCCGTAATGCGTATACAACGCAATCGTGGCCGCGGGCGTGTTGCCCTTGATGACCTGCCCGCCCTGTGGCCCAGAAAACTGCCCACCCAATTCCGTCCAGATCTCTTTGACCCACGACTCCCACAACCAATCCTGAACGGGTACACGAATTGGCAAACGGGATTGACCACAACGCCTTGGATATGCACCTTTCACAGTCACCACCACGTTCTGGCCGTTCTTGGCAAAGTCCACCGACATGCCGTTTTTCCAGGCACCACAGGCGCCCTGCGTCAAACGCACCTCAGATACAAAAGCCCAGTTGCGCGGAGCTTCTTCAGGCACAATTTGGACCGAGTTCTCGTTGATGTGAAAGTCAATCGACATGGCGCCGAAGTTGAGCAAAAGCGCATCGGGCTGCGCGTGATACGCACGATGAGGCGCATCATCGAAGTCCTCTTCCGACTGCGTCATCGGCACACTCGATTGATCTGCAAACGCGCTGTCGTCCAGCACCACCGGGCCTTGAATGGTCTTGATGCCTTTGTTGCGCACCTGGCGCAAAGACACCCACAAATCGGCCGACAAAAAAGCCGGATCGCCGGCCCCCTTGATGTAGAGGGGGCCTTGGAGCACACCATCCACGGGCTCGGCCAGTGCATGAAATCCGGTTTTGAATCGATACGTCGCACCCAAACGCTCCATGGCAAGGCCAGTGGTGAAGACTTTCGCCACGGAGGCTGGATTAACCAGCACATGCCCGCCATGCACGTAGGCCTGGGCGCGACGACTGACATACGGAGGAAGCGGGAGGGCATGGGCAGTGAATTCGCTTGCCCCAATTCCGCTGGATTGAAACGCCTGGGTCACCGATTTGGGAAAACTCCGCGCAGCTGGCTCATTGGCGAGCACTGGAGCAGTCAAGAAAAAACCGACGACCAACGCGCCGGTACGAAGAAGAAAATTCTGGGCCATCAAATCCCACACCTCACTGGTTCAACGCATCTCGAATCAGAATAACACTGAGGCAAGAGATGAATTGGGAGGCCTGCGAAAAAACTCAGGTGTGGCTCTTTGGGTCTTTCTTGCGCTCCCAGGGACGCGTCGGGGCTTGGCCGTTGCTGGGCGTATCACCTGGCGCTTGCCCTTCTGCAGGTCCTTTGGCCACATCGGGCTCTTGCACCGGTTTTGAGGTGGCACTGCCCAGTGCCTCGGAAGGAGCGGATTCCGGTGAGATACCGCGCTCAGCCTTTGGTACCCAGCGTTGGCGCTCGGACGCAGGCTCAATCGCGGTTGCATGCTGAGCCTCCCCCACTTGGCCATCACCATGGGCGCCTTGTGCGGTCGCGGGATTCGGTTCTGACTTGGGTTGGGGGGAATAGGCAGAGGGCTTCACCTCGGGTTTGACGACCTCAATCTCATTGGCCAGCATGTAGTCATTCATGTCACGCCATCCCTCAAAGACACCCGAGGGATGGGTATTGGGGTTCAGCGCAAAACAGTCCTCCAGCGCACGCCCGGAATGCCGACAGGCCGCACCCACAGCCTTGCTGTCCTCGATCGACAACTTGCCGTCCAGCCCAGGTATCTGTGACAGGTCGCACGAGCTGAGCATGGTCGCTGCGCCCGTGACCATTAGTATCTTCAGTGTTCTCATATCTTCATCCCGCGAAGTCCACCCCTCGCACGTCAGTTGGACCGAATGCCTCTGTGAGATATAACGGCGGGGCGAACGAAAAACTTGATAGCCCAAACCCAGGCATGTGGTGTTTTTCTTCTAAACTCCGAGAAAGCAAGAATTATTTCTTGTGCATTGCACACCTTCCCTGTAGACTTCGCCCGCAGATAGCAAATCAACGGGTCGTTTTATACGATTGTCAATTTGGGCCGCGTTGGGTTGCCTTTGTTCGCACAACCAAAGATGTTGTGCTTTGCCCATCGCCGCCAGTTCTCTTGCGAACGTCCACCGAATTTTTGGACCAGCTTCGCCTCAAATCTGCTCGTCGATGAATTTTTGAGCTGTAATTAATTTGGAATTTAGTCATGACCACGTCTTTTGACGCCATGGGTCTTGCTGCGCCATTGCAACAAGCCCTCAGTGCTTTGAACATCACTTCCCCCACCCCCGTACAAGCCCAAGTGGTGCCTTTGGGCATGCAGGGCGGCGACCTCATGGTAAGTAGCCAGACCGGTAGCGGCAAAACCTTTGGGTTTTTGTTGCCCGTGATGCACCGCATGATGGAAAGTGGTGCCAGTCCCATGGAATCCCTCAACGGCCCCGAAGTGCTGGTGCTTTGCCCAACACGTGAACTGGCTCAGCAGGTGAGCCAGGACGCCATCAACCTCGTTAAGTTTTTTAAAGGCTTGCGGATTGCCACCGTGGTGGGTGGTATGCCTTACGGCAAACAGATGGCTGCATTGCGCGGTGCACGCTTGGTGGTGGGCACGCCAGGTCGCTTGCTCGATCTTGCACAGCAAGGCAAGCTCAACTTTTCTATGGTCAACACACTGATCGTGGACGAAGCCGACCGCATGCTGGACCTGGGTTTTTCTGAGGACCTGGAAGCCTTGAATGAAATGTGTGGCAACCGCGAGCAAACCTTGATGTTCTCTGCCACTTTCGCCAAGCGTATTGTAGGTTTGGCCGAAAACATCATGAACAACCCGCAACGCATCGAAATGGCTGCGCAAAACGAAGCCAACACCGACATTGCTCAAAAATTGATGTGGGCCGACAACCGCGGTCACAAGCGCAAATTGTTGAACCACTGGCTTGAACAACCGGATGTGAACCAAGCAGTGATTTTTACCAGCACGCAAATTGATGCCGAAAATCTGGCGCGTGATCTGATGGACGAAGGCATGCGTGCCTGTGCACTGCACGGCGCCATGCCTCAGGTGGTGCGCAATCGCCGCTTGGCGAGTGTTCGCAAAGGCGACATCAAGATTTTGGTGGCCACCGACGTGGCAGCCCGCGGACTGGACGTGCCTGCCATCTCTCATGTGATCAACTATGGCATGCCGATGAAAGCGGAAGACTATGTGCACCGGATTGGGCGCACGGGGCGTGCAGGGCGTGCTGGCGTGGCCGTCACCCTGGCCGAAGCCGATGACATCATCCGCGTGCGAGCCATTGAGCGATTCATCAATTCACGCATTCCTGAAGAACAAGTCGAAGGACTGGAGCCACGCGGCAACTTTAGCACCGCTCCACGCGGCGGCAAGGGTGGTGGCCGTGGCCGGCCACAAGGCGGCGGCAATCGCGGTCGCTTTGAGGAACGCAAATCTTTTGGTGACAACAAGCCCTTCGGCGAGCGCAAATCGTTTGAAGAACGCAAACCCTTTGGTGAGCGCAAGTCTTTTGACGAGCGCAAGCCCTTCGGTGAGCGCAAATCGTTTGACGACCGCAAGCCCTTCGGTGAGCGCAAATCCTTTGAAGAACGCAAGCCATTTGGTGAACGCAAGTCTTTTGAAGAACGCAAGCCCTTTGGTGAACGCAAATCCTTTGAAGAACGCAAGCCATTTGGTGAACGCAAGTCTTTTGACGACCGCAAGCCCTTCGGTGAGCGCAAATCCTTTGGCGAGAACAAACCATGGAACCGCGACGAGAATCGTCCAAGCTTTCCTCGTTCTGAAGAACGCGCACGCCCGGCCTTCCGTGCAGAAGGTGCACCAAAACGTGAACACGCATCCGGTGCACGTCGCGAACAGGCAGCCCGCAATTCCGGCGAACGAGGTGGATTTGCCCGCCGCCGCGCCAGCTGATTGCCTCCAGAAGCCAAGAACGGGTAATCCCCAAGAAAAACCCTCAGTCGCATGGCTGAGGGTTTTTTGTTTTTATGCGACAATCCAGGGCATTGTTAAATACACAGCCAGGCAGGACCCCCGTGCGGCAAAAGATTGGCAGCAGATGGATTCAGCAGAGTGCCCGATTATCGAGATTTCTGGCAGACCGAGGCATGATTGTCTCGGTGGTGTATCTGTTCTCCCTGCTGGTGGGTTTGCTGGCTGTTGGCTTTGCCTGGATGTCCGACTTCGCGGGGGAGTGGAACAAGGCATTTTTTGAGGAGCACAAGTGGGTTGCCCTCATGCTGCCCCCCATCGCATTTCCAGTTGCGGTGTGGCTCGTGAACAAAGTCTTTTGGGGATCGGGTGGCAGCGGTATTCCGCAGGCCATCAAAGTGATCAAACATCCAAAGCCTCGCCTGATGGATCGACTCCTTGGGCCACGCGCTTTTTTTGGCAAACTGCTGGTCACCCCGTTTGTGATTGCTGCAGGAGCAGCGGCTGGTCGCGAAGGCCCCACCGTACAAATCGGTGCGGCATTGATGGCCTACACACATCGATTCCCTGGCATTGCCAAACTATTCGATACACGCTCACTGATCATCGCTGGCGGCGCTGCCGGCGTTGCGGCAGCATTCAACACCCCGCTGGGTGGCTTGATGTTCGCATTTGAAGAACTGGGGCGTCGCAAGACAATGCGCCATACCTCAGCGCTGCTGATGGCCATTGTGCTGGCTGGCTTGGTTGCACTGGTTCTGCAGGGGAACTACTCATATTTCGGTTACTCCAACGCCACCATCGATTGGGGCGATGAATGGTTGATCATCACTGTACTGGCCGTGCTCACGGGGATTGTAGGTGGCGTGTATGGTCGCACCATGCTCATCATCGTTTCTGGGCGCAGTGTATTTGGCGCGTACCGCACCAAGCACCCCTACCGATTCGCAGCCATGTGCGGCGTGGTGTTGTCGCTGATGGCCCTGGTGTTCGGACCAGAGGTGTTTGGTGCTGGCTATGAGGAAACCAAAGCCGCCCTGCAAGAAAGCGAGGAGCTCTCCCCGTTTTTCTGGTTGACCAAGCTGGCCGCCACTGTGGTGTCGTTTGCCAGTGGCGCGCCAGGTGGGGTGTTTTCACCCACTCTCTCCATCGGTGCAGGCTTTGGCTATTTTTTCGCTGGTTTGACCGATCGCGAAACAGCGCCGCTCATGCTACTGGCCATGGTGGGGGTGCTGTCTGCCGTGACTCACTGCCCTATCACTGCGTTTGTGATTGTGCTGGAAATGGTAGACAACCATGACTTGGTGATGCCCCTGATTTTCGTGTCTGCCATTGCCACTCAAGTGAGCAAGCGTATTTTGCCAGCTTCCATTTATCATCTGCTCGCAAACCAAATCAAAGTTAGTTTTGCCCAAGCGGACAACATCGACCCACCAAACCGGGATGAGACATCAAGGGAAAGGCCTTCATCTCTGGCGGGTGAGCACGGGTCGAAAGCGCCATGAAAGCACCTTTGGCCCGCGCCATTTCTCTATTCGTCACCTGGCTGCTGCCAGCAGTTTTTGCGCCAGCTGCAAATGCAAATACACCGAAAGCCATCTTGCAGATCCAGAACCCAGCATTGCATTGCGGCAAAGAGGTTCAACTGAATCTTTACGAGGGCTTGGTACAGGCATTGACCGAGCAACCAGACGCCACCGCCTCGGAGTTGGCACTCAAAGATCACGAACGAAAACTTGAATTGGTTATTCACTTCTCCAGCACGAGTTCAGAGATTCCCGAAGATTGTAAAACCCGGCTGCTGGACTTAAGCGCACGTGTGAAATCTGGCGAGTTGGGGCCACTGGTGATAAGGTCTGCCAACCGTGGCGCTGGAAGCACCGAATTTGATCTGGCCAAAGCCGATGAGCGCTTGCACGTTGTGCATGCATTCTTCAGGGATAAGCGGTTAGCCCGAAAGGCTTTTGTGGTGGAGCTTCACCCCGAAACATCCAGCCCGCTGATTGGTTGGTCGCTGCGTGCACCGCAGGTGATCGAGATTTACTCAAGTCCTGCAAATTGATCAAACCCCAAGCGATCACTGAGTCGACTCAGCAAAGTGGCCAACTCCGCAGCGGAGCGCACCTTCAGTTTGTCAAAGACATTGGCGCGATGCACCTCCACCGTACGCATTGAAATGTCAAGCTCCGAGGCGATCACTTTATTGAGCTTGCCTTTGGCAACCAGAAACATCACCTCGCGCTCGCGGGGAGACAATTTGTCGATACGCTCGGACCATTGCCTCAACACCTCCTGGCTGGCTAGATAATCCCCAGATTTGGCAAGGGCCTGCCTCACCCTGGCTATCAGACGTTCGTCGGTGGTAGGCTTCTCGTAAAAATCAAACGCACCGTTTTTCACGGCCTCCACCGCGGTTGAGATATCCCCATGACCGGTTAAGAATATGACTGGCAAACGCTCAAGACTGTAACCGTTGCGCTTAAGCCACTCAAAGACCTCCAAGCCAGACATGTCGGGCATTCGAAGGTCTAGCAAAAGACACAGTAGCGCATCACTCTGGACCAGCAGATCAAGCTTTGCTCGAAATTGCTCGAAACTGCCAAATCCAGTCATTGGTAAATCGACCGTGTCAAACATCCACTGCATGCCCTCACGCAAGTCGTGATCATCGTCCAGCAAAAGCACATGCACAGGCCTAACTCGCTCCAACTTGTTCCCCTTCCAAGGATTCCCGCACCGCCATCGGTAAGTTCATTGTAAAGCAGGTTCCCCCAGTGGGTACCTGTTCTGCCCTCAGGCGCCCGCCATGCGCCTCAGCAACCGAGCGGCAGAGGCTCAAGCCCAACCCCAAACCGTCGGGCTTGGTGGACACCAAGGCCTCAAACATTTTCTCGGTGTTGTTCAGGCTCAAGCCGGGTCCGTCGTCTCGTACAGAAAACTCAAATGAATGATCCAACAAGTGAGCCTTGATCCAAACATTGCGGATTCGTTGAGAGGCCATGAAGGCTTCCGAGGCGTTTTTAACCAAATTGACCAGAGCCTGTTCCACCATGATCCGGTCAATGTGCAACAAAATATTGGGGTTCTCAATCTCAAAATGCAGGCGAACCTGATGCAAGACCGCCGTCGAGTTGACCATAAACCGAATGGAATCGATTACTTCCTGTACACGCACAGGCTCTCTCATGGGTCGGCGTTTTCGGACCAAATTTTGCACTGATCCAACCACGCGACCCGCCCGCTGAGCCTGGTCGCGCAATTTCTCAAAAAGCTGACCATACATTTCAACACTGCCACCACGTTGGGTGAGATTCATGCCGGCCTGAGCGTAAGACACCATGGTGGCCAAGGGCTGATTCAACTCGTGGGCAATGTTGGACGCCACCTCCCCCACCAGTGCAAACCGAGATGCTGCCTGCAACTTCTCGCGTTGCTCCGCAATCAGCGCCTCAGAGCGTTTTCGATCCGTGATATCAATCACCGAACTCATCCAGCCCGTGTGCAAGCCACGCCCGTCTCGAAGCGGTGCCTCCACAATCAGCACATCAATCAACTTGCCGTTTTTGTGCTGGTAAACGGTTTCAAACCCTTCGGGTGGCGCATTTCCAGAGATCACATCGGCCACCAACCTCTTGTACTCTTCTTTGCTTTTTGCGGGCCAATAGGGCAAAGGCTGCGGCACCCCAATCAATTCTTGCGGGGCATAACCCACCATGTTGCAAAATGCGGGGTTCACGTAGCGAATCACTCCTTGTAAATCCCAAACTCGCAAGCCCACCGCCATCGAATCTTGCATGGACTGCCGAAATAACTTTTCCTCTTCCAGCCTGGCTTCCACCTCAAGACGGCGACGAGAATCCCGCCAAAGCATCATGAAACTGATGAGCAACATCAACAGCAAAAACGCCAACGCGCCATTGATGCCGTAATTGAACAAACGGGGGCCCTCCTGAATACTGTTGACCCTGAGTTGGAACTGCAAGCCCCCGAGTTCCAGCGAGGTGGTGTGCACATACACCCCCGCCCCGCGACTTGCCTTCACCAAGCGGGACAACACGATACCCCCCGAGTCAAGCAAATCGACCTCGTTGTCCTGAGCAAACCACCAGGGCAACTCTTTCTCAAGCATCAGATCGAGATCCACCAACCCAACTAGACTGGCCTGCCCGCGTTGTGCAACATGGACACTGGCCACATAATTGCGGCCATTGAATTGATAGGGCCCCAAAAACCCATCCAATCGGGAATCGATTCGCTGTTGCACATCTGCCCGCATCTGGGAACGTAGAGCCAAGGCTTTCTCGGGGATGATGTAGTCTTCGGCCATCGCGACCGGCTCCAATTCGGGCCCTTTGAACACGGCCACCAGCTCGCCTGAACTGCGACTGAGTTGATTAAGACTTGGGGCCAGCCGACCTGAAGGGTATATCAGGGGGTCCCCTGCCAAAGCTTGAAGCGAATTGATCAAGCCCCCAACTTGAAACTGAATGTTCTGCCTTGCCCACAGGGTATCCGCAATTAGTTTTGCTTGGTTTTGCTCACGCTCATCCCGTTGTGCGTAGTAAACTGCCGCCACCATCACAGCCATCAACAACAAAAACACAAGCACCGGCACGCCAAAGCGCAGCGCCTGGCGTCGCTTGATTTTTTTAAGATTGGGGGGAGTAGGGCCAAACATTTGCATGGCTGGATAGTGCCACGAAATGCAGATTTTGACCCCAGCCCTGTGGAAACCCACAATGGTCGCCGGGGTCTCACTCTGGAAATGATGAGTCCAATCGCAGCTCTCCCTCTGCGTGCTTAACACATGAACACCATGAAGCAAATGAACCGGCTATTCTTTTTAACACTGACCTTGCTAGGAATCACGACCTGGAGTCAGTCCGTTGCTGCGCCTTCCATTGTGATTAAGTTCAGTCACGTGGTGGATGAGAACACCCCGAAAGGGCTAGCCGCACTCGAATTCAAACGCCTTGCGGAAGAGCGCACGCGCGGGCGCGTGAAGGTGGAGGTGTATCCAAACTCCTCACTTTATAAAGACAAAGAAGAACTCGAAGCGTTGCAGCTGGGTGCGGTGCAGATGCTTGCTCCTTCTCTGGCCAAATTTGGGTACCTGGGCATGCGGGATTTTGAAGTATTTGACCTGCCATACATCTTTCCAAACCGTCGCGTGTTAAAGGCCGTGACCGAAGGTCCAATTGGCAAGGAACTGCTCAACCAGCTGGAAGATCGCGGCATCCTCGGCCTGGCCTATTGGGACAATGGATTTAAAGTGATGAGCGCCAATACACCCCTGGTTCGGCCAGAGGACCTGAGGGGCAAACGAATGCGCATACAGCCCTCCAGGGTTCTGGAAGCACAGATGGAAACCCTTGGGGCAACCCCGATCCCGCTGGCTTTTTCGGATGTTTACACCGCATTAGAGACTGGTTTGGCCGATGGCACCGAAAATCCACCGTCCAACCTTTACTCCAAAAATATGCACAAGGTGCAAAAACATGTGACCATCACCAACCATGGCTACTTAGGCTATGCCGTGATCGTGAACCGCAAATTTTGGAGCAGTCTGCCGGCAGACCTTCGAGCCACGCTTGAACGCTGCATGGTTGATGCAACAAAACGCAACAACGAAGAATCAGTTCGCTTGAATGCACTTGCCTTGGAAAAAGTGAAAGAATCCGGCTTGAGCGTTGTCACAGTGCTGACCCCTGAGCAACGCGAAGAATGGCGCAAGGCCCTGGAGCCCGTTCAGCGAAAAATGGAAGGCCGGATCAACAAAAGTCTAATAGAACGAATCCGCAAAACTGCCGCAGCAGAGCAACTCGTGGTGTCACGCTAACGGGCGCTTTCTCAAGACTCCACACTTGCCAGCCGTTGCCTGGCCACTTCCAGCAACTGATCTGGCTCAGGGCGCACACGCAAGTTATTGGTGTGGTTGGCATAAACAATCCGACCGTGCTTATTAACAATCAGCACAGTTGGCATCACCGTGTCCCTGCCGTACCCGAGCAAATGTGCGCCCCAAGGCACACCGTCTTTGGCCAGCAAACCCAACTGGCGGGCGGCACAATTGCCGTGATCCACCAACAGTTGAAAAGGCACACCCAATCGCTGAGCCAGCTCGGCAGACTTGGCCAAAGGCTGGGGACTGATGGCGGCCACCTTCAAACCCAGGCGATCCAAATCGACAAAACGACCTGCCAGCTCGCGAATTTGAGTAACGCCCAGCGGATTCCACGCGCCCTCGTAAAACACCAGCAACCAAGGGTGCCCCTTCAACTGCTCGGTGCTGAACTTGCCACCCTCCAGGGTTTGAACCTCAAAAGGCGGCAACTTGTCCCCCTCACTCAAACCAGGGGGATGCCGATCACCCAGGTTGGAGTACCAAAATACAAAGCCAATGCTGCCAAAAAACAGCATGGTGCCGGTCACCAATGGCCAGGGATTTGCCTCCATGCCTGGGTCGGTTAGCACCATGGCATAGCCGGTCAAGTTGGTCGCCAGCAGCAAGTGCAAGTTGCGGGAGGTTCGACTTTTCCTTCCCATGAACAACCACACAAAGAAGTAGAAATTAGGCAGGGCCAACACGAATACCCCCATCCAACCGGCGCCAAGTGGACTGTGCCAGCTCAAAGTGGCCACATGCAACAGGGCTAGATTAACCAACACCACAAATGCGGTGATGAATACAGACTTGATTCGGTTCATTCAGAGGCAGACAAAAAAGCAACGATTGCGAAAGGATTTAACAGTAGTTTAAACAAACTGACCTGACACACGCCTTGCACCACTTTGCGCATTTTTTTACCCTCCCCCCTTGAAAAGGGCTCAACCCGTCCTTATTATTAGCACTCGATGACGTTGAGTGCTAACACTTTACACGTCAGGTTTAGCAAGCAATTCTTTTTAAAGACAAATTTAGGAGTGGTTTCCATGAACATTCGTCCGTTGCATGATCGTGTGATCGTGAAGCGCCTAGACAGCGAGCGCACCACAGCTTCCGGTATCGTGATTCCCGATGCAGCAGCCGAAAAACCCGATCAAGGCGAGATCCTGGCCGTGGGACCAGGCAAACGCGATGACGCAGGCAAGCTGATCCCCATGGATGTGAAAGTGGGTCAACGCGTGTTGTTCGGCAAGTACGCCGGCCAGACCATCAAGGTCGATGGCAAGGAAGTGCTCGTGATGCGCGAAGAAGACATCATGGGCGTGATTGAAGCTTAATCACACCGCCTAATTACACAGCATTCAAGAGGAAGATCAAATCATGGCAGCTAAAGAAGTATTTTTTGGTGACGACGCACGCAGCCGCATGGTGCGTGGCGTGAACATTCTGGCCAACGCAGTGAAAGTAACCCTGGGCCCCAAAGGTCGTAACGTGGTACTGGAGCGCTCTTTCGGCGCCCCCACTGTGACCAAAGACGGCGTTTCCGTGGCCAAAGAGATCGAACTGAAAGACAAGTTCGAGAACATGGGCGCACAGATGGTCAAGGAAGTGGCTTCCAAGACCTCTGACAACGCAGGCGACGGCACCACCACCGCCACCGTGCTGGCCCAAGCCATTGTAAAAGAAGGCATGAAGTTTGTGGCCGCTGGCATGAACCCCATGGACCTCAAGCGCGGTATCGACAAGGCCGTAACCGCAGCCATCACTGAATTGCGTGAATTGTCCAAGCCATGCGCCACCAACAAAGCCATCGCTCAAGTGGGCTCCATTTCCGCCAACAGCGACGAGTCCATCGGCAACATCATTGCGGAAGCCATGGAAAAAGTGGGCAAGGAAGGCGTGATCACGGTGGAAGACGGCAAGAGCCTGGACAACGAGCTCGATGTGGTAGAAGGCATGCAATTTGACCGCGGCTACCTGTCCCCCTACTTCATCAACAACCAGGAAAAGCAAGTAGCTGCCCTGGAAAACCCCTTTGTGCTCTTGCACGACAAGAAAATCAGCAACATTCGTGACCTGCTGCCCACGCTGGAGCAGGTGGCCAAAGCTGGTCGCCCACTGCTGATCATCGCCGAAGACATCGAAGGTGAAGCACTGGCCACCCTGGTGGTGAACAACATCCGTGGCATTCTGAAGACCTGCGCGGTGAAGGCTCCTGGCTTTGGCGACCGTCGCAAGGCCATGCTGGAAGACATCGCCATCCTGACCGGTGGCGTGGTGATTGCCGAAGAAACTGGCATGAGCCTGGAAGGCGTAACCCTGGAACATCTGGGCCAGGCCAAGCGCATTGAAGTGGGCAAAGAAAACACCACCATCATTGACGGTGCAGGCGATGGTGCAAACATCGAAGCACGTGTGAAGCAGATTCGCGCGCAAATCGAAGAATCCACCTCCGACTACGACCGCGAAAAACTGCAAGAACGTGTGGCCAAGCTGGCTGGCGGTGTTGCTGTGATCAAGGTGGGTGCTGCCACCGAAGTTGAAATGAAAGAGAAAAAGGCACGCGTGGAAGACGCACTGCACGCCACACGCGCCGCGGTGGAAGAAGGCATTGTGCCAGGCGGCGGCGTTGCACTGCTGCGCGCTCGTGCCAAAATCTCTGGCCTGAAGGGTGCAAACCCAGATCAGGACGCTGGCATCAAGATCGTTCTGCGCGCCATGGAAGAGCCACTGCGCATGATTGTCACCAACGCCGGTGAAGAGTCATCCGTGGTTGCCAACAAAGTGATGGCAGGCGAAGGCAACTTCGGCTACAACGCCGCAACTGGCGAGTACGGTGACATGGTGGAAATGGGTGTTCTAGACCCCACCAAAGTGACCCGCACTGCGCTGCAAAACGCGGCCTCTGTGGCGTCCCTGATGCTGACCACCGACTGCATGGTTGCAGAATTGGTGGAAGACAAGCCTGCAGCACCAGACATGGGCGCGATGGGCGGCATGGGTGGAATGGGCGGCATGGGCATGTAATTGCCTGCGCCTAGCGCCAAGCGCCAAGCTCAATAAAAACGCCAGCCCTCGGGCTGGCGTTTTTTTATGCTGAACCAAAAAATCACACCTTAAATTTTGCCGCCTGCTGATCAAGCTCATCAAACGCTTGCCGCAGGGTCGTCAACACAGCGGCGATTTGAGAAACACTGCTTGAGTTGGTCTCAGCCTTGGATGCCAGGGTCTCAATTTCAACCGACATCTGACCCGTGGCTGCACGCTGCTCCGACAAAGAGCCACGAACCTCGCCAGCCATGCTGCGCACTTGTGAAGACAAACCCTGCAAAGTATTCATGGATTGCTCAGCCTCCCGGATCTTGCCGAGCGTACCGTGCACCCGCTCTGCCCACTGAGACATTTGCTCAACGGCGGCCTGAGCGCCGCCCTGAATACTCCCCACCATGGACTCAATTTCGGAAGTCGACTTGGTGGTCCTTTCTGCAAGGCTGCGAACTTCGTCGGCCACCACCGCAAAACCCCTCCCTTGTTCACCTGCTCGGGCAGCCTCAATGGCCGCGTTTAAGGCCAACAAATTGGTTTGCTGAGCAATCTCCTCAATCACGGCGACAATTCGGTTGATTTGCTCAGAGTGTTCACCCAAATCTCGAATAATTTGCCCAAGGCGTTCTGCACCCTCTGCGGTTTGCTCCATGTCGTGCAGAGTTCCCTGGATGAGCCCCAAGCCATCGGAGGAAGCCTGGCTGGAGGCATCGGAAGCGGCGTTGGTTTGGGTTGCCACGTCAAACAACTGGGCAATGCTGGCACTCAGCTCCTCCACCCCTCCAGCCATGGATGCGCTGGCCTCAGACTGCCTCGCAGCCGCTTCGCCAACCTGTTCAAGTTGGGCAACCACACCATGCAAGCTGTGCTGAACATTGTCTGTTTTTAAACGAATGTTCTGAACAAGCTCAAGCAGGCCAACCCGCATGGCCTCAAACGCATGGGCCACGCTGCCGGCTGGCGGGTTAAGTGCTTCAATCTCACGATGATTAAGTGCCCCGGACGCAATATTGGCGGCCTGCGTGGCCAAAAATGCGGGTTCTGCGCCCAAACTCTTCAGCACAGACCGCGCATAACCCATCAAACTCACGAACAAAAGAACCAAAGTGAGGGCCATACCAACCGTCAGAGCAACAATAACCTCCTGGATCCCCGCCTCCAGCTCGGTTGTCATGAATGCCACCGCAGCGTCCTGCGCTTTAATGCCCTCCTCTGAAATGGCATTGCCGGCCTTCACCACCGGGCGGTCAATGCCACTGACCATCTTGTCCAAGGTTTTGTAAGCAAGCGGGTCTTCAGGCACGTGCTGCTGTAGGGCCGTGGCATACTTTGCAGCAGCCGCCTCAAAATCCTGCTCCCAAGCGTCCACAGCCGATTTGCGCTGCGCGTCAGATTGGATAATCCCCAAATCCCGCATCTGCCGCAGTTGATTCTTGAAATCGTTTCGGAAACCCTCGAACTCTTTCACATATTTGGCTGTTTTCTCGCCGTCACTGCCGCGAATCAACACGTTCTTGAACGACGATGCCATTTTTGTTGTGCTGTGATTGGCCTGGGCAATCAATCTGCTAAGTTCGTTTTCCTGCGTAATCTGGGTCATTACCCGCTGCTCGATGCTAAGCACCTGGAATGCTTTGTAAGCAATCCAGGCTGAAACACTTCCCACCAATACCATCACAGCCACGCAAATTAAAATAGCCCTCTGCTTTAGCCCCATGCCAGTTTTCTTCATGACCATCTCGTTTGTGATTTCGACCCCATCATTTTGACCACGGCGTGGCAACGACACTCCCCCCGACGAAGTGACCCCACCCGCTGGGTGTGCACCAATACGGGGCATTTGCAGAAGGGGGTTGTCAATTGACAAGAAAAACAAAAAGACCGTATACTGCAAGGCTAACTATTAACCCTGCAAGTGATTGGGGTTATGTCCACTTACATCAAACTGATGGGTGGGCCACCCGATTGGCTGCATACGGAGAAATTCATGAAAGAAGGCATTCACCCCAATTACCGCGAAGTGTTGTTCATGGACATGTCCAACGGCTTCAAATTTATTTGCCGTTCCACTGTGTCCAGCAAAGAAACTGGCGAGCATGAAGGCAAAGAGTATCCACTGGTGAAGCTGGATGTGAGCTCCGAATCCCACCCCTTCTACACCGGCGCCCAAAACACCATCGTCGACACCGCTGGTCGTGTTGAAAAATTCCGTCGCCGCTTCGATCGCTTCAAGAAGTGATCTTGCTCTGCGCAGGGCACGCTGCCCTGCGATTGGCATGAAGCAAAAAAGGCAGCACAGTCAAACTGGCTGCCTTTTGCATTTCTGGCATCACCAGCGACACATTTTCCAGACACAATAAAGTCATGGTCATCACCGCAGCCAACAACACTCGATTGTCCAGAAGGCTTTTGTGGGCACTTATCCTGCTCTACATTCTGCCAGGGCTATTTGCGCGCACACCCTGGAAACCCGATGATGCCGCCGGTTTTGGGCAAAGCCACACGTTTGCACAGAACGATATTTCGACGTGGGCGATCTCGAACATTGGGGACAGGCTGTATGTGGAAGGTGGACTGCTAGCCGCTTGGCTGGCAGGTCTTCTTGGCAAGCTTGCCCTGCTGATCAATGTGCCCGAAGTTTGGCTGGATGACGCCATGCGCATTGGCAACGTGGCCTGGATGATTCTGGCAGGTTGGGCCATATGGAACACCACCTACCGCTTGGCCAAGCGCGTAGAACTTCAACCAGAAGACCCTCTGGGCGCCGCTCCAACCCGAGTGGATTATGCCCGCGCTGTGGCCGATGCTTCAGTGCTTTGCCTATTGGGCACCCTCGGTTTGTTGGTGCGAGCACACATGCAAGTTCCCGAGGTGGCAGAACTTGCAGGGCTGTCTATTATGCTGCTTGGCGCCGTTCGAGCGTTGGACCGCCCCATCGGGGCTGGCTGGATGCTCGGTGTGGGTGTGGCGATTGCGTTCTTTGCCCGAGGCTGGACGCATTGGCTTCCGTTTCTGCTGGTGCTGTTCATCAGCTCAACCACACACAGCGCCATGCGTTTTGGATTGCTGCGCCGCATGGCAAGAGCGGCATTGGTGTTTGCCGTGCCATTTGGATTGTGGTTTTTTTGGGTCATGACCCAGAAACAGGGAGAGCTTTGGTGGAACGCATGGAATCAATGGAACATCACCCGCTTCCTGATTCTTGACCCACACAAATCTTTCGATGCCGCCGCGCTGATCGTGACGCTAAAAACATTGTCTTGGTTCTTGTGGCCCATTTTACCCATGGCCGCCTGGACCATCTGGCGTTATCGCAAGGCCATCGCTGAACCAGCCATCCGCATTCCCTTGGCGGCCACTGTCGCGGGTTTTTTGGTACTTCTCATCACCAACCCAGCCGATGAAGTCAATTATTTTCCGTTGATTCCACCGCTGTGTGTGTTGGCAGCCATCGGGATTTCAACCATGCGGCGAGGACTCATCAGTTTCATCGACTGGTTTGCCGTGCTTTGGTTTACATTTGCAGCGGTGCTGGTGTGGTTGGGTTGGACAGCGGCCACTTTCGGATTTCCAGCCAAAATCGCAGCCAATTTTGAGAAGCTATCGCCCGGCTACGCGCCAGAGGTGATCGGCTTGGAGCTGGCCGTGGCACTGGTGGCCAGCTATGCATGGTTTAGGTTGATTGTTTGGCGCACATCCTCACTGTCCAAGGCGCTGTGGCGCCCCATGGTGCTATCCAGCGGCGGTGTGGTGCTTATTTGGCTTTTGCTGATGACCCTGTGGATACCCAGAATTGATTATGCCAAGAGCTTTCGCCCTTTGGGAGAAGCGATCACAGCACGGGTGCTAGATCACCCCAATGCGCTTACAGCCAACTTTTGCACCACCGATTACAACCTGGGCTTTGCTCAACGCGCCACTTTGCAGTACCACGCCAAGGTTAATTTTGTTCACAAGGCCCAACGCACCGAAGTAAAGGCTTGCACGTTCCTGCTGCTGCAAGACGACTTGCGACTAGACTTGCGCACGAAAGATGAATTTGAAACACAGGCCGGGGATCGCTGGACCCTGATCTGGAGCGGCAATCGCAATTCAGACCGACATGAGTTTTTTTACCTGTATGCCCGCAATGGGCAGTAGTTGCTGAAGGTGTTGCATGGCCAATAGCGCTGTGGTGTTGTTTGCCCAACGAAGCCCCCGCAGGGCTTTGCTGAATCAGGCTCTGCCGATCTTATTGGGCCAACTGGCGGTGATGGGCAACGGCTTGGTGGACACCCTGATGGCGGGCCAGGCCGGGCCCGATGTGCTCGCTGCCATGGCGGTTGGATCATCCATCTACATCAGCCTTTATGTCGGCTTGATGGGCGTTATCATCGGGCTGACCCCTATTTGCTCTGCCCACTTTGGTGCCGGCGATTATCGCAAAGTGGGCGAAGACGCTGTGCAAGGTGTTTGGCTTGCACTCACCATGAGCGCAATCGGCATGGGGGTTCTTCTCAATCCGGATTTCATTTTCCGGTTGACCAACACCCCAGCACACATCGCCGCCGACACCCATGGCTACCTGCTTGGAATTGCCTGGGGGTTGCCCGCTGCACTGGTGTTCAGGGTGTTCTATGCCCTGAACCAGTCCATCTCTCGACCGCAAATTGTGGTGGCACTTCAGGTGCTCATGCTGCTGCTGAAAATCCCTTTGAACATCTGGCTCATGAATGGCGGCTGGGGGTTGCCTGCTTTGGGGGCTGCAGGATTTGGTTGGGCCACCGCAGTCACCATGTGGCTGGTGCTGGGCATCTCGGCGTGCATTTGGTTGTTTGACCAGCATTACAGCGAATTCAAAACCATCGGCAGTCTGAAACCACACTGGCGAAGGCTGGGCCAAATTCTTCGGCTCGGTCTGCCCATTGGCGGATCTTATTTGATTGAAGTAAGCTCTTTCACAGTGATTGCCCTGTTGGTGTCGCGCTTTGATGTGTATCAGTTGGGCGGACATCAAATTGTGTCCAACATGGCGGCGATGGCCTACATGGTGTGTTTGTCGCTTGGCAACGCAACCACCGTGCTGGCGTCGCAGCAACTGGGGGCTGGGCACACACGACACGCCAGTGTCATTGTTAAACGCGGCATAGAAACAGCTTTGGTGGTCGCCGTGTGCGTGTGTTTGGTGTTGTACCTGTTCGACCGGGAACTGATTTCGTTTTACACGCGCGACGTCAACACCATTGACGTGGCGCTGGGTCTGATGCCTTGGGTGATTGCCTACCATTTCATTGATGCACTGCAAACCCTGTGCTCGTTCTCGCTTCGAGCCTACCGTGTGTCAGCGCGCCCCATGCTGATTTACCTCATCAGCCTGTGGGGTGTGGGCATTGGGGGGGGCATGTGGCTGGGTGTATGGCAAAGCAACCCGCTGAAAGCACAGGGCTTCTGGATCGCCAGTGCTGGCGGCTTGCTGCTGGCGGGTGTGTGCCTCGCGTTGCTGTTGGCACACGTGATACGCCAGCGCAATGCCCTGCACCCTACAATGCAGCACTCTCCGGACTTGCCTTCGCCTCTGGCGCCACAATGAAGTGCTCGCGGTAAAAGCGCAGCTCGTCAATGGACTCGTGAATGTCGGCCAAGGCGGTGTGCTTGGTTTTTTTCACAAACTTGCGCGCCGTGGTGGGGTTCCAGCGTTTGCACAATTCCTTCAGCGTGCTCACATCAAGGTTGCGGTAGTGGAAATAGGCCTCCAGTTTGGGCATGTGCTTGGCCATGAAACGGCGGTCCTGGCAAATGCTGTTGCCACACATCGGGCTTTTGCCGGGGCCTATGTATTTGGCCAAAAAGGCGATCAGCAATTCCTCAGCCTGCGCCTCATCCACAGTGGATTCTTTCACGCGCGCGGTCAGGCCGCTCTTGCCGTGGGTGCTGGTATTCCAGGCATCCATGCTGGCCAAAATGTCGTCGCTTTGGTGAATGGCCAGCACGGGCCCCTCTTCCAGCACATTCAATTCGCTGTCGGTGACCACCACCGCCACTTCAATGATGTGATCGTTGAAAGGGTCCAAGCCTGTCATTTCCATGTCCACCCAGATCAACCGGGAGTCATCGCGTGGCAAGGCTTGTTCGTCGGGGGTGGCAGGGGCTTGGGCTTGTGACATAATTTGGAGAGTATTCGAAACGTTGAATCATTCAAGGCGTTGATTGTCTCACAGCCTGTGTATTCAACCCGAATCCGAATAGCACCTGGTGGGTGCTCATATGGAACAGTTTTTCGATCTGTCAGGCAAATATGGTATTCACAGAAGTCTTTGTTGCAGTGGTGTTGATCAGCGTGGCGTTGCGGCTCTACCTGGCCAGTCGCCAAATCCGAAACATTGCCACCCATCGCAGTGCGGTGCCGTCCGAGTTTGAAGGGCAAATTCAACTGGTCGATCACCAAAAAGCGGCCGATTACTCCATCACGAAAACCCGTTTGGGAATGTTCAATGTGCTGTTTGAGGCCAGCATACTGATGGGATTTACCCTGCTGGGCGGCTTGGAGTGGATACAGAGCCACACCTCCAGTTGGGCGGAGGGCATTGTAGCAGGGCTGCTGTTGATTGCTGCGGTGGGGCTGTTGAGCAGCCTGTTGGATTTGCCTTTGTCGTATTACAAGCAGTTTGTGGTGGAAGAGCGGTTTGGCTTTAACCGAATGACCCGTGGCCTTTTTGTAGCAGACTGGGCCAAGGGTTTGTTGCTGGGCGCAGCCATTGGTGGCCCTTTGGTGTTTGCTGTGCTCTACGTGATGCGCGAAGCCGGTGCACTGTGGTGGGTGCTGGCCTGGGCGCTATGGTTCGGTTTTAGCCTGTTGCTGATGTGGTTATTCCCCACGGTGATTGCGCCCTTGTTCAACAAATTCACCCCCTTGGCGGAGGGAGCTACCCGGCAGCGCATCCTGAACTTGCTGCAACGCTGCGGCTTCGATTCCAACGGTTTGTTTGTGATGGACGGCAGCCGCCGCTCAGCACACGGCAATGCGTATTTCAGTGGCATGGGCAAAGCCAAACGGATTGTGTTTTTCGATACGCTTCTGGCTCGCCTGGATGACGATCAAATTGAGGCAGTGCTCGCTCACGAGCTGGGCCACTACAAAAAGAAGCACATTGTTAAGCACCTGGTTTTTTCAGGTGTGGGTAGCTTTGTGATGTTTGCCGTGCTGGGTGTGTTAGCCAACGCCGGGTGGTTTTATGGTGGGCTTGGCGTAAGCCCTGACCTTGTGAATGGCCCACAAGCCATGGCCCTGGTATTGTTCATGATGGTGCTGCCTTATTTCACTTTCCCTTTGCGGCCGGTGATGTCCTTTCTCAGCCGCAAGCACGAGTTTGAAGCCGATGCTTATGCCGCTCAACAGAGCTCTGCCAAACATTTGGTGAGTGCGCTGGTGAAGCTCTACCAAGACAACGCCTCCACACTCACCCCTGACCCGCTACACTCGGCCTTCTACGACAGCCATCCCCCTGCCTCCATCCGCATCAACAGACTAAAATTGTTGCAAGGTGCTCAATAATGAATGCGGCCCACATGATTCGACCTGCCTCTGATTGGCTGCATGTATGCTGCCGCCACTGTGGCCCACACGAGCGCTGGACATTGCAACAAATTGAGCCTCAACTTGCGGAGTTTGATGGCTGGGCGGTGGAGGTCGACTCTCAACAAAAGCAAGCAAAAAAATTGTGGCGGCGTTATGGCTTTAATAATTTTGAAGGTGTCAAATTGGCTGTGCATGCGCTCATGCACCTTGCCGACGACGAAGACCATCACCCCGAGGCATCCTTCTCATACAACTGGCTGAAAGTGAGCTGGAGCACACACAGCGCTGGCGGCGTTTCAGACAACGACTGGGTTTGCGCAGCCAAGCTCGACGACCTGTTGCGACACATGGGCTAACCCCACCTTGGCAAAATTCACCCCCCACAAAAACAAACCTGGTCAGCCCACCAAAAACGCAAATTCAGCCACCGTGGTCGCTAGTTACGGTCGGCACTTTGTTGCGCGAGATGCGCAAGGCTTACTTTGGCAGGTGTATGGCAAAGGCAAGCGTCGAGAAGTGGCTGTTGGAGATGTAATTGCCATCGAACCCAGTGGTGACCGCCAGGCATGGATCGACGAGATTGAACATCGCCGCAATTTGCTCTACCGATCTGATGCACTTAAAAGCAAAATGTTTGCGGCCAATCTGGACCAAGTGATGCTGGTGCTGGCTGTGAGCCCACCCTACTCACCTGAGTTGTTGGGCCGCACATGGGTGGCTTGCCAGCATGCAGGCATACCACTTCACATTGTGTTCAACAAATCGGACTTGCTGGCAGAAGATCCCGAGCTTGCTCAAACCCTGCTCGATGAGTTGCAAGACTGGACCGTGGGCCAAAGCCAGGTGCACATGGTGAGCGTAACCACCCAGCCAAAGGCGTGCGAGGCACTTCTGCAACCGCTGGTGATGGGCAAGCGCACCTTGATTTTGGGTCAATCGGGCATGGGTAAATCCACGCTGATCAACCTGCTCATCCCCAGCGCATTGGCAGCCACCAACGACATTTCAATTGCACTGAATGCGGGCAAACACACCACCACTCACACCCAGCTGCATGCCGGTGAGGGTTTTGAGTTGATTGATTCTCCTGGATTCCAAGCATTTGGATTACACCACCTCAGCACAGCTGAATTGTTGGCGCTATTTGAAGACATTCAAGACACCGGAAGGCAATGCCGATTTGCCAACTGCCAACATCTCAAAGAGCCGGGCTGTGCCGTGAAAGAGGCCTTGGAGCAAGGCAGCTTGCATGCCGGTCGATTTGAGTTGTATCAGTTGCTCAAGGCTGAACTCGAGGCATCAAGCCGCAACTATTGATGCGCGGGCATCAATTTGGCAATTCAGGAATCCAACCCAACAGAGCCAAACCCAAAGCCAACAAGAGCCAAACCACAGCACACTTGAACATGAGCTGCCTGAATTGTTGAAGCGCTTGCACCGACACCTCATCATGCACCTCACTGGCTTGTGATGGCCCGTGTGGCAAGGCATTCAAGCCAACGGCCCCAAAACATACTGCCGTCAGCGGTGCCCGGTTTGAAAATCGGCTGTGCGCTTTGGCCTGCCGCCAAGCCAAGGCTGCATCGTCCAGTTGAGTCAGCAATCCAACGGTGAGTGCCAATAAACGCGCTGGCAACCACTCCATTGCAAACAACATGAAGCGTGCACTGCACAGTGCACGCAAACGATGCTGCTGCCATTCTTGGCTCATGGAAGCTCGCTCATCTGGAAAGGCCTGGGTCTCCCACACCTGCCGCTCACGTACCACACTCCAGTGAATCATCAAATAAAGCACCAACCCCAGTGGGCCTGGCACCAGCAAAAACCAGAACAACAAGCAAAAATATTGACGCAGGGCACGCTCAGCCCCGTGTGCAACAGCGTGATAAACCAACTCCTCCTGACGATGCAAATGGAGTTCTGTTCCGTCGTATTCTTTGAGCCAAAGCACAATGCGCTCACGAGCCCGAAAAAAATCACCCTGGTTTAGAAACAGCTGTGTGCTGGTTAAGACATCGTTGAGCTGGCGAAAGCGCAGACCATAAAGAAGCACCAGCATGCTGAGCGCGCCGCCCAGAAAAGGGGTTATACCCCAGAGTAGCTGATGCAAAAAATAGATGCCTAGCATCCAAATCGCCACAGGAATCCACCATTGCACTTGCGCAAATCGGGGCGCACCCAGGGCAGCGAGATCAATTTCGAGTTCCTGATTAAAACGGTGCAAAGTGCGCCGAGTCCCATCAAACAGACCTTCAGGCAGCAAAGTCTCGATCACGGTCGCAAGCAGCAAGGCAAGATAGCTCACAGCTCATCCACGCGAATTCAAAAAATGGTAAAGATTGCGCAACATGGCTGCCGTTGCGCCCCAAATAAAATACTCCTTGCCAGTGTGTGGATTGGCGTAGGGCATGGCGTAAAAAGTGCGCACGCCGATGGGCGTATGCAATGTGCGTTGCTGATGGTTTTGGCTATCCATCAAAAATGAGAGCGGCACTTCAAACACCTCTTCAACCTCAAACGCATCCGGCTGCAGTTCGAAGCCAGTTTTAACCAAGCCCACCACCGGGGTGACCATAAAATTGGTGGCGGTTTGGTACACAGGCATGCAACCCAACACCTCGACAAAATCGCGGGTTAAGCCAGTTTCTTCATGGGTCTCGCGCAGTGCGGTTTCTATGAGGTCGCGATCATCAGGCTCTTTGCGTCCCCCTGGAAAACTGATTTGACCAGCATGGTCGTTCAAATGTGCCGTGCGCAATGTGAGCAACACCTGCAAGCCCTGTGGCCGCTGCACCAAAGGCACCAACACCGCCGCATCGGCGGGGTCACGGTCGGTGAAAAAACGTTCTTCCAGCGGCTCGGGTTGCCACACCAGATCGGGCTGTGCAAAACGCGCACGCAGGGCGTCGGCGGTGAACATGACAGGAAGTGCTCCAGGTTTATACGGCCAGGCCAAAGAGCATCAGCTCGGCAAACTGCTTTCGCAGAGGGGGCGTGAACTCCATCACGTTCAATGCCACCTGCCGGCCAGCGCCCAACAGCGGGTTGCTGTTGGAAAATCCTTTGACCATCCAGTCTGTCATTTTAACGACGGTGCGCCGATCAACCACCCTGGCTTGCTCAAATTCTTCGAGCGCAGCGCACAAGCGATGTTCCCCCGCAACAATGGTGGGGTCGATGCTGCGCACAAGCTGCAGAGCGTCCCTCAAACCAAGGTTCAACCCCTGCCCGGCCACTGGGTGCAAAATTTGGGCCGCGTTGCCAATAGCCACTCGGCGGCCCTGGACCAGTTTGTCGCGCCAATTCATGCCCAAAGGGAATGCCTTTCGCACCCCCACTTCACGCACTTGGACACGACGGCCAAACTGCTGTCGCAAAGCCTGAACAAATTGCGGCTGGGGCAACTGCATGCGTTGGTCCACCAGTGCCTTGGGCGCACACCACACCAAGGAGTAACGCGTCTGGTCTTCTGAAATCGGCAACAGGGCCAGCGGGCCTTCGGATGTGAAGCGCTCGAAAGCCAGGGTGAGGCCGTCGCCCAACAGACCCGGCTCAACCTGTGCAACCACTTCGCTCACCAGCGCCCACTGGGAATAATCCACCACCTGATCGCGCTCGCCGGCATCGCCGTATAAACCACCCTCGGCGTCTACTCGTAAATTCACAGTGAACTCGGTGCCGTCGTCCAACTCCAGCACCTCAAGGGAATCGACCGCGCTGCGATGCGCAAAGCGAACTTCGGCAGGCCGAAACACTTTAACACCTCGCCGTTCCACGGCCTGCGCCAGGCTGGTGACCAGATCGCCGTAGCGCACGGTCCAACCCAAGGCACGCAAGCCCAGCTCTTCTGCCTTCATGCGGACTTGCCCAAACCGCCCCTGCTCCGAGACATGTATGTGGTGAATGGGCGTGGCGTTGCCCGGAAAGGCAAGGCTAGACAATCGCAAGCGGGTGGCATCGGCCAAAGCCAAAATGCGGGGGTCTTGTGCTGAAGCTGTCAGCGGCTTTGCATCAAACAAGGCAATTCGGTGGGCACGCTCACCCCACGCAGTGGCGAGCCAACCGGCGAAGGCCAAGCCCACCGGGCCTGCCCCCACCACAGCCACGTCAAAATCGGTGTGTGCGTTCATGCGGCCTTTTTTCGTTGGCGCATCACCGCATGAATGTCGTCCACGGTTTTGGGCGCATCGGCGGTGTAAATGTCACAGCCCTTGGCGGTCACAATCGCATCGTCTTCAATGCGGATACCGATGTTTTCGTACGCTTTGGGCACCCCCTTGCCAGGGCGAATGTACAAACCCGGTTCGATGGTGAGCACCATGCCCGCCTCCAGTTTTCGGCTGGTGTGGGGTGCCACACCATCTTCTGGTTTGGCGGCTGGATCTCGGTAACTGCCGCAATCATGAACATCCATGCCCAGCCAATGGCCCGTGCGGTGCATGTAAAACCGCTGATAGGCCTTGCTTTCCAGCGCCTCTTTGAACGGCATTTTCAGCAGCTTCAAATCGATCAGCCCTTGAGTCAGCACAGCAACCGCAGCGTCGTGCGGGTCATTGAAACGTGCGCCAGGCCGGGTGGCCGAAATGGCGGCATATTGGGCGTTCAACACCACCTCATACACAGCCTGCTGGGCTTTGCTGAACTGGCCATTGACCGGGAATGTGCGTGTAATGTCTGAGGCGTAGCAATCCAGTTCACAACCTGCATCAATCAGCAGCAGGTCGCCGTCGCGCAGTCGCGCATCGTTGGCGCGGTAGTGCAACACACAGGCATTGGCGCCAGAGGCCACGATGGAACCGTAAGCCGGTGCCTCCGAGCCGTGTTTTCGGAAGTGGTACAGCAACTCGGCTTCCACTTCATACTCAAACCGACCGGGCGCTGTGGCCTGCATGGCGGCGATGTGGGCATGCGCTGAAATTGTTGCCGCCCGGCGCATGGTGTCCAGCTCGGTTTTGTCTTTGATCAGACGCATTTCGTCCAGCGCATGGCTCAGGTCCAGCACTGCATGGGGCGCTGCCACACCCATGCGCACTTTGCCACGCAAACTGGCCAGCACTTGGCTGACCCCTTGCTCCAAGGCTTCGTCTTGCCCCAAGCGCAAAAAAACCGCCGGCTGATTGGCAAGCAACTGTTCCAGGTGTTCTTCCAGATCATCCACCGCGTGCGCAGCGTCCATTGCAAAGCGGGGCTGCGCAGCCACTGGACCAAAACGAAATCCGTCCCAAGTTTCGCGCTCTTCGTTTTTTTCGCGGCAAAACAGCACGCTGCGGGCCTCGCCGCGCGCAGGCACCACCAAGGCCAGGCATGCCTCTGGCTCTGGAAAGCCTGTGAGGTAATAAAAGTAACTGTCGCTGCGGAAAGCGTAATCGCTGTCGCGATTGCGCATCACCTCTTGCCCGGATTGAACCAGTGCCACGCCGCCGCCCTGCTTTTGCAAACGCTTGGCCAAAAGCGCACGGCGCTTGGCGTACACCATGGGGTTGTGTGTGGGGTACCTGCTCATCGCTGTCCTGCCTGTTGCTGCTGTGTTAAACGGTCATCGAGCTCTTGCAAACGCTGGGGCGTGCCCACGTCCATCCAGAACCCTGCATGCAATTCACCTGATACTTTGCCCTGTGCCATGGCACCACGCAACAGGGGCGCAAGCTTGGCCACCCCGCCGGGGGGCACGGATGCAAACAAGGCAGGCGCGTACACGCCGATGCCAGAGAATGTGTAACGAGGTAGCTCGGGCAATGTGTCCCCTTCTTGCACCAGCCCACCCTTCAGGGCGAAGTCGCCTTGGGGGTGATGCACGGGGTTGGGCACCAGCACCAGATGCGCCAGTTGGCCTGGCTGCCACGCGGCCGCCACCGCCAGGGCGTTTGCAATCGGCCAATCACAACTCACATCGCCATTGATCACCACAAAGGGATCTTCGCCCAGCCACGGCAAGGCTTTGGCAATGCCACCCGCTGTTTCCAGTGCACTTGCCTCGGCAGAGTACTGAATATGCAGACCCAAAGCGTGACCATCCCCGAATGCCGATTCAATTTGATGCCCAAGGTGCGCATGGTTAATCACCACCTGTCTGATGCCCACGCTTCTCAACGCTTCCAGGTGCCATTGCAACAAAGGTTTGCCGCCCGCTTTCAACAAGGGTTTGGGGCAATGGTCAGTCAGGGGACGCATGCGCTCGCCGCGCCCAGCGGCCAAAATCATGGCGTGCATTGGCGAAGGGCTCAAAATGTGTAGCCGACTTGAGCCGCCCGGTTCTCCAGGCGATCAAGGATCAGCATCAGGGGCTTGAATGCGATGTAACGCACCGCAACCATGCGCACATAGGCCAACACCAAAGGCAGGTCGTTGAGGTATTGCGGTTTACCATCACGGTGGTTAAGGCGTGCAAAAATGCCCAGCACCTTGAGGTGCCGCTGCATGCCCATAAAATCCACCTGCCGATAAAATTCGCTGGCATCGTCGGGCACCGGCAAACCCGCCTTGCGTGCGGCCTGCCAATACCGGATGGCCCAGTCCAGGGTTTGGTCTTCAGGCCACTCCACATAGGCATCGCGCAATATGCTCACCAGGTCGTAGCTGATCGGCCCCACCACCGCGTCCTGAAAATCCAGAATGCCGTAATCTGCTCGCTCTCCATCAAACCCCGTGAACATCAAATTGCGGCTGTGGTAATCCCGATGAACAAACACCTGCCCTTCGGCCATTGCACTCTGGACCAGTATTTGTTTTATGTTTTCTAGCCACTGCTTTTCTTGGTTGGTAAGCTGGCTATCGAAGTGGCGCTCCACATACCAGGTGTCAAACAAATCCATTTCGGCTCGCAGTTTTTCGGCGTGATAAGCTGGCAAACCTTGGGTGCCAGTGTGCACCTGCATGTGCACCAAGTCTTCACAGGCACTGCGGTAAAGGGTGTCCACTTGGTTTGGGTGTTGTTTGAGTGCAGTCAACATGGTGGTATTGCCAAAGTCCTCCAGCAATAAAAAGCCCTGTTCAACTTGTTGCGCCAAAACCTTGGGTGCCCGGCTTTTGCCTCGTGTTAGCAATTCAGCAACGTGCACAAAGGGACGCACATCCTCTTTGTCTGGCGGCGCATCCATCACGATGTAGGATTTGCCTGATTTGGCCATCACCCGAAAATATCGTCGAAAACTGGCATCGCTGGAGGCCGGGGCCATGGAGTCAGCTTGCAATGCAAATGTTTCGAGACCCTGGAGCCATTGACTCAACAATTCTTGACGCGAAGCGCTCATGAAACGACCAAAATCCTTTTATTTGTCTCAGGATGCCTATAATAGTAGGATCTACCGGCGCTCAAACGCCCCACGACCCTATTTGAGTACATACCCAGCTTGAAGAAGAGCAAAATTCACCCCATGGTGTCCCAATCGGGCTCACCGCGCATCAAACCGCTGTGCGCTTTGATCGTGTTGTGCTGCAGCGGGAACCTGTTGGCCCAGGAACCACCCGCCCGCTTGAAGCTGGACGGCGGGTTACTGGGCGTGCGCAGCGCCATTCCAGAAGATGAGGCCACCTACATTTCAGCGGATCGCCTTTACGGCAACAGCGCTGAAGAAACCTTCTTGGAGGGCAATGTTGAGATTCGGCGCAAAAAAATGCAGCTCAACAGCGACACCATCCAGTATTCGCCACTCACCGACCGAGCCACTGCAAAGGGCAACTTGAAGGTGCAGCAGGAGGGCATGATTCTTCGGGCACCCGAGGGTTCCGTCAAACTGGGCACCGGTGAAACCCAGCTTCGCAGCCCCAATTTTGAGCTCAAGGACATCAACGGCAAGGGTCGCGCAAGCGCGATGCAGTATGACGGGATCTCCACACTCACCCTGGAGAATCCGAATTACACGGTTTGCGAAGTGCCCAATCCGGACCAGGCCGACCAAGGCGATTGGTACATCACGGCCCGCCGCCTAGAGATTGACCAAAGCGCGGAGGTGGGCCGTGCCGAAGGCGCCAAGGTGGTATTTCAAGATGTGCCCATTCTTGCAGCCCCCAGTTTTTCTTTTCCCACCACCGACAGGCGCAAAAGCGGCTTTCTTCCTCCGTCGTTTGGCACGGTGTCCAACAGCGGGCTCGAAGTCACAGTGCCTTACTACCTGAACATTGCACCAGACAAAGACCTCACCCTGTATCCCAAGGTGATATCGGGCCGCGGTTACCAATTGGGCACCCAAACCCGTTACCTCACCGAGGACAACAACGGCGAAGTGAAATACGACTTTTTGCCCAATGACGAAAAAACCGGCAACAATCGCTACGCGCTCTCCCTGCTGCACCAGTACGACAGGGGGCCATTGTTTGCCGGTCTCAACCTGAACCGGGTTTCGGACAACCAATATTTTGTGGACTTTTCCCGCACCCAGGCAGTCGCATCCCAACGGGTTTTGTTGCAGGAAGGCTACGTGTCTTATCGACAAAACAACTGGAGTGCAAACATCCGGGCGGTGTCTCATCAAACCCTGCAATTGTTCAACGATGTGATTGTTGAGCCCTACGATCGCTTGCCGGAGGCCACCGTTGAGCTTATGCCAAGTCGCATGGGCAAGGCGTTCGTATCTGTTTCGGGTCAATACACCGACTTTGCGCGCCCCACGTCGGCACCAGCCCGCGTGGAGGGCTCACGCGGTGTCACCCGTGCGCGGATGTTCATCCCCATGCAGAGCGCGGCTTTTTCTTTCACGCCAGCGGTGTCTGTGCAGGCCAACACCTACGATTTGAAAGGCCAGACCACCGGCATGCCAAGTGCCCCCGGCAGCGTCATCCCGACCGTGTCCATGGACAGCACCGTCTACTTCGACCGCAAAACAACCCTGTTTGGACGGAAGGTCAACCAAACCCTCGAACCACGGGTGTTTTACCTCTACACGCCTTTTGTAGACCAATCTGACCAGCCCATTTTCGACACCGTGGTCACCGACCAGAGCCTCACCCGTATTTTCTCTGAAAATCGGTACGCGGGCCTGGACCGCGTTGGAGACGCGAACCAGCTGACACTTGCGGTGACCAGCCGATTTTTTGACGACACCACCAGCGAGGAGCTTTTTAGCATCACCGGCGGTCAACGTCTGAACATCAACACACCCCGCATTGTGCTGGCTGGTTTTGAGGCCCCCACCACCAGCGACTCAGACTTCTTTGCCAACGCGCGGGGACGAATCAGCCAATCGGTTTATCTGGATGGCACCACGCAACTCAATGCAGAGACTGGTCGCCACGAACGGGGAAATATCTCCTTGAGTTACGCCCCCTCACTCGGTAAACAACTGAACTTCGGTTATCGTTATACCCGTACTCAGATCGACCAGTTTGACGTGTCTGGCCAGTGGCCCTTGTCCCAACGCTGGAGTGGTGTAGGTCGTTTGAACTACTCATTGCTGGACAACCGCCTGATCGAGGGCGTTGCCGGTCTGGAGTACGGAGAGGGGTGTTGGGCCTTCCGCGTGATTGCACAGCGATTTGCAACGGCCCCACAACTTGAAACAACATCCCTGTTTGTACAACTTGAACTGACAGGACTTGGCCGACTAGGCTCCAACCCGGCAGACCTGCTTTCCAGGCGGGTACCGGGTTACACACCTTTTACATCGGCCCAAGCAACCCAATAATCGACACACATGAAGCACTTTCAAATCTGGATCGCCACACTGACAGCTTGCGCGGCAATTGGCTCTGTTCAAGCACAAACGCTGAAGGCTCCAGCGCAAGGCCAGCCTTTGGGAAAGATGAGCCCTCAACTAGGCGTCAGCAGCACCGACGATGCCGCCACCATCGACGGCATTGTAGCCATCGTGAACACCGACATCATCACCCGAAGCGAGCTGAACCGTCAGGTTGCCATGATTGAACGGCAAATGAGCCGCCGTGGCGCCCCCCTGCCCGACCGCATTGAACTTCGCAGACAGGTGCTCGACCGCATGGTGATGGACAGGGCCCAATTGCAGCAAGCCGAGCAGTCGGGCATTCGTGTAGACGACGCCCAGGTTGAGGCAGCCATGGCACGTGTGGCCGAACAAAATGGACTCACCTTGGAGGCATTTCTGGCTCGATTACAGGAAGAGGGTGTGCCCGCCTCCCGTTTCCGCGAAGAAGTTCGCAACGAAATCACGCTCGGTCGCTTGCGTGAACGCGAGGTAGAGCAGCGCATCCAAGTATCCGATGCCGAAATCCAGAACTACCTTGCCAACCGCACTAAAACCGCGGCCAATAAACCCGAGGTGAACTGGATTCAATTGTTTGTGAAAGTGGCTGAAAATGCGCCGAGCGAGCAATTAAACCAAGCCCGAAACAAGGTGCAGGCGCTTGAAAAAGCACTTCGGGATGGACAAAGCGTACAGGACATCTTGAACGCCAACCCCGAACTGGCCATGAATGGGACGGGCGCCATGGGCTGGTCGGGTTACGACGCTGTGCCATCCCTGTTCACCGACTTCCTGTCCAAGGCGGCAGACAACACAGTGAACACCATTCGAAGCCCCAACGGTTTTCACGTGCTCAAGGTGCTTGGGCGCCGCGATGGTGGTGCAGCCCTGGACACCACACCGGTGGTACAAACCCGTGCACGTCATATCCTTATCAGAACCACACCCGATGTGTCTGAGCCAGAGGCCAAACGAAGGCTGAACTTTGTGCTGGAGCAGCTTCGGGGCGGACAGACCGATTTTGAAACACTGGCCAAAAGGTACTCTGTGGATGGCTCTGCCTCCAAAGGCGGAGACCTGGGTTGGCTGTATCAGGGCGACACTGTGCCCGAATTTGAACGCGAAATGAACCGCTTGCAGCCAGGCGAGGTGAGTGGCGTGTTCGAAAGCCGATTTGGATTCCACGTTGTACAGGTGCTGGAGCGTAGGCAACAGGCCGCGTCTGAAGAGCGGCAACGCCAAGCAGCACGCCAAGCAATTCGTGCCAGCAAGTCCGAAGAGAGCTACCAAGAATGGTTGCGCCAGCTGCGCGACCGCACCTACGTTGACATCCGCCTTTAATGCGGCCATGCGCCCGCTTTTAATCACCAGCGGAGAGCCTGCGGGCATTGGGCCAGAGCTGTGCGGCCTCTTGGCCGACTCTGACCTGGCCCTGAAACTCAATCGCCCACTGGTGGTTTTGGGGGACAAAGACCTGCTGATTCAACGGGCATCGCTGGCTGGCATTCCCGCCGTAGGCTACGCCAGGGCGCAATCCATCCACAACATGCAGGCCTTGGCAAAACTGCCTATTGGGCTGCACATTTGGCACCATTCGCTCCAAGCAACATGTGCGCCGGGCAAACCGAGTAGCGCAAACGCGCCTTATGTGCTGGACTTGCTGAACAGTGCGTGCGATGCAAGTCTGCATGGCGTCGCGGCAGGCATGGTCACTGCACCCATTCAGAAATCGGCCATCAGTCCACACTGGCCAGGCTTCATGGGGCACACCGAGTACTTGGCGCAACGCTGTGGGCAAACGGACGTGGTAATGATGCTGGAAGGGGGCAATATGCGCGTAGCCCTCGCAACGACCCATCTTCCTTTGTCTCAAGTGCCCCAGGCTATCACCCAAGGCGGGCTGCGCAAAACCCTGACCATTCTGTTGCATGCCTTACAACACCATTGGGGAAAAGCCAAGCCGCGCGTGTTGGTGACTGGCCTCAATCCGCATGCGGGGGAATCGGGGGACCTGGGCCATGAAGAAATCAATATCATTGAACCCGTGATTCAAGACTTTCAAGCGCAAGGCCACGATGTACGGGGCCCCTTCCCGGCAGACACCTTGTTTCAGCCAAAATATTTGGCGGGGGCAGACGCGGTGCTGGCCATGTATCACGATCAAGGCCTGCCTGTGCTGAAACACGCCAGCTTTGGCCGTGGGGTGAATATTTCGCTTGGACTGCCGATTGTTCGAACATCGGTTGACCATGGCACAGCACTCGATCTGGCAGGCTCAGCCAACATGGATGTGGGCAGCTTACTGGAAGCCATTGAATGCGCCCATCGCATGGACCTTTGCTCATGAAACACCAGGCACGCAAGCGATTTGGTCAACATTTCTTGACCGATCAAAACATACTGGCTGAATTGCTTGGTGAAATGCGCCCAAAAGCGACCGATACCGTTGTGGAAATTGGTCCTGGGTTGGGCGCACTCACAGAATGGCTACTCAAAGCCTTGCCACGCCTTCACGTGGTTGAAATCGATCGCGACCTTGCCCAACGCTTGCGCAGCGGAGTATGGAAAGACAAGCTCACCATTCACGAAGTGGATGTGCTGAAATTTGATTTCTCGCAGATTGAAGCGCCAATGCGGGTGGTTGGCAACCTGCCATACAACATTTCTTCACCCATTCTGTTCGCACTGTTAAACCATGTAGACCAGGTCCAAGACCAACACTTCATGCTCCAAAAAGAGGTGATAGACCGCATGGTGGCCAACCCAAAAACACCAGACTATGGACGTTTGTCGGTGATGTTACAGGCCTATTACGACATGGAACATCTGTTTGACGTGCCACCGGAATGCTTTGATCCGCCACCCCGTGTGATGTCCGCGATTGTGCGCATGGTTCCCAAACCGCAAGCCGAGCGGCAAGCCATACCGCACAACGTATTTGCTCGCGTGGTCAGCACTGCATTTTCACAGCGACGCAAAATGCTGCGCAACACTTGGGCAGAGGTTGTGCCAACCGCTGTCGCAGAGGCAGCCGGCATTGCGCTCACCTGTCGCGCTGAAGAGGTCTCGACAGCCCAATTTTTGAAGGTCGCTCAAGCAATACACGCTACACATCCAGCTGACCGACGGTAGCATCGCGCCAATCGGTCCCGAGCAGTGACAGCAATTTTGCTTTGAATGCAGCGGGGTCACCTGTGGTCAAAAAAGTCACCCTCCTCGAATCTTCTTTGGCAATTTCAGGCAAAGCAGATTGCAAAAGCCCTTGTTCAAGCAAACGCTGATGCAGCTGCCTGGCCACTGGCAAACCCGTCTCAATCACCGGCACATCGGGCCCCACCTGGGCCTGAATCAGGCTTTTTACAAATGGATAATGGGTGCATCCGAGCACGATCACATCTGCACCCTCAGCGAGCAAATGGTCTAACACAGGCTTTAGTCGAGCACGAACCCTCTCTTGGCTCATGGGGCACTCTTCAATCAACTCGACCAAACCCGGGCAAGGCACAGCCAATACACGCGCAAGGGGGTCGAAACGCTCCACAAGAAGACGAAAACGCTCGCTGGCCACCGTGTTGCTGGTGGCCAAAATACCGACCACACCGGTTTTGGTCAACATGCTGGCAGGCTTCACCGCGGGTTCAATACCAACAATTGGCCAATCTGGATGCCGCACACGGGCCTGCGTTGCCCCAGCCGCTGTCGCAGTATTGCAAGCAATCACCATCGCCTTGGCTGGCAGCCCCCTTGCCCACGCACACAAATCAAGCACTCGCTGGGTAATAAAAGCCTGCTGCTTGTCACCGTAAGGCAGGTGCTTTTCATCGGCAACAAAAACAAAGCTCTCATGGGGCAAACGCGCGAGCAAAGCCTGTAACACAGACAATCCACCCACACCAGAGTCGAACACAGCCACCGGACAGTCGCGTTCAAACGGAATCAGCATCCAGATTCACCCATACAAAAACAAAAAAGAGAAACAACCTAGAAAAAGGCTTGTTCATTGATGGATTCGAGCGAGATCAAAAAAAGTAAAATATTAACTTAATTGCATTTAACAATTAACAGGGATACAGGAACTTTACACATGGGCCGCCTGCACTTTCTTCGACATTGTATTACCGCTGGCCTCGCCTTGCTGATGACCCAAGGCAATGCGCACGCACAAGACAAGCCCTTGCTCACCTTGATGGTTGTGCCCCAATTTCCAGCCACGGTGATCCATGCCACTTGGGGCAAGCTGGTCAGCCGCTTCGACAACCTTCAGATCCACATGGTGTTTGCCAAGGACATTGACGAATTTGAAGCAAAATTTTTACGTGGAGAAACGGACCTTATTTACTGCAACCCCTATCACATGGTGATGGCTAGACGATCTCAGGGGTACATGCCCCTGATTCGAGACACCAAGCCGCTGACAGGCATATTGGTTACGCCAGCAGCAGGACAGCCGGGCCACGTCAAATCCCTGGGTGAATTGCAGGGCAAAACATTGCTCTTTCCATCACCAAACGCCTTTGGCGCCTCCTTGTACATGCGGGCCCTGCTTAAAGAGGACCACGGCATCAAGTTCAACACCCATTATGTGAAAACACACCCCAACGTGATTCGCGGCGTGGTTCGCGGCGAAGGTGCAGCAGGTGGAATGGTCGCGGCTACTTACCTGTCGGAAGCGGAGGAACTCCGCAACCGTGTTTCAATTCTGTACGAAACACCCCCAGCGGCCCCCCATCCCATTGCGGTGCATCCACGAGTGTCCGCAGATTTGCAAAAGCTGGTGGTCGCACAATTCATGTCGCAGTTGCGGGCAGATCAGCCTGCCGCAGAAGCTCTTCAAATGGGCGACCCCATGTTGGCAGACTACAAACGCGATTACCAGCGCCTTGAAAAACTGGGGTTAGACAAGTACCTGACTCGCTGATGCCCAACCTCATTCCCCCCCCCAGCTCATCGGACCGACAAACGAGTCTAGGCCAACAGCTCTTGGCCTTGGGTGGCAGCATGTTGCTCGTGCTAACCCTGGCCTTCACCTGGATCAATACCAGCACGCAAAGTGCGGAAATGCGCAAGGTGTTTGAAAAACAGGCAAAAGCACTTGCGTTCAACCTTGCTGTATCGAGTGCAAGCCATTTGTTGGAGAGAGACTTTACTCTGGTGGAGAACCTGCTGTTGAAGGCCAATGGATTCACGGACCTGCAGCAGGCCCACGTGATAAATGCTCAGGGGAAGGTTCTGGCCCAAGTAAAACGGGATGGTCCAAACCACAGCCTCCAAAGCCATTATGAGTTTCACGCAATGCCTTTGCCCCATGGCTGGCAGCCTACCCAAACCCAGTTGATCGACACTGGCCCTCAGATCATGGTCATTGAACCCATCGAAGCCGGAGAAACAATCGGCACGGTGGTGCTGATGTTCGATTTGATCGACATTGAAACCAAACAGCGTTTGCTCCTGGTGCGCAACATTGTGCTGGCTGCCGTGCTGGCCGCCCCAGCCCTGCTTGCACTCTGGTTGTTCATCCGAAAAACCAGCGGAGAGCTGATAGAACTTGGGCAATTCGCGCAGAACATGGTCAAAAAACAGGGCATTCAACATCCCGATGAACCCACTTCGCGCGAACTTCTTACCCTGCACGAGACCCTCAACTGGGCTTCTGCGGCGTTGGCCAGGCAAAACGATGCCCTGCTTGATGCAAAAGCCAAAGCCGATAAATCGAACGCACTAAAATCACAATTCGTGGCCAACATGAGCCATGAAATTCGCACACCCCTGAACGGCATTCTGGGACTTGCAGACGTGTTGCTGCATTCCAGCAACAATTTGGATGACAAATCCCGTAAAAACCTGCATCTCATTCACCTCAGCGCCGAACACCTGCTTCGCGTGGTCAACGACATTCTCGATTTCTCAAAAATTGATGCAAACCGACTGGACATTGATCCTGAACCATTCGCCTTAACCGAGGCCATTGAGGCGATGTTCAACACCGTGTGCAGCGCGTACACCAAACCAAACGTCAGCGTTTTGCTGAATATCCACGCAGGGGTACCTCCATACGTGCTCGGTGACAAAGCGCGTATTGTGCAAGTGCTCAGCAACCTGCTCAGCAATGCCCTGAAATTCACTCACCATGGTGAAGTGAGCGTGAATGTTCACACCACATCACGGGAACAGGCAAGCGCAGCCAGGATTCATTTTGTGGTGTCCGACACAGGCATGGGGATTTCCAAAGCTGCACGCACAGAGATATTCAAAGCCTTTTCCCAAGCCGAACCTGGCACTGCGAGAAAATATGGCGGCACAGGACTTGGGTTGACGATTACACAAAGGCTATTGGAGTTGATGGGAAGCCACATCGATCTTTGGTCTGAAGAGGGCACAGGAAGCCAATTCAGTTTTACACTCACATTGCCACTGATTAAAAAACTGCCTACCCAGCCACATACACCAACAGCGATGAGCCAAACCAATAACCCACCGAGTGCGTCTGAACAACCAGGGTTCGTTAGCACGCCAATCCGAGTTCTGGTTGCCGAGGACAACATGGTCAACCAAACCTTCATGGGACATGTCTTGACTCAGCTGGGGGTCTCGTTCAAGTTTGCAGAGGATGGGCTTCTGGCCATCAGCGCATTGCGCGAAGAATCCTTTGACGTGGTGTTCATGGACATGCACATGCCCAACATGGGCGGACTGGAGGCGTGCAAAAACATCCTGGCCAACCCAGAACACACAAACCTTCCTATTATTGGCCTAACGGCCGATGCCATTGCGGACACCCGAGAAGCCTGTATGTTGGCAGGCATGCGCGATTATGTCGCCAAACCCTTCAAACGCAGCGACATTGAACTGGTCTTCAAAAACCTTGGGTTTCGTATTCGACCCATTCCCATGCAGAACTTTGATCACGACCGCGAATTGCTTAAAAACTCTGCGGCACTCATTGCCGCAGAGCTCCCCGAGCTTTGGGATACCTTCAGTCTGCAAATTCGCGAGTCACAATGGATGAATGCCAAGCGCACAGTTCATACACTCAAGGGCCACTGCAAACTGATCGGCGAGGTGGATTTTGCAGACTTCCTGCAAACGCTTGAAACCACATTGTTGGCTGGCACCCCACCCAACCCTAGCGACCTTGCGCACCTGCAAAACAACCTTGTTACACTGAGAAAGCGCCTGCTGTCCCTTGGTCAGTGATCATCTTGCGCAGCGGTGATCACCAGTTCTACCCGCCAACCGGACCTGGCCAAGCCCTTGACCTCCATGCATGCGCGAGATGGTGCCGAGCCCTCTGGCAGCCATGCCTCCCAAACCGCATTGAAGCCATCGTAATCGGCCATGTCCGTTAAATACACTTGCACCAACAACAAGCGCGATTTATCGGTACCCGCCTCGGCCAGGCGGTTGTCTACACTGGCCAACAAATCTGCGGTCTGCATGGCGATGTCACCGTGTTCAATGCTTGGCACCTCGACCAAATACACCACCCCGTTGTAACAAGTGGAATCGGAATAGCGTTTTGTAGTACCGTGTCTGTGTATCACAGGACCTCCCTCATGAAATTTGAACATTTGGTGCAGATCAACGACCCGAGTCTGCCCGGCGTAGACTGGCTAACGCGCGAGCAGCTATGGTTCGGCCTGGTGGCGCGCGCCTGGAAACCCACCAAATTTATACTTGGTCTAGAAGACGCCCAAGTGCTTGAAAGCAGCCGCAACGGCAATGTGACCACCCTGACCCGAAGACTGAATTATGGTGCGTTCCAAATCGAAGACACCATCGATCTATTTGACGAAGATCGCACCGAAACACGGATCAAGGCAAACAAACACTGCGGCAACAGCACACTGACCATCACGATTGAAGAACCAGAGGCTGGGGAGCTTTGGCTGCGCTTCCAATACCATGTGAAAGACGCCGAACCCGATGTGTCAGAAGTGTCTCCAGACCATGCGCGGGCAAATGAATTCGAAGAAATCCGCAAGCAGGCCTACCGAGCAGCCGACATCGACACAGTGCGCATGATTCGAGAATTGGCGCTCAGCCTGCCCAACGCCAACCCGGGCAGTCGAAAAGACCACTAAAAAGCGCCTTTTACGCAGGATCAATTGCGTGGAAGTGCACAAGCGCCCATGTAAATCTGGCCAGAACGATTGCCGCTGCGGCAGTAAGCCAGCACTGGTTTTTGTGCGCTGGCCAAAATGACGTTGAAAGCCTCCAAAATGGCTTGACTCGGTGGTGCGCCCACCGACATGGGCAGGTAATGAATGGCCAAACCAGCAGCTTTGGCCGCAGCCTCAATCTCGGCGTGGCTCGGTTGATCTGCGGCTTCACCATCGGGCCGGTTATTGACGATCGTTTTAAAACCCAGTGCTGCAATGTGCGGCACGTCCTCTGGGCGAATCTGCCCGCACACGGCCACATCGTCGCTTAATTTGCGAATACTCATCGAACTTCCTGTTGGTTGAACTTTGTTCCAAAGCGCCTTTAACCACGCAATCATTGGTACGACAACTCCTTGGCCTTGCCCCAGAACACTTTGTAAGAGAACGCAGTGTAACCGAGGATGGTGGGCAGTGTGATGACCACACCCACGAGAATGATTTTCAGTGATTCTGGTGCAGCCGCGGCCTCCCAAACCGTGAGCTGATTAAGTACCACATACGGATATTGGCTGTAGGCCAAACCCATGAAGGCCAACGTCATTACCCCAGCAGTGAGTGCAAACACCATCCAGCCATAGCCAGCATCCACAATCCGCGGCGTGGACAAAATATGGTGAATACCCCAGAGACACAACACGGTGGCAATCGGGATGGGTGCCAATGCAAAAATATTGGGGAAACTGAACCACTTGTTGAAGATCTCGGGGACCACGAGAGGGGTCATCGCCGAAATAAACGCAATCGAGATCAGCATTGGCCAAAAACTGATGCGCCCCCACCGGCACGCTTTTTGGATCAACTCGCCCTCGCCTTTCATCAACAACCACCCACTGGCCAAGAGCGTGTACGCAAACGGCAAGGTGATGGCCACGCCCAGATTAAACAGCAATTGCGACCAATGGTTTGAAAAGCCGGTGATGTAACTGCCCAGCATCCACCCCTGGGACACCGAGGTAATCAATGAACCCAGAAAAAAAATTCGATTCCACACCGGCTTGTAGGCCACATCCACTTTGACTCGAAAATCAAAGGCCACACCGCGCAAAACCAAACCCACCAGCATCAAGGTGACTGGCAAATAGAGTGCCGTCAGCACCACACCATGCGCCTGCGGAAAGGCCACCAAAAGCACACCAACCCCCAACACCAACCAGGTTTCATTGGCATCCCAAAAAGGGCCAATGGAGTTGATCATGGTGTCTTTCTCGGTGTCGCTGGCGTGGGGCAGCAACAGGCCCACACCCAGGTCGTAGCCATCCAGCACCACATAAATCAACAGCGCCAGGCCCATCACAGCCATGAACAGCAATGGCATGAATTCGTTGAAGGTCATGGGTTCATTCTCCTCATGTGTTCAGCCTCAAGGCTGCTTGCGAATGCGATCGGCGGGTGAGGCCTGCACAGCCGCTCCACTCCAATCCACTTTTTTGGCAGAACCAGTGCCACCCAGCAACATGTAACGCAACACCCACACATAGCAAACAATAAGTGCAATGTACATGACCATGTACAAAAACACCGTGAACGCCAAGATCTGTGGTGGGTGCTCGGCCACCACGCTCGCCGTGCCCAACACGCCATAAACAATGTACGGCTGCCGTCCAATTTCGGTCACCCACCAACCCGCCACCGTGGCCAGCCAACCAGAGAACATCATCCACATGAGTGCCGTGAGCACAAGCCGATGGGTTTTGTTCTCCAACACAGGCCCCTGTTTGCGGAAAACCCAAAATGCCGCCCATGACACCAGCAGCATGAGCACCCCCACCCCAACCATCACGCGGAACGAATAAAACACGGGCGCAACCGGCGGGTGACGCTCCAAAAACTCATTCAATCCCTTGATTTCGCCATTGAAATCATGCGTCAAAATGAAACTGGCCATCTTTGGGATGCCAATTTCAAAGTGATTGGTGCGCGCATCTGCATCGGGAATGGCAAACAGCAACAAGGGCGCCCCCCGTTCCGTGTGCCACACCCCTTCCATGGCCGCCACTTTGGCGGGCTGGTGCTTCAGCGTGTTGAGCCCGTGTAGGTCGCCCACAAAGATTTGCACGGGAATAAGCACTGCCGCCACAGTCACACCGAGTTTGAGCATGGGGCGGGTGAATGGCTTTTCCCGTTTGCGCAGAATTTGCAGGGCACTCCCACCAGCGATCACAAAACTCACCGTGAGCCCACTGGCCAGCAACATGTGGGTTAAGCGATAGGGGAAAGAGGGGTTGAAAATAATCGCCATCCAATCGGTGGCGTGCATCTTGCCGTCGATGATCTCAAACCCTTGCGGGGTTTGCATCCAGCTGTTGAGCACCAAAATCCAGAACGCCGACAGCGTGGTGCCAAAGGCCACCAAAAACGTGGCCAACAGGTGCACCTTGGGAGATACACGCTGTTTGCCAAACAGCATCACACCCAAAAAAGTGGCTTCCAGAAAGAACGCCGTGAGCACCTCGTAACCCAGCAGGGGCCCAGAGATATTGCCCGTTTTCTCCATGAAACCAGGCCAGTTGGTGCCAAACTGAAAACTCATGGTGATGCCACTGACCACGCCCAGCGCAAATGTGAGTGCAAAGATTTTGGTCCAAAAATAATGGGCCTGCTCCCACTCGGTCTTGCCTGTGCGCACGTGCTGCAAACGCAGATAAAACATCACCCAGCCTAAGCCAATGGTGATGGTGGGGAAAAGAATGTGGAAGGTGATGTTGGCGGCAAATTGAATGCGCGCAAGGTCGAGGGAGGAAAATTCCATGGCGGCTCCTGCATCGTGGACTGCTTCATCTTATTATGAGCACCTTGCAAGCTTCAATGGACAATTTGTCTCAATTGTCAAAGGCTTGTCCAACCGAGGTTTTATACATTGATTCACCGCCCCCTCTTTTTGCTGCTCGCAGCGCTGGCTGCCTTTGCCCCTTTGGCCATCGATCTTTACCTGCCAAGCCTGGGGCAAATCGCGCAAGACCTAAACACCACCGGGGGTCGCGCTGAGCAAACCGTCACTGTTTTTCTTGCGGGTTTTGCCTTGGGCATGCTGTTTTACGGTCCACTGTCCGACAGGTATGGTCGACGCAAAATGATTTTCGCTGGCACCAGCCTTTTTGTAATTGCCAGTGTGGCCTGCATGCTTGCGCAGAGCATCGAGCAACTGCTCACATTCCGTTTGCTGCAAGCCTTTGGTGGGGGCGCTGCTGCCGTGGTGGCTCGGGCCGTGGTGCGGGATTTGTTCAGCGAAACCGATGCCGCGAGAGTCATGGCGATGATCGGCATGGTCACCTCCCTGGCCCCAATGCTGGCCCCCATGGCGGGCGCATGGGTATTGGTGGTGGGCACTTGGCGCCATGAATTTCTAGTGCTTGCAGTATTTGGCGGCCTGTGCATGTGGGGAGTGCACCGCCTGCTCCCAGAAACGCTGAGCACAAGCCGGTCACAAAGCTCACTCTCAATGGCTTTCAAGGGGTATCGGCAAGTGATTGAGCAGCCAGGCAGCCTGTGGCTGATTGGCACCGGCGGCTGCCATTTTGCGGCGATGTTTGCCTACATCACTGGGACCCCTTTGGTATACATGGGGCAATTTGGCGTGGGCGAGCAAACTTATGCACTGCTGTTTGGCGCCAATATTGCCAGCTTGATGTTGTTTGGCTGGTACTCGGCGCGCCAAGTGAAAAAAATTGGCACCCATGTGTTGATTGCACATGGCAACAAGGCCAGCCTTGCGGGCGCGTTCTTGGTGGGCGTAGCGGCCTGGTTGCTTCCAGTGGGAACTGTGGCCTTGTGCATCATGGTGGTGGGATTTCTCTTGTGCGTGGGCTCGCTGGGATGTGTGGCTCCAAATACAATGGCTCAGCTGCTGGAGAAACATCCCAACAACGCGGGCGCAGCCTCGGCGTTGTATGGTTTTGCCCAGTTCGGATTGGGAGGACTGGCCAGTCTTGGGGTCTCCCTGGTGCACAATGGCACAGCGCAACCCATGGCCACGCTGGTGATGTTGTTCGTGGCTTTGGCGTTTGCATGCCGATTGGGTTTAACCCGAATCAACAAACGCTAAACTTTCAATTGTAAGCACAAAATTATTGCAAGTTTGCCAAACTTGCAGCCAAATTACCCGAAAAATTGGACTTTTTTGCCTCTTTCGGGTATGTTGTGCACAACTTCAACCGCCACTGGCGGTTTGCCTTTACACCAATCAACCAATTTCGCATTGCCGTATGGCCGACACCAAAGCCCTCAGTGGCGAGAACCAACCCGATGTGGATTGGCTGGAGAGCCAATACAACACCCGAGCATACCTGCCCGACCATCCGAAGATTTTCGCCCGCTGGGCGGAATTGTCGCGCTATGCACGCTTCGATCTCGACGGGTTCTGGAATCAGTACTTCGGTGAGTCTGAAGCCGAAACCGTGGACATCATTCCCGGCAAACCGGGCAAGCCACTGCTGATTTTTATTCACGGTGGCTACTGGCGCTCTCTAGACAAATACGACTTCACCTTTCTGGCAAAGCCTTACGTCGCCCGAGGATACTCGGTTGCCCTGCTCAACTATGGATTGATCCCACGGGTCACCATTGAAGACAGTGTGCGCCAAACCTTGCGCGGCATTGAATGGCTATATCGCCAAGCTGACCGGTTTGGATTTGATGCCAACCAGATTGTTGTCTGTGGACACTCCGCGGGTGGCCACCTCGCGGTGATGAGTGCATTGGCTTTTTGGCCACTCTGGGCAGCGGACTTGCCGCAAGATGTCGTGAAGTCCGTGATTGCCATTTCGGGCATTTATGACCTAAGCCCCTTGGTGCACACGCCATTCATCCAAAAAGACCTCAAACTCAACCAGAAACGCACGCGGATGGTAAGCCCGGCGCTTATGCCCAAGCCCACCATCCCCGTTCACTTGGCATTTGGCACCAAAGAGACGGACGCATTCAAAGAGCAAAGTGCCTATCTGGCTTCGCATTGGGGACTCAATCCACCGCTGCAAGTCAATTCTGATCACCTGAACATTGTCGACAGCATCGCAGACCCACACAGCGAGCTGTTCATGTTGATTCAAAATCAACTGCTGCTCCCATCTCACTGAGTGTTTGAGCGAGGCACATCCGCCCAGGCCCCAATCGGGACCTGAGCGGGCCAGCTGGTTCCGAAGGGTGAAACTGAAAGGGTTATTCCCCCATGTTCGGTAAACTGCCGAAAACACGCCTGCCGTATAAAAGAGGTGTAAATTCCTCAAGGAGGCAACATGTCCCTCACCCTGGCGTTTAGCAATGCAAACATGCTTCCCGGCCGACGCTACCCAGACGGCCATAGCCTCTTGCGTAAAAAAACTCTGCGACTGACCGCAAAAACATTCCGTGTTGGCAGCACCGTTTGGATGGACGACACACCAGCCACTGTCGTTGCCTACAACATCGCCGAGTTTGGTCGATACATCTCCACCAGCCACCCTGTGCTGGTGAAGCTCGACAACGGCGATTACATGTTTTGCCGCACTTGCGACCTGCGTCCACGAGACGGCCAAGCCCATTAAGCGGGTAAACACCTACATCTAGGCCGCTGCCATGATTTAGTTCGGTTTGTATAATCCGGGACATGAACACATTTGACACCTCCACACCCATCGGATTTGTTGGCCTAGGCAACATGGGCGGCCCCATGGTCCGTCACCTGTGCAACGCCGGCTTTGCCATGCATGCCTGGGCAAGAAACCCCGCCTCGATTGAATCCCTCAAGGACACTCCCCTACACCCGGCCTCAAGCATAGAAGAACTTTGCAAAGCCAGCAAAGTGATTTGCCTGAATGTGACACGGACTGAAGATGTTGAGTCTCTGCTGTTTCGGGCCGACGGAATCGCAAACCATGCCCAACCTGGCACGGTCATCGTCGACTTCAGCACCATCGATGCAGGCCGTGTAAAAACTTTTGCTCCAACCTTAAAAGCCCTGCACATCGACTACCTCGACAGCCCGGTGTCTGGCGGGGCAGTGGCCGCCCAGGCTGCCACACTGACCATCATGGTGGGCGGCGATCGCAGTGCGTACGAGCGCATGCTGCCCCTGCTGCACACACTGGGCAAAACAGTGCGCTATGTAGGCCCCCATGGCGCTGGCCAAGCAATTAAAGCCGCCAATCAAATGGCCATGTGCATACAGTTGGTGGGCATTGCAGAAGCCATGAACTACGCACTTGAACAAGGAGCAGACTTGGGCGTGACCCTTGAAGTGCTGCAATCTGGACTGGCTGGTAGCAAAGTACTCGACTGGGCCGGCCCGCACATGGTGGAAGGTTTTGCCCGCCCACCCAGTATTCAGGCCCACCTGCATGCCAAAGACGTCAATATGGTGGCCGACGCCGCACGGGCGCAAGGCCTGAATTTGCCACTGCTCTACCAGACCGCCGATATCTTGCGTCAGCTCGTAGAAAACGGACCGGCGAGCCAGGACACCGCGCGTGTGTTTGAGGTGGTGAGGGCACACCTGAAGGGCTGAGCCCGCCGTCCGCTTGTGCTTTGCTTCGTCGATTGCGCCTTGAAGCGCCGCAGGGCCGTGGTGCGTCCTCATAGACCCGTGGTGTGAGCCTGTTGGCCTTGGATCAGCCCGTGTATCCCTTCTTGCCCCTGGCCAGGGCGCATGCAAAGCGAAAGTGTCGCTGTTGCATCCGGTCCGTCTTGTCGCCAAGCAAGGCTTGTCGACAGCGCCGTTCCGGCCCCTGGCTGTGGGTCAAACCGGGCGGGCTGCCCTGAATCGGCCAGCCAGGCATCACACCGCGGGTCTTGCGCCGCACCGGGCCCAGGCCGGTGCAGAGGGCTTGGTGCGAGCATCCAGAAAACCTGCCCTTGCGTGCCGCAAAGGACCGGTGCCGGTCAACCGAGAGGTTGCCGGCAGGGGCCGAGCCCGACCTCTTTTTTGGAGGGGCGGACCCAGGGCATTCAGGCCCAGCAAGGGAGACACAGGTTTTCAGCGAGAAACGAGCCTCTGCTCGGCCTCGGGCCAGTAGAGAGGCTCGGCCTGTGGCCAGAAAAGTAGCTCGGCCTCGGGCCAGTAGAGAGGCTCGACCTAGGGCCAGCACTCACTGAATGCACTCGGCAATCGCCTTGCCCAGATCGGTGGTGTTGGCCTTGCCTCCCATGTCTGGCGTGCGCGGTCCTTCCACCAGCACGGTTTCGATGGCTTTGAGGATGGCGTCGTGCGCTGCTTTGTATTTCGGCTCGCCTTTGCCGATGGCATCCAGCATCATGGCGCCCGACCAAATCATGGCAATGGGGTTGGCGATGTTTTTGCCATAGATATCGGGTGCAGAGCCATGCACGGGTTCGAACAGAGACGGAAATTCTCCCTCTGGGTTGAGGTTGCCCGACGGGGCGATGCCGATGGTGCCGGTGCAGGCTGGCCCAAGGTCAGAAAGGATGTCGCCAAACAGATTGGAGGCAACCACCACATCAAAGCGCTCTGGGCTTAGTACGAAACGTGCAGCCAGAATGTCCACATGGTATTTGTCCCAATGCACCTGCGGGTATTGCAAACCCATCGCTTCAACACGCTCGTCCCAGTAGGGCATGCTGATGGCAATGCCGTTGGATTTGGTGGCCGAGGTGAGGTGCTTCTTGGGGCGGCTTTGCGCGAGTTCAAAAGCGTATTTCAAAATGCGGTCCGTGCCCTTGCGGGTGAACACCGCTTCTTGCAGCACGGTTTCGCGGTCGGTCCCTTCAAACATTCGACCACCCACTGCGGAGTATTCGCCTTCGGTATTCTCCCGCACCACATAAAAATCAATGTCTCCCACTTTTTTATTGGCGAGCGGGCAGGGGATGCCTGGCATCAAGCGCACTGGGCGCAGGTTCACGTATTGGTCAAATTCACGCCTGAATTTGAGCAGTGATCCCCAGAGGGAAATGTGATCGGGCACCTTGTCTGGCCAGCCCACAGCGCCAAAGTACAAGGCATCAAAATTCACCAGCTGTTCAAACCAGTTGCTGGGCATCATCTGCCCATGCTGGAGGTAATAGTCGCAATGGGCCCAATCAAAGTGCGTGAATTCCAGGTTGAGCGCGTAGCGCCGCGCAGCCGCTTCCAGCACGCGCAGGCCCTCTGGCGTGACTTCTTTGCCAATCCCATCGCCAGGAAGAACTGCGATTTTTTTGATACCCATGGATGGCTCCTGTCTTTGATAAATTTTGAGAATGTGAAGAGTGTATCAATCAATCGAATGGTTGATAATGTGCATTAAAGTTGAATGATTGTTATCCAAAAGGTTACATACCATGCCGAATATCCCTTCGCTGGAGGATCTGTCTTTGCTGGTCGCACTGAGCAGGCATGGCTCCATGTCGGCCTATGCACAATCGGCAGGTGTGAGTGCAGCCTACGTGAGCAAGCGGCTGGCGCAGTTGGAGGCACGCATGGGTGCGCGGCTTTTTCACCGCACCACGCGGAGTTTGTCGCTCACTGAGCTGGGCGAAACCTGTGTGGAGTGGGGGCAGCGTGTGCTCGACAGTGCGCAAGATTTGATGGATGCCATGTCGGCGGAGCGCTCTGTGCCGCAGGGTTTGTTGAGGGTGTGCTCCAGCACAGGTTATGGCCGCTCGCGCGTGGCGCCAGCTTTGTCTGCACTGGTGCGCAAGTACCCGCAGTTGGAGGTGCAACTGGAATTGATGGATCGCCCAGTGGATATGGTCACCGAGGGTTTTCATTTGGACATACGGCTGGGGGCTGTGCAAGAGCCTGGCTTGATCGCCCGCCACATTGCTGACAACAGGCGTATTTTGTGTGCAAGCCCCGCGTATTTAAAAAAGGCGGGGGCGTTAAAATCTCTTGATGATTTGCAACGGCATTCTTGCCTGTTGATTCGCGAACGGGACCAGTTGCCCGGGCGTTGGGTATTGCAAGGCCCCCATGGTGAAGAGACCGTCCGTGTGAAAGGCAAACTCACTTCCAACAACGGAGAATCGGTGCGACAGTGGATGGCGGACGGCCATGGCATCGGCTTGCGCAGCGCGTGGGACGTGGCCCCTCTGTTGCAAAGCAAAAAGCTCAAACAAGTCTTGCCTGCTTATTATCAGCAGGCCAATGTGTACGCGGTGTACCCATCCCGATTGGCCAGCTCTGCCCGTTTGCGGGTGTGTGTGGAGTTTTTGGCGCAGCGTTTGCAGAATGGGTGACTCAAAAATTATGCAAGGCGTTGCCGAATATTGTTGCGCTGCACACGCTTGTTTGTTTTTGGCACACTCAAATGGGTGGGGGTCATCAATCGGTGAGCCTGTTCAGGAAGGTTTCGAGCGCTTGCACCTCTCCCAATCGCTGAGCAGCGTAACCAGCGGTGGTCTTCACCAAGGTGTTGACTTCGCCGGACTTTAGCCACGGCAACAACACCTGGACGGCTGGGAAGTGCAAATCATCGGTGTGCAACACCAAAAAATACCGCTCTTGTGACACATGTCTGAATTGCAAACCGTAGTGCTCCGCCGCTGCGCGTAGGCCCAAGCCCAAATCACCGTGGCCTGCGGCGATGGTGCACGCCACGGCCATGTGTGAGTTTTCTTCGTGGTAGTAACCGGGCAGCTCTTCCGCTTTTAAGCAGGCTTGTGCGATGAGTGCGTTGAGTTGATGGTGGGTGGACGAGGCGGAGTTGCGGTTGACCAGCGACGCGTGCCTTTGCGCCACGTCAGTCAGCGTGGGGGGTGTTGCACTGGGCCTGCTCATCCAGCCAATGTCGCGCTCAAAGAGTTCAATCACCGAGAGGTTGGCGCCGCGCAACCAACGCCGCATGATTTGATGCACGTGGGAGTGGTCTTGATCGCCCACGGGCAAATGGCAGCCCGCCACACGCACTTCACCCCGATGCAAGGCAGACAGCGCAGCGATGCTGCCGGACCAGCGCAGTGAAACCTGCAGCCGCTTGTAGAGCGGTGTGTTCTGGAACAGTTGCTGAAGCACCAGGTCATCGCTCATGGCCAAGCTGATCCAGGGTTTGTTGGTCCCCACATCCAGCCACTCTGCATTGAGCTGCTCGCCCACCATGCCGAGTTCGGGCGTGATGCGCACATTGCCTTGCTCCACCATCCACATCAGTTTGTGGCCGAAGCGGGTAAGGCATGCGCCAGCTCGGCCATGTGTGGCCACCACCTCTTCGCCAAACAACTGGTTGTATTGTTGAATTTGAGCCCATAAAGTACGGTAGGAAACGCCCAAAGTTTTGCAGGCCAGAGAGATGGATCCCTCGGTTTGAATGGCCTGGAGGGTATGCAGCAAGCGGTGATCCAGTTCAACGGTTTGACCGTCGTCGCGCTTCCAGCGTGCAGAGACTTTTAGGTTGAGCATTTGCGGACATAGGCACATCGATTGCTTGCATTCTGACAGATTTATAAAAATCAGGAGACGGGTGATCATGAAGTTTTGCAGCAAGACCGCTTTTGCGGCGCTGAGCCTGATGGCTTTCGTGTTTTTCGATGGATTGCCAGCGCAGGCGGCAACCGCCGA
>DASUEF010000088.1:0-8649 GCA_036275215.1 Limnobacter sp. | reverse complement strand
GTCGGCCTCTGCGTCACTGGCGCGTGTCAGCACCACTTCGCCACTGGGACGAATGAGGTACTGGATTTTGTCGCGCTTGCGCAGGCGCAGAGCACGGCGAACTGTTTCTGGCACGGTGGTTTGGTAACGGTCGGTCAACGTGGATTCGGCTTCAAGGATGGTGGGCATGGTGTGCTCCTGAGCACTATCGGTAATATCGTTATAGTAATGCAATCGCCTTGCCGTTGGCAATGCAAAAGCATTGTCTGTCCGATTCTCTATTTCTTTCTGTACTTGGGATGATCTCGTAACTTGATTGGATGATTTTTCGGAACTCTGGCGAAACACTGTGCCAATCAACCAGGTCGACCTTCCACGGCAAGTCTGATTCGGAAAACATGTCTGCCAACTTGGCGCGAACATCTAGGGAAATCGCCTCGCGGTTAATCAAGACACTTCGAGTACACCCGCATTCACCGTTTTGAATACACGCCACAGTGGCAGGCGGCGGGGTTTGCGTTGTCGCCACACTTGCCACTGGCCGGGCCAATCACTGAAAAAGCTGCAAACCTTTTTTTAAGGAATATGTTTCCTGAAGGCAACGTGTTCGATAAAGCCTTGCAGTACTTGGCCATATCCAAAGATAACCACTTTGCCATTCTGGCCAAACTGGGGATGGATGCGCCAGGCGCACTGGCGCTGGCTCCAAGTGCAGAACACTTGCAAACGCCTGCACAATTTGAAGCATTGGATTTGGATGAGCTGGCCAAGCGATTAAACAGCAACGACCGGAACCTCGCTGTGTGGAACGGAAAGGTGCGAATGTCTGCCGCGGGGGTGCAAGACAAGCTGAATGTGATGCTACATCCAGTTTACGGCATGGGGTTTGCCGATGGTGCATGGGTGTCTACCCACTTGTTGAAGTTTGAGTCGCCTCAGGCACCGGGTTTGGTGATGAATGAATTGGCCACGCTCTCGCTTGCGCGGGCTGTTGGCCTAACTGTCAACAGTGCACAGCTTGTTGAGGTGGGCCGACATAACGCGTTGTTGGTGGAGCGTTTTGATCGCCGTTTCAACAGCGACCACACGCAGGTGTTACGACGCCACACGATTGATGGCTGCCAATTGCTTAACCGCGATAGCATGCAAAAATATGAAAGACCTTTGGCCCACGGCAAGCACACGCGGCACATTCGCGATGGAGTGTCGTTTCCGGAGGTGTTTGGAACAAAGCATTGGGCAGCTCAGCCTGCTGCACATGTATTGAGTTTGCTGGATTGGACGGTGTTTAATCTGCTGGTTGGCAACGCCGACTGCCATGCCAAAAACCTCAGTTTCTTTGTGAATGAGCAAGGCATTGGGTTGGCGCCATTTTACGACCTGGTGAATGTGATGCTGTTTGATTTTGCGCACGATTGGGCCATGGGCTTGGGCGATGAGTTTTTGGATAATGGTGCATTGCCCAGTACTTATGATTTGGCATGTTTTGCACACGCGTGTGGTTTGCCTGGGCGATTACTAAGCAAGCGATTTGCCATGCAGGTTGAAATATTGAACCAAGGCGCAGCAGGGGTGTTTGCCAGCCTGCCTTGCCGAAACAAGCAAGATGAGCAACACATCAAAAAGTACAAAAAGATGTTGAAAGAGCGGTTGGGGCATTTCCAAAGACACAGCCGCGATGTACAGGGGGCGATCAAAGGTTTGGTGCTTCAGTAAAACCCCGCCCCCCGGGCTTACCCGGCGCGTGCGCCGTCCAGATGATTTCCTCAGCCACCTCTGTTTTTATGTTTCACCCAGGCTTGGTATTCTGATGGCCGAAGACCGTAACGTGCCAATACACCCTCATGAAGTCGGCGGAGTTCTTCAATCAACAGGGCTTGAACTTCGGTTTGATCATCCGCTTCTACCTTGCTTTGTACCGCGTGTTGAATGATTGGTAGTGCATCAAGGTTTGCTTTTAAAACCACGTCCCGAACCGTGGTCTTGATCAGTTCTCGCCACTTCAGACGAAGAGGGTTGGGCTCGGCCAATTCTTGGGTGATGCTCAGGTATTCTTGGCTGGAGCGTTCGTAGGCCCATAGATACAAGTCGCGAAGCAATTCAATGCGCGTCATTTCATAAACGCCCAAAGTGGCGCGGCTGTACGCTGCCTCGGGCACATCAAGAAAGGTAAGTGGGCACAGGTTGGCGCGAAAAAGGGGTAAATTGGCGGCGAGCCTGGAGGTGCGTTTGTTGATGTCCGCAAAAGGTTGCAAATAGGGCAAATGCACCATGATGAAAAAAGATTGTTCGAAAGGGTCAACAATTTGCCTGGCTTTTGCGAGAAGCTCGTCAAGCAGTTCTTCGATTTGCTGCGGCGCTGCCAATGGGCGGTAGACGCTTTTGCCAATGTCCACTGCATGTTGGCGTATGCGGCCCTCGTCATCTGGGTTAGGGAGCAGGTTCTCAGACAGCGCGCTGTGCAGGTTCATGATGGTGTAGCGGTCAAAGGCCACTGTGTCTATGTTTTGAACCAGCAGTTCTATCGCAGTTTTGTGGTTCAAAATCATTTGTGTTTCAAGTGCGGCCTTGCCCGTTGCAGCCAGGCCGTGCTCGATCAGTTTGCGGGTGTCCAACCTTGAGTAAGTGTTACCTTCCAGCTGGCTGGATGCCCACGACAAATCGATCAACAATCGATCAAGAATTGCTCGGCTGTACGTGCCTGCTGGCAAATTGGTTTTGGATGTGCTGCCAATTCGGTAAAGCTGTTGGCGCAGTGTTGCTGGCAGGTAAGCAGTTTTATTGGGCTGGTAGTTTGCCAAAAACTCTCGCTGATAGCCAACGGGTTTCCTGGCGTGAATTGGTAGATCAACATAGGCCAGTATGTCTTCGCTATCTACCGAAATAGGGATGTGTTTTGGAAACGCCCCATGGCGCGGATGGAACGCTTGCTGGGCGCTGACCTCATTTGTTCCTGGGCTTACAGCAAGGTACTTGCGGGATCGCGCGGCCCCTTGGGCGGTAATTGCGCCACTTCCCAACAATTCACTGATGATGCGTTGGGTTGTGCGTCTTGAAAGACGTGGGTGCAGTGCCAATAATTCGCGGAGGCTTAACCCCTGTGGGTTGTCAGCAAGGCTATCGTAGATGTTGGCTTTGTTTTGCATGGAGTTGGCGCAATTGCTGTTTGTTTGGCGCAATTATGGCGCCATTTCTTAAATTGCGCCATCTATTTGGCGCGATATTTGAGGGAAACCTCCGCCCACCGGGCTTGCCCGGTACACCACATAAGCCACCCAAGGCCAAACACTCGCAGCATAGCCATGGCGGTGGCAAAGCTAACATCTTCCCTGCGCTCTAACCGAACAATGGTGTCGCGGCTAACCCCTTCATATTCTGCAAGATTTCTTTTCTGGTGCGCTATGGCGAATATTCGCCAAACAGATGCTGGTAAACCGGCCGTGCTCTCTAGTAACTGAAAAACGGTGTACCTATTTTCTGAGCGGTATCCAGCTTGATTTGCCCAATCTTTAAAAGGTTGTCGAAATCGCTTTGTGCACGGTCAGTTGCCTTCGCAATCGATCCAAAAATAAATGCACGATTGATCTTGGTGGCATGCTTCTGATTGCCGATGGTGGTTGCCAGAATGAGTCCAGATGACTCAAGTTTTAGTAATTCTCTTTGGACTGCGCCTTTCCCAGCGTTGGCGTGTCGCACAATTTCGTTCAAGTAGAAGGATCTCTCAGGATGCAAAAAGATGCGTAGTTGATCGTTCTGCACAACCAATCCATCCCCAAATTGCCGATGAACCTTGCCCGGTCGGGTGCGACTCATTGTTTTGACTCCATACAATGGCCATGCCCAACCTACAGGTTTATGAAGGAGCCAAGATTGGCACTGGCGACGTGGCCAACCCCCAAGCCTTTGCCCAGTTAAACGCCAAGCTTGCCCAAAGGCAAAACAGCGCTGCCATTTGGCCTGGCCGCATCGACCCATGCAACATGTCCCAACCGTTGGACTTGGCGCTGCAATCGCTTGTGGAGCAACTCGTCAACCAGGGGCTCACCGACGCACAACAACAGCAAGCCAAAGTCGACTTGGCGATGATTGCGTTGCGCTGTTTTGTGGAAGGGCGGGTGGGGTTTGGGCGTGGACTTAAAGCGGGTGTGCAGGGCCATTGGATTGAATTGGATGGCGTTGACCTCACCTGCATGCTCAAGCAACTGGGTGATCAGCCTTTGACACCTGTATGCATACACCACGCCATGCAGCAGCACCACCAGCACCTGCAAGCACCGCAGCCCGTGGAGCTGTGCAATCCAGAGCTGTTGGTGAAGCAAGGGTTTAAAGTGCAAAGCCCCATGTATGGCGACATGCAGCAAATTATGCGTGCAGCGCCCGTGCGTCCTTTTGGTCCCCAACAGCAGGTGTTGGCCAGGCAGGTGCTGGACCTGATGCCTGTGGCGGCGCAAGGCAAGTTGCACAAAGTGCCTGCCGAGTTGATTGGGCGTTATGAGTTTGTGAATGTGATGCAAGCGGCTGCACATGCAAAGCAATTGCCTGAGCCACTCCAAAAGTTCAGGGATTCTTGCTTGAACAACGACGCCATGAAAAAAGCCATTTACAAAGACCCCCACATTGCTGCGCGAGTGTTGGGCATGCCGTCGCCGCTGGTCTGTGAGCCCAGGCCAAGCGCCAGCCTGGCCAAAGAAATTGCAGCACATGTGATGGACCAGGCAAGCCCCACGCAAAGCGCTTGGGGTGCGGCTGGGCGTTTTATGCAATGGGTTGCTGCACCCCTGCAAACCACGGGTGAGCAGCTTGCCCGTGAGGCGTTTGCAAAACTGGGCAACTACGCTGGCTTTGCACTGCAAGATTCGGCAGATGTGCCCATGCGTTTTAACAACATTGAGTGCCCAGAGGCCTCATGTGTGAAGCATTGCAGCGCCGGGCCTTTGAACGTGCACGCCAACAGGGTGTCTTTGGGGCAGGGCAGGCAGGCGGTGGCCGCCACGCCACCCTGGGTGGACGAAGGCAAAACCAAGGCAGAGAGTGATTTTTTAAAAATGATTGCAGGGGACGCGCCCAGCACCGTGTTTGATTTGCGTTCCTCGAACGACTTTCACCATGGGGAGTTTAACTATTGCCCGCCGCTTGGCGAAACACGGCAAGTGGAAGACCCCCAAACCGGCAAACACATGGTAGTTAAAACATTGCAGGCCCACGACATCCCCGGTGAAAACTGCCGCGCACTGGTGTTGGAAGTTGCGCTGCACGGGCAAGCGCCAAAGCAAGTGCGGGTGCTTCAGTTTTTGGGCTGGCCCGACCATGGTGTGATTGCGCCTGCGGCGTTGCGCGGTTTGCGGCAACTGATGGATACGCAGCTTGAAGAAGGCCTGCGTGTGATCACACACTGCAGGGCCGGCGTTGGGCGCACCGGCACATTGCTGGCCTATGCGCATTTGCATCACAATTTGATTGCATTGGGCCAGGGCAAACACATGGTGGACGCCAAGGGCAGGGTAGACAATCGCGCCTTGGTGACCGCCATTGCAGAGGCGGTGGCACAGGGGCGCATAGAGCGGGGCGCCAGCTTTGTACAAAGCAAAGCGCAGTTTTTGCTCTTGTACCACACCCTGAAAGAAGACCTGAAAATGCACAAGGTTGCCGATGCCCCACAAGCGGTGGTGACCCCGGCAGCGCCCCGACGCCTTGGCTTGGGCGTACACGCCGCATCCAACTTTTGCGCCGAGCCACCGAATGAGGCAGAAGGCCTGCAGCATTGGATAAAAATTCTGGACCAAGGCGAGGACGTGGTGGAAATGGTGGGCACCCCCAGCCGCATGTTGGGCCGTGAACAACGCAAGGCCCCGGGCGCTCCGCAGCACAAAGGCTTGGGTGTTGCCCTGGGCGCCTTGCTGCCCAAAGACGGCGGCTCGCAGACTGTGATGGTGGGCCAGCACCACGTGGCCATCACCCCCATCCCATTGGAGAGGTCGGAGTGCGAGGGTGGGTTGGTGGAGGCTCAACGCTTCAAAATTACATACCGCAGACCCGGCGAACAAAAAAATCGGGTGCTGTTTTTTACCCAACTCCTCACCCCGTATGACGGCAAAAAACTCACAGCAGACCAGTTGAGTGAAAGCCTGGACGTGCTGCAAGAGGCTGGCCATTTAAAACCAAAATGGTTGACCAGCGTGCGCGGTGTGGGCCGGCCCTCCGCCTTGTGGGTGGCGCAGGCCATGCGCATTGAAATAGCGCGAGGTCACGTCAAAGACGAAGCACAACTCGCCGCATTGCTGGACACCTGGATTGAGCACGGCAAAAAAGCACTCGGCCCACTGTTTATAAACACCCGGGCACAGCGGCAGGCGTTGATGGAATTCGGTGCCCGAGAAATGCTTGGTGCTTAAGGTCAAATTGACTTTGTATCTGCAAATCTGAGTTACAACTTTAAATTATCATGATCGTCCCAAGATTGGCTGCCAGCGCAGTTCAACGCCTTGCCAAAGGGTTCCCGGTGGTGGCCGTCACGGGGCCGCGGCAGTCCGGGCAAGCCTTATGTGTCCCTAGAAAACCCGGAGCAGCGATTGTTTGCAACGGACGAACCCAAACGGTTTTTGGCACAGTTTCCGGATGGTGCAATTGTTGACGAAGTGCAACGCGTGCCCGCCTTGATGTAGTGGCTCCAGGGTTTGGTGGATGAGCGCCAGCGCATGGGCGACTTTATACTGACGGGTTCGCAGCAGTTCGATTTGGTGCGCCACATCCCTCAGTCATTGGCGGCAGCGCGGTCTGGGCGATTGCTGAATTTAAGCGCCTTGGGGGCCGATGCTGGCATTCGCTCCGTGACCGCAAGAGAATGGATTGGTGTTTTAGAGGCCAGTTACTTGGTGATGCGCCTACCCCCGTACTTTGAAAATTTTGGAAAGCGTTTGGTGAAAACGCCCAAGCTTTACTTTTTGGACACGGGCCTGATGTGCTGGCTTGGGCTGATGCATTGGAAAGGCTTTAACAATCCAAATGTTTGCAGTGCTTAGCGGGACGATTTTTTGGTTTTGGGCTTTAATTCGCTGGGTATCTCACCCAACACATAAACGCCATACCCGTCCCGAACAAAGCCGGTGGGTTTTAATTGGTCGTTGTGCGTGATGGGCGCTTCTTTGACGAGGGTTGACCACGGGTTAAGTACGCTGTTGGTTTTTAACGTGTCGAGGAAACCTTGCACATCTGCGGGTTTGTATAAAAAGGGGACGGAGAGGATTGGACAGATCCATTCTCGTCGGCCTTCATTGGAGCAGGACGCTGTGTCGTAGCGAGGTTTGGTCGACACATCTATGAATATCTCGGGGAGAACCAGAATCTCACCGGCCTTGGCTGTGATTTTCAAGGTCTGGATAAGCCCGCCATTGAGTTGATTCAGCTCAACGTGTTCAGTCACGGTGGGTGTGGCATTGCGATAACCCTTGGCGTTAAAACTTTTGCTGCCCGTGTACACATCCTCTGTGACGGGCACAGCCCCAAAGCCAGCACCGATAACGCCTGTGATTACAGGTGCGTAGTAATCGACTGTTTTGGTGTATTTGTAGGACTCTCTGTGCATCTCAGACACAAAACGGACATGGCCCAAGGGCGCGGGCGCGGGCTTTGGCAGCAAGTTGGGTGGGTTTTCTTGGAGTGACACTGTGGTGTATCGATTGAAATTTCCACTTAAAAAATAGTCGCCGGGGTTGACCACCACCATGGCAAACTTGTCTGACAAATCCGAGTGCCGCCAACCATCCAAGGTTACAAAATGGCGCAGGCGGCTGAACACGATTTCGCCTGCTGGGGTGCCATCTGGCTTTCGCCAATCTGGCATTTGCCGAAATTCGCTGGGCAAGCGCATCGCCCAAACTCGCGCAACCGGCCAGAGCCGACGCAAACCAGAGCAACGCCGTATTTATGTGAATTCGTATTTCTTTTTAAAAGACATTTGCGCCTCGAGCAATTCTTGATCTCGTGCATTCAGCTTTTCTTCAAGCTGATCGGCTTTTTGATTATGATTGGAACGGCGAAGCCAGCGGATGCGAATTCTGTGAGCGGCCTAAACTGTGCAGAAATGGCTGGGTCATTACAGGTATTTCAATTTCTCAACAACACTTGGGTCAACAGCAGCCAATCTGATCAACTGAAGGGCTGCGCCTTTTGCCTCACTTCTGCCTTGCTCCCAATTCTCAAGAGTTCGCTTATTCACATGAAATGTCTGAGCAAACTCGGATGGGTTCATCTTAAGCTTTTTCCGCAAAGCCACCACTTCCCAGCGCGGCCCGCGCAACTCTTCAGACACCACTTCTTTTGAGCCAGCGGTTTGAATGGTGCGCCGAACAACACCAGGAGATACAAATTCAAAGGTGATTTTCCTGCCGATTCGGTTAGCCTTCATTTCTTTGACCGCAGCCAACAGATCTTCAGCAACAGAGTTTTCAGCTGGTTTATTGCCTGTAAAAAAAGATTTGCTCATGACTCCAACTCCTCTTTCAATGCCCGAAGAATGTGGGAGGGTATCGAATCTGCCACAGACTTGGGATAAATCATCAACATCCAAATTTGATCTTGCTCATCCACTAAAAAGTAACAGACCCTAACACCGGAAGACTTGCCTGAACCGGGGCGCGACCATCTAAGCTTTCTTACTCCGCCGGACCCTCT
>DASUEF010000087.1:0-3065 GCA_036275215.1 Limnobacter sp. | reverse complement strand
GGGCTGGATTGCACAGCTCAACGAAATGATTGCCGATCCAGAATACAAGATCGGTCGTCCTCGCCAGTTGTTCAATGGTGCAGCGCACCGCAACGTGAAGCCCATCAGCGATCGCTGATCCCTCCTGGCTTAACGCTGCTCACTCAAGGCCTCTTCCTGGAAGAGGCCTTTTTCTTTGGCCAGCAGATGGCCCAAAATTTTGCTGGGTTCCAAAAGGAGCAGCAAATTGTCGGGCGTCTTGATCAAACCAGCGATCAGTGGATTGTTCCCCATTAATTGTTCGGTCGGTGTTATTTCGTCGATTGGTACATTGGGAATTTCACCCAGCTCATCCACCACCAAGGCGATGACTGGCCCATCAGCATGGCTTTTGAGTAAAACAAGCTGAGTGATTTCATTGTTTTTGCGGTGCATGTCGCTGGGACATCTGCAATCGTCTATTACAAATTCCAGATCAATCACGGTCACCGCTTTGCCTTTGTGCAGTGTGCTTCCCAGCACACTCGCGCCTGCATTGGGCGTCGTGGCAAGGTGTTTGGCCAAAAAGGATTCTTGCACTTTTTCAGAATCAATGCCAAACCACTGCGTACCAACCCGGAAGGTTGCCACTTCAAGGCTGCCGTGGCTCCTTTGTCTCCCGTTGCGCAAATGTTCAAAGCAAAGGGGCTTGTTCTGGGAGGGTGCGCAAGCTTGGCCAATTTGAACCAAATAAACACAAGTCAGGTTGTTCTGGTAGCAGTCCTGGTCGCTTTTGTATTCTCGGTAGCTGCCTGAGTTGCAGCAGCCTACTGCGTAAAGCTTTTCTTCCAACTCCAACATTTGATGCCAATGGGCTTGCTTCACAAAAGGCGTGGGGCGATCCAGTTTAAATTGCAGGCGATTGCCAACAACAAACCGGTCTGAAGTGGACGACAACACATTGCCCTGTTCGTCCACAATGTAGGCCATGGCATGATGCTGATGACCCGCCATCGACTCTTGAAGAATGGCCTCAAACTGGGGTTCGCTGTCAAACACCACGGCGACGGCACCATGGGCTTTGTCAGCGCCCAACGCACGGCTTAACACTGGCGCACAGTAAATGTAGGTTGGCCGGTCTTCATACAGGGGTGAGCTTTCAAATGGCGATACCACGTACTGTTGGGCCTGGGTTTGTCGCATCGCCTGTTGCAGCCAGGGAGTGCTTATGGCTTCTTTCAGTGGGTGGGGATTGCTGCTGCAAACCACATTGCCCTGCGTATCAAAAAGCAGAATATTGGCATACACCGTGTATAGGCTGTTGATGTGCTTCAGGCACGCTTCAGCTTTGGCCAGCAGGGTGGGGTTGCCAGGGTTGTCCAGGCACTCTAGCAGCAAGGGATTGTCCGCCCACCAGCGGCAATCGTTGGCACGCTCATACAGGTTGCGGTCCATCAAATCCATGGCCAGCGTCGCACAGGCCTCCTGTTCAACCTGAAGGCGATCAATGGCCCTCATCATCAGGTCTTGCAAGGCGCGTTCAAACAGTTGCTTGGTCCGCTCCCCAGCGCGGCTGATTTCCCACAGCAGTGTTTTGCTGAATGATTCTCCCAGCGCTTGGTCGCTTTTGCGCTGGCTGATGTTGCCATTCCAGACGCTGCGGTTCAATTGCATCTGGATGTGTTCGGCCTGCTCGCGGTATTGTTGAATCTCACGCTTGATCAGACCTTCCCGAACTTCAATCTGGCGGGATTGATCTTCTGATGCCTTGGGGCCCTGTTGCACAAAGGCTTGATGGATCGGCACCAAGGCAAAGCCCAGCCAGCCAGGGCCCATGTAGCTTTGATAGCCGCGTGTGGAGCGCACGCAGGCCATGTACGCTGTGGCCCCAATCCGTGCAATTCGCCATTGACCGTTGCCCAGCAATTGAAGTTGCAGCCCTGGGGCAATGTGATGCTCGTCGCTAGACACCAGCACACGCATGTTGGCATCGGCAATTCCGCACACTGTCCAACTCATGTCCTGGGTTTTGGCGTCCGTCTGCTTGTGGCCCAGCACCTTGGAAAAGAGGGTGGAGCTCTCATGCTCAAGGTTGAATTGCAGGGCAATGTAGCCAACGGTGTTGCCTTGGCTTTGTACTTTCCAGGCGTACACCAGGTCATGCAAGGTGTCCCCTTGATCCAGCAATGGCCCATGCCTTTCGACATAGGGGCTCGGGCTTTGCGACACCGCTTCAATCAGCCAGCGCGCGGTGTCTTTGGTGTCGTATTGGCCCAGCATGTCGCAGACCACCTGGCCATCGGAGGAGATCAACACCATGTTGCGGTACACTGAATACTTTGCAATGTAGCTCTGCATTCTGGGCAGAATGTCGCCGCGGGCATTGTTTTGGCAGGCTTCCCCCAACAGAAGGTCTGTGCACAAAAATCCAATATCGGCTGTTCTTTCGAAGAGGTTTCTCACGAGAATATCGATGGCATTTTGCGCCTTGCATTCCAATTGTTGCACCGCATCAGAAATTGATTGTTCAATCAGGCTATTGCTCAGATTTTCCGACAGTGCCTTGAAGTTTTCGCGTGTTCCAGAAATCTCTGTGCCCACGCGTGTCAGCTCACCCAACAGGCTCAAATTGTCCCAACTGCTCTGCAGATCTTTCATGTCGTCGATCAGTTCGTTCACCGAGTCGATGCATTTGAGTAACTGGATGTGGTGCACCGGCACTTCAATGCCTCTGTATTTGACGCGCTGCATGATTACCCTCCGTTGGATATGGCTCAATCCTAGAGGGCCGCGCAGGTTCGCTCATCCCCATACCGAGTTAAAACTGCCCATGTTGGTGAGGTCTGAGTATTTGCCTCCGTACCCTGAAAACCACAAATTGAGGCTTGGTACAAAAATGGGGGTTTAGGGCAAGCCCTCTAATCTGCTATGCTTCACCCTTAACTCTTAAAGCAGCATTTCGCTGCTTTTTGCTATCTGGCTGTGGGCAGGAGTCCTAAAGCCAGACGGGGAGTGCGGTTTAACCCACGTGTGTGTGGATTCGGTCCGAAAGCGATAGCTGCGGTCGAGTCCGAACCCCACATCTTGAACGAGAAACTCGGATAAAG
>DASUEF010000086.1:0-1096 GCA_036275215.1 Limnobacter sp. | reverse complement strand
GCCATTGAGTCGTCGGTAGATGGTGTTGCGAGAAATGCCAAGCATCCGGGCTGCTGCGCTCACATTGCCACGGCAAGTTTCCAGAGCCTCCTGAATGGCACGCGATTCAAGATCATCCAGGTTAATCGGCGCCTCTGCTGGCGCGCGTATGGCTTGCCGGGCACCCAGATAACCTTGCGCACGTGCATCGTGTGGCTGGGGAGGTGGTGTGCCCACGCCGCTCGGAGTGAACGCATCTGGCTTGCGCATCACGGTTTGGCTGGGCCAAGACTCAAAGCGCCCTTCCCGGAATTTCGAGAAGGTTTGATCCAGCGGCTGACGGGTGTGCGCTGCCAGATTGTTGCGATCGTCAGATTTGTGCACCTTAAAGTCAAAGTGAGGCCGTTCGCGATGGTCTTGGTTCCAAGCGGGTGTGGCTCGTGCCAAGGGTTGACGCTCCACAGGGTTTGTTGAGGTGGTCTTCGCATGGCCTACAACTTTGCTCGGCGCCGTGAAATTGCTGCGCACATTAAACTGCACTTTGACTTGCTTGGATGGGGGATCGGAAGCGCCTTGGCCCATCGCGTGTGTCGCCGGCTCGGGGCGCTGTGACACGCACACTCCGTCGTGGGGCTGCAGCTCCTCTTGATGAAGATTGTCCATCCGGAGTGCCTTCCACTCATCCAGAAAATCGTCGGGCAAATGATCCCATTCAATGGTTTCTTGCTCGTCGGTCATGACACTGGCTGTTCGCAAAATATTGGTGAGTTGGCGAATGTTGCCCGGCCAACTGTGGGTGGTGAATGCGCGCATCACCTCACTGGAGACTCGGATGTTGGGGTGATGTGATTCGTTTTCAAGGATGCGCTGGATGATTTTTGCCAGATCGGTGCGTTCACGCAGGGCTGGCAGGCGCACCACCAGTCCGTGCAAGCGGTAATACAGGTCTTCCCGGAATTGCCCGGTGGTGATCAAGTCACGCAAATTGCGGTGGGTGGCGCAAATCACTTGCAAATTCACCGGAATGCTTTTTTGGCTGCCCAGCGGGGTGACCACACGCTCTTGCAACACGCGCAACAACCGGGCCTGCAGTGAGATTGGCATGTCGCCAATTTCA
>DASUEF010000085.1:0-1498 GCA_036275215.1 Limnobacter sp. | reverse complement strand
TGCACAACCTGCGCGTTTTGACCCACCAAAAAATTGCCCAAGGTGGGGCGCGGTGGTGTAAACACGTCAAGGAGCAGTTGTTGCATGGGCATTGCTTGGGGGTTGGTCGAATTCAAGCAGCCCTCAATAATACCCCCGATTGCCACTATTGACGGCCCGGGTCGGTTAAAATGTCGGCTCTCAAAGATCCAACCCTTTTCGGACCCAAAGTCAATGAATTCTCCCCTCACCTACAAAGACGCCGGCGTGGACATACAGGCTGGTGACGATTTGGTCGAAGCCATTAAGCCCATGGCCAAGCGCACATTGCGCCCTGGCGTGCTGGCGGGAATTGGTGGATTTGGCGCACTCTTTGAGGTGCCCAAGGGCTACCGGGAGCCTGTGTTGGTGTCGGGCACCGATGGCGTGGGTACCAAGCTTCGGTTGGCCTTTGAATGGAACATCCATCACACCGTGGGCATCGACCTGGTGGCCATGAGCGCCAACGATATTCTGGTGCAGGGCGCAGAGCCCCTTTATTTTTTAGACTACTTTGCTTGCGGCAAGCTGGATGTAAAAACCGCCGCCAGCGTGGTGGGGGGCATTGCGACAGGGTGTGAGCAGGCGGGATGCGCGCTCATCGGCGGCGAAACAGCCGAGATGCCCGGCATGTATCCCGATGGCGAGTACGATCTAGCAGGCTTTGCCGTAGGGGTTGTTGAAAAATCCGAAATTCTGGATGCGAGCAAAGTCAAAGAGGGTGACGCTATCATTGGCTTGGCCTCCAATGGCGCCCATTCCAACGGATATTCTTTGGTGCGCAAAATTCTTGAGCGTGCCCAGCCAGATTTGGGGCAGCCCTGCGACGGAGTGACGCTCAAAGAGGCCATCATGGCTCCCACCCGCATGTATGTCAAACCGGTACTCAAACTCATCAAGGCCCTCCCGGTACATGCCCTGGCGCACATCACAGGCGGTGGTTTGGTCGAAAACATTCCCCGTGTACTGCCCGAGCAACTCACCGCCGAACTGGATCGCGCTGCATGGCCAGAGTCCGACCTTTTCAAGTGGCTACAAGCCAACGGGCAAGTGCCATTTGACGAAATGAATCGCGTATTCAACTGCGGCATTGGGATGGTGGTGGTTCTGCCCGCCAATCAGGTGGATGCAGCCATGGCATTGCTCAAGGCCGAGGGCGAAACGCCTTACCTGATTGGCAAGGTGCGCCAGCGTCAGCAAGGTGAGGCGCACACCATCGTCAGGCCCGCGATGGTTTAATCGCCCGCCACGAAGGTCGTAAGTTTCCATTGACCGTTTTTTTTGTTGAATATGGCACGCTCGTCAATCGACGAGCGCAAATTTGCGTCATGGAGTAAAAGGGAAAGTTCAGCAAGAAAAAACACAGAGCCTTTGCAAAAAATTTGTGGAGGGTTTGGGGCGGATTAAGACTCAAGTTAGTCTCCAGTTTAGGCATTCAGGCGCTTGAGTGCCCAGTCAATGTGTTCAGCCAAAAAATCAT
>DASUEF010000084.1:0-1170 GCA_036275215.1 Limnobacter sp. | reverse complement strand
TTCACCTAGTAAACCCTGACACGCCAGATGACGTTCGCCAAGAAGTGATTAACGGCTTAGTTGAAATTATTAAAAACCTGTAAGCGTTCAACGTACTGCCCGGCGTGCCGGGTAGTGCGATGCAGCGTTTGCATCAAAAACTTCGGCGCTTCCATACGCCCTACAACTGGAGAATTGACATGACTCAAAACCTTCGCGGCTTTGCCCCTTTCCGCACCACCAGCAACACAATCCTGACACCCTCCGACGTGTACCGCCGTGCACCGTCTGTGTTTGCTGACTCAGCACACAGCTCGCGCAGTGAACGTTTCGTGCCTGTGTCTACAGCCAACGTGCTCGACGCCCTGCTCGGTGAGGGCTACGTGGTCACCGATGCGCAACAGTCCCGCTGCCGGGATGCAGACCGCCGCGAGTTCACCAAGCACCTTGTTCGCCTGCGTCACCGTGACCAAGTCAGCAACCCCACGCTGGTTGGCGGCTCGGTGCCTGAACTGCTGATCACCAACGCCAACGACGGTGCCTCAGCGTTCAACGTGGGCTTTGGTGTCTACCGCTTGGTTTGCTCCAACGGTCTGGTGATTGGCAAGCAGCTGGCCAACGTCAGCGTGCGCCACACCGGCAACAGCGTGCTGGACGACGTGATTGAAGGCACCTACAAGGTGCTGGAGTCCACCGACGAAGTGCTGGACAAAATCGAACATTGGTCCAGCATCCAGCTGGCCCTGCCCGAACAGGTCCAGATCGCTCAGCGCGTTGCTGAAGCTCGTTGGGGTCTGGATGCACAGGGCAAGCTGCAAGCTCCGATCAACAACGTCAACCAGCTGCTGCGCCCACAACGTTGGGAAGACAACAGGGACGATGCTTGGACTGTGATCAACCGCATCCAAGAAAACATCGTCCGCGGTGGCGTAGCCGGGCGCAGTGCCAACGGTCGCCGTGTCTCGACCCGCGCGATCAACAGCGTAGACGAGAACCTGCGCATCAACCGTGCGATCTGGTCAATCGCTGAAGAAGTTCTGGCCTAAGCGTTCAACGTACTACCCGGCGTGCCGGGTAGTGCGAAGCAGCGTTTGCATCCAACCCTACTGGAGATCACTCATGGAAATCACACCTCGCATTGCACACTGGATCAACACCAGCGACAACGACTTCGCTTACTCACTACGCAGC
>DASUEF010000083.1:0-1655 GCA_036275215.1 Limnobacter sp. | reverse complement strand
AAGGTGCCTTTGAATCAGCCCTTTACCCCGGGCTGAAGGATTCCACCTAAGTGGAGAGTGTATTTACTTGCTGTAGGCTGTTTCACCGTGAGAGGTGATGTCCAGACCTTCGCGCTCTGCATCTTCAGACACACGCAGACCAACGATGAGGTCTACCAGCTTGAAGGAGATTGCAGCCACGATACCAGACCAAACGATAGTGATCACCACGCCCTTGGCCTGCACTGCCAACTGGGAAGCGATTACGAAGTCGTCACCCATGGTGCCGCCCAGGCTAGGTGCAGACAACACACCTACCATCAAGGCGCCCAAGATACCGCCTACGCCGTGTACACCGAACACGTCCAGTGCATCGTCTGCACCCAACATCTTCTTCAGACCAGTCACGCCCCACAGACAGATTGGGCCAGCCATCAAGCCAAGGATCAGAGCTCCCATTGGGCCGATTGTGCCGCAGGCTGGTGTGATCGCAACCAAACCACCCACTGCACCGGAAGCGGCACCCAGCATGGACGCCTTGCCTTTCAGCAGTGCTTCAGCAGCGGCCCAGCTCAGTGTTGCGGCAGCAGTTGCCAACAATGTGTTGATGAAGGCCAATGTTGCACCACCGTTGGCTTCCAGGTTGGAACCAGCGTTGAAACCGAACCAACCCACCCACAGCATGGATGCACCAACCATGGTCAATGTCAGGCTGTGTGGAGTCATGGCTTCCTTGCCGTAACCAACACGCTTGCCGATCATGTAAGCACCCACCAAACCTGCAACTGCAGCGTTGATGTGAACCACTGTACCGCCAGCGAAGTCGATTGCGCCATCTGCGAAGATGAAACCAGCAGCGTCCCACACCATGTGAGCGATTGGCACGTAGCTGAAAGTGAACCAGATTGCACAGAACAGCAACACTGCAGAGAACTTGATGCGCTCGGCGAATGCACCCACGATCAGGGCACAGGTAATGGCCGCGAATGTGGACTGGAATGCGATGAAAATGAATTCAGGGATCATCACGCCTTCAGTGAACGTGGCTGACAGGGAGTCAGGTGTCACGCCGCTCAAGAACAGTTTGCTGAAGTTGCCCACGAACGGGTTGTCACCACCGCCGAAAGTCAAGCTGTAGCCGTAAACAGCCCACAACACCACGATCAGACAGAACACGGACATTACCTGCATCAGCACAGACAACATGTTCTTTGCGCGGACCAAGCCACCGTAGAACAATGCCAAGCCTGGAATGGTCATGAAGATAACCAAAATAGTCGCGACCATCATCCAGGTGATATCGCCTTTGTTCACTGTTTGTTCAACAGCTGGGGCAGCTTCTTCTGCGGGAGCAGCTTCTGCGGCCATGGGAGCTTCAGCGGCAGGCGCTTCGGCAGGAGCTGCCTCGACGGGAGCAGCCATTGTTTCGGTGGCTTCGGTGGCAGGCGCTACAGGGGTTTCCTGAGCAAATACACCGGGACTGGCAACACTGAAACCCAGTGCTGCGGCCGCAAGCCAGACAGTCAGAAGTTTTCTCATGATTTCCTCACTTCTCTCTGGTTAAAGGGCGTCTTTACCGGTTTCGCCTGTGCGAATACGGGTAACACTCAACAAATCAAACACGAAAATTTTGCCGTCACCGATCTTGCCGGTCTTGGCCGCTGCTTCAATGGCTT
>DASUEF010000082.1:0-17930 GCA_036275215.1 Limnobacter sp. | reverse complement strand
ATTTGCCTTTGCAGTACATGCGCCTGCTGGCTCCCATGGATGGTTTTGCTGCAACGGTGCGGGCGCTTCAGGCCGCAGGCGTGCAGGGGGCCAATGTCACGGTGCCTTTCAAACTGCAAGCCTTTGAGTTGGCCAGCCGTGTAAGCGAGGGTGCGCAATTTGCCCAGGCCGCCAACACACTGAAGTTTTTGACAGATGGCTCGGTGGAAGCAGACAACACCGATGGCGGTGGGCTGTGCCGCGATTTGCAACGCTTGCTCGCACCGATGCACTTGCGCCTGGACCAGTGCCAAGTGCTGTTGTTGGGTGCCGGCGGTGCAGCTGCGGGTTGCGTTGCTTCGTTTCGGGCCCATGGGGTACAACATCTCACCGTGTTGAACCGCACCAGTGCCAAAGCCCGTGCCTTGGCCGAGCGGGCCGAAGCCCTCGAGTTGCCCGCCGCCGGTGGCAGCCTTGAACATGCGCCTGCCGATTTTGATTTGCCGCCAGCACCGCTGATGATTGTGAATGCGTCGTCCAGCAGTTTGCTGGGTGAAGTGCCCACCATCCACGCGGACTGGTGGGGCCGTGCGGTGCTGGCTTACGACATGATGTACGCGTCTTCCGACACGCCTTTCATGCGGCTGGCCCGCACACGCCTGTCGCCCGGTGCCGTGGTGGCCGATGGGCTTGGCATGCTGGTCTTTCAGGCGCAATTGGCGTTTGAATGGTGGACAGGCAAAGCCCCGGATGGCGAGCAAACCTTGCAGAGGGTGCGCACGCAGTTGTTGGCCAAGGCGGGTTAGCATGGGCAAGCGTGCTTGGCGTTTTAATCCTTTCCGCTGGTTGTGGCGACTATTCTTTTGGGCGTTTTGCGCTGTGGTGTTGTTGCAGCTTTGGTACCTGGGTCAAATTGCGGTGTGGACGCATGTCAACCCGAGCAGTACCAGTTTTATGCAGAGTCGGCTCGAAGAAATCCGAAAAACCGAGCCAGGCTTTCAGCTCAAGCATGAGTGGGTGCCTTACGAGGACATCTCGCTGAATTTGAAGCGAGCCGTGGTTGCTGCTGAGGACAGTGGCTTTGTGGATCACAAAGGCGTGGAAATGGAGGCCATTGAGCTGGCCATCCAGCGCAACGCTCGGCGCGGGCGTGTGACCCACGGTGGTTCCACCATCACTCAACAACTGGCCAAAAACCTCTTTTTAACGCCCAAGCGCAGTTACGTCCGCAAGGGCCAGGAGCTGGTGATTGCCCTCATGATTGAGGCCTTGTGGGACAAGCGCAGAATCTTGGAGGTGTATCTGAATGTGGTGGAGTGGGGCAATGGCGTGTATGGCGCACAAGCTGGTGCACGTCATCACTTTGGTGTGAATGCCAAGCAGCTCAGCACCTACCAAGCTGCGCGAATGGCCGGCATGCTGCCTGCCCCCCGTTACTTTGACAAGCGCAAAAACTCGCCCTACCTGGCCCGCAAAACAGGCACCATCCAAAAGCGCATGTACCAGGTTGCTGTGCCCAAGTGATCACACCGGCGCAATAAGCGCTTGGCCAAACAGCACCTCCCAAAGGGTGCGGATGGGTTTGCGCAAAACCACCATGGCGGGGTCTCCTGTGCGTGATTTGTCGTGGCCAGCCAATCGCATGGCATGTTGTTTGGCGCGCAGTTGGCGATAAGCGTCGGCCACTGCATTGGCCAGTCCATCCGGCACCAAGCCAAGTTCCCCTGCTTTTTTTAGCAGTGCAATATTGCCTTTGTTGCCCGTGAGTATGGGGTGCTTGTGCGCATGCCCCAACACAAGGGCTTGGACCATGAATTCCACATCCACCATGCCACCAATGTCGTGTTTCACATCAAACAACTCGCTGTGGTTGGGGTGACCCTCCAGCATTTTTTTGCGCATGGCAATCACCTCGGATTTCACCACCTCCCAGTCTCGTGGCAGGCTCAGGATTTCATCGCGCAGTGTTTCAAATTTTTTGCCAATTTCAGCATCGCCCACGCAGAACCTTGCTCGCGTTAAAGCCTGGTGCTCCCAAAACCATGCGCCAACGCCGCCCTCGCGACGTTGGTAAGATTCAAACGATTCAATGCTGCTCACCAACAGACCCGCCTCGCCATTGGGCCGGAGGCGGAAGTCGGTTTCAAACAAAGTGCCTGCCGCAGTTTGTGTGGTGAGCCAACGGTTCAGGCGTTTGGCCAATTGGGCATACAGTTCCGGTGCACGGTCATCGGCGTCGTCAAACAAAAAAATCATGTCCAAGTCGGAGGCGTAGCCCAGTTCTTTGCCACCATGTTTGCCATAGGCAATCACCGCAAATCGGGGTTTGGCCACATGTCGTTTGGGCAACTGCTCCCAAGCGCGCTCAAGCACAATTTCAAGTGTGCTGTCGGCCAACTCCGAGAGCAGGTCGGACACATGCTCCACGGTGAGCAGGTTTTCAAGGTCCTGGGCCAGCACCCGGAAGAGTTGGGCATGGTGTTGTTCACGCACCAAGTCCATTTGCCGTTCCAGGTCAGCTTGGCCATCGGGCAGCCGGGCTTGGTCGAGCATGTCACGCAGTTGTGCACGCCATTGCTCAAAATTGGGTGGCGCCAGCAAGGTGCGGCTGTCCAGCAATTCATCCAGTAGCAGCGGGTGTTTGATCAAAAAATTGGCCGCCCAGGGGCTGGCCGCCAGCATGCGACTCACGCGCATCCGGGCAATCGGGTACTCGTCCAGAAGACTCAAGTAAGCACCACGGCGGGAGACAGTTTCAATCAGGTCGCAACAGTACTTCCAGCAGGAGTCGGGTGCATTGGATGCGCCAGCTGCAGCCAACAGCGTGGGCATCACGCGATCCACACGTTCCCGGTGCGCTGTGGGCAAGGCTTGGTATCGGCTAGACTCTATGAACTGTTGGTAACGGTCCTGCGCGGCCTGTGGATTGGAAAATCCCTCGGTGAGGGTGTCGGCCCAAGGCAGGCTCAAATCCGGTGTTTCCTCGTCTTCTTGTTTGTCCCCAAACACCACATCAAAATGGGAGGCCACGTGGTTCATGTGGCGCTTGAGTGCGCTTAAAAAATTGCTGGGGTCTTGGTAGCCCATGGCGTGAGCAATTTTCAGCACCTCGGCTGGTGAGGCTGGCAGTCGGTGGGTTTGTGCATCGTCCACGTATTGAAGGCGGTGTTCCAGGTTACGCAAAAAACGGTATGCAGCCACCAAGCGGTCATGGTCTTCCTGGCTCAGCAAGCCCAGGGATACACATTCTTCCAGCACATCCACCGTGCGGCGCAGTTGCAGCCGAGGCTCCCGCCCGCCGCGAATCAGCTGAAAAGCCTGTGCGGTGAACTCGATTTCCCGAATGCCACCTCGCCCCAACTTCACATGCACGCTGCCCGGGTGTTGGTGCTCCCGTTTGCTGACCTCATTTCGGATTTGTACATGCAGTGCCCGCAACGCTCGAATGGCACCAAAGTCCAGGTATTTGCGGTACACAAAGGGCCGCACAATGTTGTTGAGATTGTCGATTGCTTGCTGGAATGCTTCATCTTGTGAGGGATCCACAGCCCAATTGATCACCCGTGCTTTGATCCATGCATACCTCTCCCATTCCCGCCCTTGCACCACAAAATATTCTTCCAGCATGTCCAAGGTGACCACCAGGGGCCCTGAGTCGCCGTTGGGCCGAAGGCGCATGTCCACGCGAAACACGAAGCCTTCTTCGGTCACCTCTGAAATGAGTCGAATGAGTTTGCGCCCAACCTGGGTGAAAAATTCGGCATGGGATTGCGTTCTGCCCGTCGGGCCGCCCAGTGTTTCGCCGTCTTGGTTGTACAAAAAAATCAGGTCAATGTCGCTGGATGCATTGAGCTCCAAGCCCCCCAGCTTGCCCATGCCCACCACCATCAGGCAGTCGCCATTGGCTGGCTCACCGTAACGTTCAGCCTGCTGTTTGTGGCAAAAATTCAAGGCGATTTGCACGGAGGCATCCGCCAAAAACGACAAAGCCTCGGTGACTTCAAACAAATCAACCTGACCCCACAGGTCGCGGCGCATGATCTCGATCATGCTGCGCTGGCGAACCAGGCGCAGTTTGCTCATGAGTGCACCCTCGTCTTGTAGGCTCTTCGCATCTTCCAGCCAAGTCTCAATGCAGGCGAGTAATGGCTCCGGGTCTGCATCTGTCTGATCCCATTGGGGAAAGCGGTTAAGCCAGCGCTTGGCGTACTCGGAATGGGATGGCCAAACTTGATGCAGGAATTCTAGTGGGTCACTCATGCGTTTTAATAATTGGTGGATGCTTGGTTCTACAATAGCGTACTACAGCAGTGCGCTTCTTCGAGGGTGATTCGTTTTGCAGCAGCCGTCCCAACAGATGGAACAGTCCATGGCCAAACAGGCCCAGTGGCCACGTCGCCTGGGTCGCTTTGTGTTTTGGCTTGCAGTGGCTGTGTACGTGCCTTTGTGTTTGGCTTTAATCGGCCTGAAGTGGTGGGCCCTGCCACAGATTGACCGCTATCGGCCCGAGCTGCAGTCTTTTTTGCAGCAGCAAACCGGGTTGCCCATTCAATTGGGTGCTTTGCAAGCCCAGTGGACGGGCCTGGGGCCCCAGGTGGTGGTGCGCCAGGTGGCCCTGCGCACGCCCCAAGGTGAAATTGGATTGTCGGCCAGTGGTCTGCGCATGGATTGGTCGCTGTTGAGTTTGCTCACTTTTCGGCCTCGCTTAAAGAACCTGGAAGTCGAAAACCCAGATTTACTCATCCATCGAGATGCAGCTGGGGTTTTTCATGTGGCGGGCATGCCGATTGAGACAACAGGGGAAGACGGCAATCCGGGCCTGGATTGGTTGCTGGCCCAAGGACGTGTGTTGCTCAAAAATGGTCAGCTTCGCTGGCGCGATGACATGGGGCAGTTGCCCAACGCCATTGCCCACAAAGCGGAGTTCTTGCTTCAAAACCAGTTTGGCCGGCACGAGGCGGGTTTGGTGTTTGTGTTGCCCGACTTGGCCACCGAACCAGTGACTGCGGTGCTCGATTTTCGAAGCCCTTTGATTGTTGGTCACGCTGGCGATTGGAGAAGATGGAAAGGTACTTTTCACCTGAACGCGGCGGTGGACCAGTCCGCCCCCTTGGAGTCGGTGTTCAAAACCCTCGGGCTGGACGTGGACCTGACCCAACCGCAGGGCAGATTGTGGGTAGATTTTGACCAGGGCATGGTGCAGCGCACTTTGCTGGATGCGCGGGTTGCCAGGCTGCGGTTTGCCAATCCCGAAGTGGACGCCCCTCCTTTTGACATTACCAACACCAGCGCCTTGGTGGAGCTGGCCGGCGAGCATTCTTTGTTTGCACCCAGCAGCATTGCTTTGAAGCAGCTCACAGGGCAGCTCACGGGTGAGCAGCGATTCGGGCCGTCCACGGTGATGGTGGAACGCAAATCACAGAGTGATGGTGATTCTTGGGCCTTGCGGGTCCAAAACCTGGATGCGGCACAAACCAAGGCCGTTGCGCTTGAACTGGCACCTCATTTGGGTTTGGCAGAGCGTGTTCAAGATCTCCAACAATACGAGTTGGCAGGCCTACTGAACGATGTGCAATTGCGTTGGGTGCGGCCCAATCAAGCGCAGGCGCTGGAGGCATTGCAATTCAATTCGGACATCAATTTTTCGGGTCTCACGGTGTTGTATCGCCCGGCTGTGCTGCAAGCGGGTGGCGAGCAAAAGGTGACAGGTTTTACCAACCTGAGTGGACATATTCGTGGTGACAATCGCGAGGGGCAATGGACCTTGCAGGGGCAAAACACCGATTTGGCATTGCCCGAGGTGTTTGAGAGTGAGCGCTTGAGCATTTCTCAGCTCAACGGGCGTGGCGCATGGCGTAATTTGTTTGGGCAAGACACCCCCGTTGATTTTGCAATCGATGAGTTGACCGTCAACACGCCCGATCTGCAGGCCCAGGTGCAGGGGCAATATGTGTTCAATCCCCATTCGGCAGACGCTGTTGACCTCAAAGGCAAGTTGTTGCGCGCGGATGTGGCTGCCGTGCCGCGTTATCTCCCACTCGTGGTGGGGCAAAGCGCTCGAGCATGGTTGCATGAAAACCTCAAAGGCGGACAGGCCAAAGATGGTGTGTTTGAGCTGCGAGGTGCGTTGGAAGAGTTTCCATTCGACAAGCCTGGCTCCCAGGGGCTGTTCAAAATCATGGTGCCTTTCGAGCAGGGAGAGTTGACCTACGCGCCTGGTTGGCCGGTTATCAGCAAGGTCAATGGGTCCGCACTCTTTGAGGGCAAGCGGATGTATCTCGTTGCCAAAACCGCCGAAACGCAAGGAGTACCGCTCGTCAATGTGGAGGCACGCATTGAAAACCTGGATGCGTGGGAGCCTGTGCTCAACATCACTGGGCAAGGGCGCGGTGCCCTCAAAAACATGGTTGGTTTTGTTAATCAAAGTCCGGTCCGTGAAATTTTGAACGAGGCTTTGGTGGCCGCAGAGGTGGAGGGCAACGCACAATTGGATTTGAAACTCAATATCCCAATCAATGCGCCAAACAACACCCAGGTGGAGGGAGACCTCGCCTTGAAAGGCAATGCCATTCGAATTGTGCGGGGCATGCCTCGGGTCAGCAATGTGGATGGTCGAATCCAGTTTTCCAACAAAGGCTTGTTTATCGAAGGTTTGCAGGGCCAAGCCTTGGGTGGACTGGTGCAAATCAAAGGCAGCACCGACGCCGCTGGTCGGATGGAAATACGCGCCAACGGGTTGGCCCGCGCACAGGGCCTGGCGGAATACCTCAATCCATCGGCCGCGCCCTATTTGTCTGGGTCTACACCCTACAGTGTGGTGGTGAGCACACGCAATGCTGGTGTAAACATTCAGGTGGATAGTCAGCTTCAAGGGCTGGAGGTTAAGCTGCCTGCACCGTTCCGAAAGGAGCGAGATCTCGCCTTGCCTTTCAGTCTTCAGCAAACGCCCGGTGAGCAAGGCGACCGCTGGGTGGTTAATTTGGGGCAGGAAAGCAAACCTCTGGCGCAGCTTCGTGCTTTCAATGCGTGGGACGGTCAGCAATCCGTCATGGAATCGTTGCAGTTTGCTGTGGGGGCACCGCTGGGACCGAATTTAGCCGGAGTGCAGGGTGAAGTGCGTTTGCCCAACCTGAATTTGGATGATTGGAAAGGGGTGTGGGATCAGTTGGCAGGGGCTGCCACATCTGGCGGAAAAACCTCTTCAGGCAAAGGCCTCATGGGTGATCTGCTTGATGGCGAGGGCGCAGAGCCAATCAAAGCGCGCGTGGCCGTTCGTGCCGACCGGGTGAGTTTTGGAAAAAAACAGTTTGAGGGGGTCAATGTGGTGGCCCGCACCATCGAGAAGCGCTGGCAGTTTGACCTGAAGGCACGTGGTGTGGACGGGTATCTGTCTTGGGTCGCCGATGCCCAGCGGCCAGATGGGGCCATTTTGGCGCGCTTTAAAACGCTCGCCATTCCAAAGACCCTGGACGGTGAAGTTCGGGATTTGGTCGAAGAGCCTGTCTCCAGCATTCCTGCTTTGGACATTGCTGTGGACAACTTCACGCTCAACGATTTGCCATTGGGGCGCTTAAAGCTTGTGGCGGTGAATCAAACCCGGGATGAGCAAATGCGCGCTACCCTGGGCCAGCGTCCTCGGGAATGGCGCTTGGAAGAGTTGGTGATTGAAAACCCTGAGTCGGTGACCCGCGCCAAGGGCATTTGGCAGTACGGTGCCAACCTCAAAAACCAGCGCACCGATATTGAGGTAAATCAGTCCGTGAAAAACGCTGGGGGCTTGCTCAAGCGCTTGGGCATGGAAGGCGTTTTTCAGGGGGGTGAGGGTGAACTGGTGGGTCGCCTGCGTTGGGACGATGCGCCCACGAACCTAGACTACGGCACCCTGGGTGGGCAATTCAAACTCACCAGCCGCAAAGGGCAGTTTTTGAAAGCCGACCCGGGCGTAGCAAAGTTGTTGGGTGTGCTTTCCCTGCAGGCCATTCCCAGGCGATTTACTTTGGATTTCAAAGATATTTTCTCGGATGGTTTTGCCTACGATTCCATGGAAGCGGAAGTGGCCTTGAATCAAGGTGTGGCCAGCACCAAAAACTTCAAAATGACTGGCCCCAGCGCCACTGTGTTGATGGAGGGTTCGCTTGATCTGGAATCTGAAACCCAGAACCTCAATGTGGTGGTGTTGCCTGACCTGAACGCCACCGGTGGATCGCTGATTTATTCTTTGTTGGCGGCCAACCCCGCTGTGGGCATTGCCTCCCTGTTTGCCGATTTTGTGCTCAAAGACCCGCTGTCCAAAATCTTCTCCTTCCAGTACAAAGTGAGTGGGCCATGGGTGGCGCCAGTGATTGAGCGCGTGCGCAGGTCCGCGCCTGAAACACCCCCCGATTGAGAGTGCACACACATGACACGCCAAGCCATCAAGATCTCGGCCTTGCAAATGATTTCTACCCCCTCCGTGGATGAGAATCTGCGTGTGGCCTGCAACCTTTTGAAGCAAGCAGCGCAGCAAGGTGCTCACTTGGTGTTGTTGCCCGAGTATTTTTGTCTGATGGGTCAACAAGACACCGACAAACTGCAAATTGCCGAAGCGTATGGGGAGGGGCCTTTACAAACTTTTTTGGCCCAGCAGGCCCTGGATTTTGGTTTGTACATTGTGGCAGGCACCATCCCGCTTAAAAGCGGCGAGCCAGACCATGTGTACAACAGCAGCCTTGTTTTTAGCCCCGAAGGACAATGCACGGCACGTTACGACAAGGTTCATTTGTTCTGCTTCTCTAAGGGGGCAGAACGTTACGACGAAGGGCGTGTATTGCGGGCAGGCCGCACACCGGTGGTGGCAGATTGCGGTGGTTTTAAAGTGGGCTTGTCGGTGTGTTACGACCTGCGTTTCCCCGAGTTGTACCGAGCCATGGGCCCGGTGGATCTGATTGTGATGCCCGCTGCTTTCACCTACACCACCGGCAAAGCCCATTGGGAAGTGTTGATGCGTGCCCGCGCCATTGAAAACCAATGCTATGTGCTGGCTTGCGGGCAAGGTGGTTTGCATCCGAATGGGCGTCGCACCTGGGGGCATTCCATGGTGGTGAATCCCTGGGGCGAAGTAGAGCATGTGCTGGAAGAAGGCGAGGGGGTGGTGATGGGCCTGCTCGACCCTGATAAGATAGTTGATGTAAGAAACAGTTTGCCTGCACTCACCCACCGGGTGCTGTGAGCGCAACATCGAGGAAACCCCATGAAAGCAGTAGACCCCGGCATCTCCAATCTGGCCATTGCCCAAAACCTTCTTTGGACCCCATATGGCATTGATGAGCAACATGTTCACAAAGCCTTTGCCGAAATTTTTTCACACAAGGTGGACTTTGCTGACTTGTATTTTCAGTACGGTTGCGTGGAGGGGTGGTCGTTGGACGAAGGGCTGGTGAAATCCGGCAGCTACAACATTGAACAAGGGGTTGGCGTGCGCGCTGTGAGTGGCGAGAAAACCGCATTTGCTTACTCTGACGACATTGCCTTCAAGCCCATATTGGCAGCTTCGAAGTCGGTGCGTGAAATTGCAAGCCTTGGCAAAACCGCCAACCGCAATCTCAAAACTGGCAAAGGCTTCGCGGATGCACAGGCGCGTGCCTTGTATAGCCCCATGAACCCAATCCCAACGCTGACCAGCACCGAAAAGGTGGGCTTGCTCAAGCGCCTAGAGCAGTATGCCCGCAAACGCGACAAGCGCGTTAAACAGGTGATGGCCAATATCGTGGGTGCCTACGATGTGGTACTGGTAGCCCGAAGCGACGGCGTGCTGGCGGCCGACGTGCGCCCCTTGGTGCGCGTCAATGTGAGTGTGGTGGTGGAGCAAAAAGGTCGACGTGAAACCGGCTCCTCCGGCGCGGGTGGCCGCTACGATTTTGGCCAGTTCACCGATGCATTTTTAATGCATCACGCCCACACGGCGGTGGACCAGGCGCTCATCAACCTGGAAGCCAAACCGGCGCCAGCAGGCTTGCAAACGGTGGTGTTGGGCTCTGGTTGGCCTGGCATTTTGTTGCATGAGGCCATCGGCCACGGCTTGGAGGGCGATTTTAATCGCAAAGGCAGCAGTGCGTTTTCTGGCATGATTGGTCAGCGCGTTGCATCCAAAGGGGTCACCATTGTTGACGACGGCACCCTGGCAAACCGCCGCGGTTCGCTGAACATCGACGACGAAGGCAACAAAACCGAGTGCACCACCCTCATCGAAGATGGCATTTTGAAGGGTTATATCCAAGACATCACCAACGCCCGATTGATGAAAATGCCAGTGACTGGCAACGGCAGGCGCGAAAGCTTTGCCCACCTGCCCATGCCCCGCATGACCAACACCTACATGCTCAATGGCGACAAATCGCCTGAAGAAATCATCGCCAGCGTGAAAGACGGCGTATACGCCGTGAACTTTGGCGGCGGCCAGGTGGATATCACCAGTGGCAAGTTTGTGTTTTCGGCCTCCCTCGCCTACAAAATTGAGAACGGCAAAATCACCTACCCGCTCAAGGGCGCCACGCTGATTGGCAATGGCCCAGAGTCGTTGACCAAAATCAGCATGGTGGGCAACGACATGGCACTGGACGATGGGGTGGGCACCTGCGGTAAAGAAGGGCAGAGTGTGCCCGTGGGCGTGGGTCAGCCCACCCTGCGGATTGATGGCCTGGTGATGGGCGGTACTCAGTGACGTTTAACGCCCAGGGAGTGGGTAAGGGTCTATGCCTTCAGGTCCAGACCACTCCGCGTAGAGCTGTTGCAAATCGGCGTTGTCTTCAGCTTGCATACCCGCAAGCACAGCGTTGTCTTGGGTGACGGAGTGCAACATCAGAGTTTCAAGGTCAGGCTGTGAAAACGAGCGAGCTCCAGCCTGGGTGTGAACAATAAGCCCGCGAGGGCCACGTTCAAGAAGACAACTGGCCACGTTTGCAGCCGCAAAGCTTCTGTTGTCCAGAGACAAAGCGAACCCAGCAATTTCCCTTGCATTGGCGCGTATTTCGTCTGAGCAGTGCTCTAGCCGGTGCGCGAATTGTTCCTGATTGCCCAGGGGGCCGACCAGTGTCCATTTCAACATTTGTATGATGTGATGCGATTGAAGTTGGGCATACGGGTACATGAATGGGGCCCAGATGGGGTGATTGACCAAAGTGGACAACGTGTGTGAATTTGCCCTAGTTTGTGCGGCCAGTGTTCGCACGGCGTTTAAAACGGCGGAGTCGTCCAGTGGCAATGCCTGATCTTGATGCACACCATTGATGTGCTGCTGGAGATTGGGTATTTGGATTTGATTGCTTGACATGCGGAGCTTCTAAGATTTAAAGCGCCTGGGTGGTGGTGGTTGTGTAAAAGTTCCTTGATTTTCAGTGGGATGGATGCCACAGGTTGATCGGGCTTGATAAAATCTAGTGAATCAGCGCTTGCAGGGCGGCCACGAATTGATTACATTGAAGAGATGAACACTGTATTTGCGCACTCTTTTTATGGCTTTTTTGGCTTCTTTGCCTGGTATGGGCAAGCGGCGGAAGAGGGTTGTGCGTAAAAAACACCGAATGAACAAATCCCAAAACCGCCAGGCCTGAATCCCTGGCGGTTTTTTTTTAACCAGTCCGGATTAGAAGCAAAGTGCGCCAGCAGCATTCAGGAGAATTGGCATGAACACGGTAACAGACGACTTGAGAATCAAAGAAATTAAAGAACTGACGACGCCAGCGGCTCTGATCGCCGAGGTGCCCATCACGCCCGCTATTGCAGACACAGTCGCCGGCTGCCGCAATGCCTTGCACAAAATTTTGCATGGCGCAGACGACCGCCTGATCGTTGTGATGGGCCCTTGTTCCATCCACGACACCAAGGCCGCCATGGAATATGCACACAAACTCAAAGCCTGTCGCGACAAGTATGCGGAGGATCTGGAAATCGTGATGCGTGTGTATTTCGAAAAACCCCGCACCACGGTCGGTTGGAAGGGGTTGATCAACGATCCGGATCTGGACGGCAGCTTCCAAATCAACAAGGGCCTGCGCATGGCTCGTGAAGTGTTGTTGAATGTCAATGCCCTGGGCTTGCCTGCAGGCACGGAGTTTTTAGACATGATCACGCCCCAATACATCGCGGACTTGGTGAGTTGGGGGGCGATTGGAGCACGAACCACCGAGAGCCAGATTCACCGTGAGCTGTCTAGCGGCTTGAGCTGCCCAGTTGGATTTAAAAACGGCACCGATGGCAATGTAAAAATCGCCGTGGATGCGATCAAAGCGGCACAGCATCCCCATCACTTTTTGAGTGTGACCAAAGAGGGTCGCAGCGCAATTGTGAGCACTGCCGGCAATGAAGATTGCCACATCATTTTGCGTGGCGGCAAAGCACCCAATTACGATGCAGCCAGCGTGGAAGCGGCAGCCTCCGACATTGGCAAGTCTGGCTTGGCTGCACGCATCATGATTGACGCAAGCCATGGCAACAGCAGCAAAGTGCCCAAAAACCAAGTGGGTGTGTGCGAGAACATCGCCGAACAGTTGGCTGCCGGTGACCGTCGAATCATGGGGGTGATGGTTGAGAGCCACCTTGTGGAAGGTCGGCAAGATTTGGAGCCAGGCAAGCCGCTCACCTACGGCCAAAGCATCACAGACGGATGTGTGGGTTGGGATGACAGCACTCAAGTGCTGGAAACTCTCGCCCAAGGTGTTCGAAAGCGCAGGTTGGCTCAAGTAGCCTGAGCCAGTTTCGTACGCTGATTGACCCCGCAGAGCCAAGAGTCTGCGGGGTGTTTCGCCTCAAGAAGTTGTTATCCTTTCTGCAGATCGAAGCCTAACCGGCTTTTCCTAGAACCATTTGTTTGGGACAGTCACAAACCAATCCGTGCCATTTCAAAGGGACTGATTCATGTTTGTCGCTACCAGGTTGTCTCCTCAAGAAGTAGATCAAATCAAAGCCAGCAACATCCAAAAAGTTACTGCGCTCAAACAGCATGCCGCCCCATTGTCTAGAGCGGCTTTGGACTTGGCTCAAACTGCACGCGACATGAAGGCTCACGCCGAGTCGCTAAAAACCTCCGGGCAAACCAAGCTTGTAGGCGAGCATGGGCAGCAAGTGTCCACCAAACAATTGATCCAGTCTCTCAAATCCGCCAAGGATGCGTTAAAAAGTTTTTCAGGCAAGGCCGAGAATCTTAGCCGCGAACTCAATTTTTTTGACAACCATCAACAAGGCCTCTACGTGGGCAATGTGGCAATGGTTCCCCTGGCGGACAAAGTGAGGTGGTGTCAACAGCAAGTCGTTGGGTTACAAAAACAAAGTCGAAAACTTTGCGATCAACAACGGCCTCTTGTTCAAAAGGCCATCTCGGATATTCAGCACGCTGCTCCATTCCTTGGGCGATCCATTCAGACCAGTTTGGCAAACCAAATCACCGCGTTGGCCGGCGAGGCAAATTAACCGGGCAGGTCTGGTTAATCTAATTTGTGTTATTACTTCTTCAATTCGACAGAGGAGCCACCATGTTCAGTTCATTGTTAGGTTCACGCACATCCCAATATCAACCCGTGAACAACGACCCAGTTGATCCAAACATGCTCCGCGCAAGCCATGCGGCAATGACCAGCTGGTATCCAGACGCGTGCACCATGAAACACAGCGCACAACAACTCGTGAAAGCCGCCAAAAGTCTGGGCAACGCCACTCTTCATGACTCAGGGAAGCGGGCATTGCTGCATTCCGACAATTTGGAGTGCTATTTGGAAATTATTTTGAAAACATACGGTAAAGACATCAAACGTCTTGATAATCTCAAAAGTATTCAACAGTTTGGAACTGGGACACAAGAACTGGAAACCTTTAAAAATCATGTGCGACATTCCGAGGCTGCCATTGCCAGTGTGTTGAGCCCCGCCGAAGCATTTAGTTGCCAATACAATGAAGTGTTCCCCACCAACACAATGCCCGTTGCAGATGCCATGGCGCATTTGGGGGTTGCAGAGCAACGTTCCAAGGCAGGGCAAGCTGCTTTGCAAAGTGCACAAAATCTGCAGATGGCCGCCAGAGGCCTGCTTCAAAAAATTCGCGTACCTGCTGTGGCCAGTCGAGTGGGGCCCATTTCCCAAGATCGCGATTTTTACGTGGATCGTTACCGGATAGAGCAAGCAAACTACTATCACCCCGTGGAACATTAAAGCCTTGCGGGCCAGGGATGCAATTTGCCCTGGCTCCAGCGCCCGCCGCGTGGTGAATGGGTACAATCAAGCCTGAGTCCCACAAGCATCACCCGCAGGCGCACCATGAAGCAAAGCCAAAAAAAACAGCAGCAAGAACAATATCTTGGCAATCTGATTCGAATCAAAGGTGCGCGTCAGCACAACCTGAAAAATCTCGACATCGACATCAAAACTGGTGAAATCACCGTGTTCACCGGTGTGAGCGGCAGCGGCAAAAGCTCGCTGGTGTTCGACACCCTGTACGCCGAGGGGCAGCGCCGGTATGTCGAAACCTTCTCCCCCTATGCCCGGCAATTTCTGGACCGCATGGACAAACCCGATGTGGACCAGATCGAAGGGGTGCTTCCTGCCATCGCCATCGACCAGGCCAACCCCGTGCGCACCTCCCGCAGCACCGTGGGCACCATGACCGAGATCAACGACCACCTCAAACTGATTTATGCCCGCGCAGCGCATCTGCATTGCCGGCAATGCGGCCAGTGGGTGCGCGAAGACACCCCGGCCACCATCCAGGCCACCTTGCGGGAGCGTGCTGAGCAGGCCAATGACCCGCGTGTGGTGGTGACATTTCCGGTGACTGTGCCCCTAAGCATGGCCGACCAGGATGTGGAAGATTTTTTAAGTGCGCAAGGTTATACCCGCGTACACCGCGAAACCCCCATCCGTTTGGCTGAGCCAGCCCCCACCAAAGTCAAAACCGGCAAATCCAAAAAGGCCGCGCCCAGCATCGCGCCCACCCACAAAATTCTGGACGTGGTACAAGACCGTTTCCGCGTGAGCGGTGTGGAAGAAAGCCGCTTGAGCGATGCCATTGCCAGCGCCTTGTTGCGCGGCAAAGGCAAGGTGAATGTGTATGTGCTGCCCGAAGAAGAGCAGACTGAGCCCGCGCCCTGGCGGTTTTCAGAGGGTTTGCATTGCGCCACGTGCGACATCGACTACACCAAGCCGCTGCCCAGTCACTTCTCATTCAACAGCCCGATTGGTGCCTGCGACACCTGCCGGGGCTTTGGCCGTGTCATTGGCATTGATTACGGTTTGGTGATCCCCGACGAAAACAAATCCCTGGCCGAGGGGTGTGTAAAACCCTGGCAAACCGAGAGCTTCAAACCGTGCCAAAAGGATTTGGTGAAGTATGCCAAACAGCGTGGCATTGCCACCGACATTGCCTTCAAGCACCTGCCCGAAGAGCACCAGTTGTGGGTCATCGAGGGCGATGCCAACTTTGATGGCAACTGGGACGGCCCCCTGTTTTATGGCGTGGCCCGCTTCTTTGAGTGGCTGGAGAGCCGGACCTACAAAATGCATGTGCGGGTGATGCTCTCCAAGTACCGCAGTTACACACCGTGCACCGCATGCCATGGCGCACGTCTCAAGCCCGAATCGCTGTTGTGGAAGCTGCCCCATGGGCAGGCGCGCCACAGCATTCACGACATCATGCAAATGCCGCTCACTCAAGTGGCGGCACTCTTTAAAAGCCTGCAACTGCCTGGTGCACTGGACGAAGCCAGCGACTTGGTGTTGCAGGAAATTCGCACCCGCCTGGGCTTTTTGATTCAGGTGGGTTTGGGTTACCTCACGCTGGACCGGCAAAGCCGCACCCTCAGCGGTGGCGAAGTGCAACGCATCAACCTCACCACCGCCTTGGGCAGTTCATTGGTGAACACCCTGTTTGTGCTGGACGAGCCCTCGGTGGGTTTGCATCCCCGCGACATTGCACGCGTGGCCCAGGCCATGCAGCGCTTGAAGCTTGCTGGCAACACCTTGGTGGTGGTGGAGCACGACCCTCAGCTTATGAATCAGGCGGACCGCTTGGTGGACATCGGCCCAGGGCCAGGTGAAGCAGGTGGGCACATTGTGTTTGATGGGAAGCCCGCACACATTGAGCAAGCCAATAGCCTGACCGCACGCTACCTGAAAGGCGAGCTGAAAGTGGTGCCACCCACCCAGCCTTTGGGCGATGCCAAACAGCACTTGGTGCTTGCGGGCGTGCGTGCCAACAACCTGAAAAACATCGATTTCCATCTGCCCTTGAACCGCCTGGTGGTGCTCACCGGCGTGTCGGGCTCCGGCAAGTCCACCCTGGTGCAAGACGTGTTGGTGCCCGCCATCAAAAAAATCAAAGGCGAACCCACGGAGCCGCCTGGTGAGTTTGATTCGCTCACCGGCGTGGAGCACATCAACCAACTCGCCTTTGTGGATCAAAGCCCGATTGGCAAAACCACACGCAGCAACCCCGCCAGCTATGTGGGCGCCTTCGATGAATTGCGCAAGCTCTTCTCCAAAACCAAGCTCGCTGTTGAGCGGGACTACAAGCCCGGTTTTTTCAGCTTCAACAGTGGCGACGGCCGTTGCCCCATGTGTGGTGGCAATGGCTTTGAACACGTGGAAATGCAATTCCTCAGCGACGTGTATTTGCGCTGTGGCGAATGCAATGGCACGCGCTACCGGCCCGAAGCACTGGAGGTGACCCTGGAGCGCAAAGGCCAGGTGCTGAACATGGCCCAGGTGCTGGAGCTGACCGTGGACCAGGCGCTGGGCTTGTTTGAGCAAGACACCGCTTTGTTTAAAACCTTGCAGCCCTTGGCCCAAGTGGGCCTGAATTATTTGCGCCTGGGGCAGCCCGTGCCCACGCTCAGCGGCGGCGAGGCACAGCGTTTGAAGCTGGCCGGGTTTTTGGCACAACTCAAGCCCACAGCCAGCGGTCAAAAGGTGGCTGCACGTGGTGATCTGTTTGTGTTTGACGAGCCCACCACTGGTTTGCACTTTGATGACGTGGCCAAGTTGATGAAAAGCCTGCGCTTGTTACAAGAAGCTGGCCACAGCGTGCTGGTGGTGGAGCACAACCTGGATGTGATTTGCGCAGCCGATTGGCTGGTGGACCTGGGCCCCGAGGCCGGCGAGGCGGGCGGGCAGGTGGTGGCGCAGGGCACGCCCGAGCAACTGCAACAGGTCAAAACCAGCCACACCGGTGTTGCCATTGCGCACTACCGCAAACAAAACAATTGGCTGCAAGCGGCCGATTTGAACCAATGCAACACCACGGATGCCGTGGCAGAAGAAGCGGCGGCATTGTATGGGGCGGGTGCAAACGCCAATCAGGCCGATTCACGGCGTGCCCACACCGATGGCATCGAAATTCTGCATGCGCGTGAGCACAACTTGAAAAACGTCAGCCTGACTATTCCGCGCGAGCAGATGACTGTCATCACAGGCCCCTCCGGCAGCGGAAAGTCCACTTTGGCCTTTGATATTTTGTTCAGTGAGGGCCAACGCAGGTACCTCGAAAGCTTGAATGCCTATGCACGGCAGTTTGTTCAGCCCGCGGCCAAACCCGAGGTGGATGCCATCTTTGGTATTCCGCCCACGGTGGCCATTGAACAGCGCACCAGCCGGGGTGGGCGCAAAAGCACGGTGGCCACGGTGACTGAGGTGTACCACTTTTTGCGCCTGTTGTTTGTAAAACTGGGCACACAACATTGCCCCACCTGCGAGGTGCCGATTGCGCCACAAACCATGCAGAACATGCTGGCGCAAATCATGCAGGTCTTCAAAGGCAGCCAGATCACCCTGTTGGCGCCCTTGGTGCAGGGCCGCAAAGGCATTTACAACGAAATTGCAAAATGGGCGGTGGACCGCGGTTATGAGCGCCTGCGTGTGGATGGGCAATACGTGCCCACCAACCCGTGGCCCAAGTTGGCCCGCTACCAAGAGCATCACATTGAAGTGCCCGTG
>DASUEF010000081.1:0-6864 GCA_036275215.1 Limnobacter sp. | reverse complement strand
GGGCCCACTTCATAATCGGCCGCCACGGGCTGGTTGCCCTGCTCGGTGGGCACCACCTTTTGCAGGGCGGCGTCGCCAAAGTTGGGCAGCAAGCGGCCTGTGGTTTCAAACACAAACTGCTGGAAGCCCGTGAGGGGTTTTTCTGCATCCAGCTTGCGCTCTTTGGGCTGGTTGGCATTGCTGCCTTGCTGGGTGGGGTCTTGCTGGGTTTGCTGGGTTTGCTGGGTGGGCAAGGTGATGTTGCCAGGCAGGCTTAAGCCGCTTGCCCCCTGTGCATTTGCACCGGTGCCCATGGAGTCGCCTTGGCGGGCGCTTGCACTGGGCGCGTTGGAAAACGGGAAAGGAAGCTGTTGGTTGCTGCTTTGAGCAAAGGCAGGAGCACTGCCCGCAAAACCACTGAGAATAAGCACAAGCGCCCATGACGCTTTTGTAAAACCCTGCATTGTTGACCTGAAGGTTGGGATTAACGATGTTTGTAAAATAAACCAAAAGCCACCTGCAAATGGTGCGGGGGCGTGTTTTAGGCGGTTTTGCGTTTGCGGAAGTAAATGCCCAAACGCACCATGCGCTTGTACATGCGTTGGTACACCACAAAGCTGATGGCCAGCCAGGCCACCACCATGCCCAGGCTTTCTGGCCAAAACATGGCCCCCAGCATGGGAACAAAGGCGTACACCCACAAAAAGGGCGAAGTGTAGGCGTTGCGTTGCCAAGCGGGAGCACCAGGCATGAGCTTGCGGCTCACCACGCGGCGGTAAATCAGGCTGTGCAGGTGGCTTGCATCCGGTGCGCCGGGGTTGTGGCGGCGCTTGCGACTAAGCCTGCGGTAAATGCTGAACATGGTCTCGATAAACGGGTAACCACACACCAGCAACATGGCCCAGGGGGACACCTCGTAGGGGTTGCGCACCACCAGCGCCACCGCCAGCATGGCCACAAAATAGCCCAGGCTGTAGGCGCCAGCATCGCCCAGAAAAATATAGCCTTTGGGGTAATTCACCAGCATGAAGCCCGCCACCACCGCGGCGCCCAGCAGGGCAAGGTTAAAAATAACTGCGTCGTCTGACCGCAGGGCGATGTATCCCAGCGTGAGCAACATGAGCAACACCACACCACTGGCCAAGCCGTTGAAACCATCGATAATATTCACGCTGTTGGCAATGCCCGCCACTGCAAATGCGGTAAACACAATGCCCACTGGTGCAAAAGCCAGCAACCAGTCCAACCCGGGCACATGCACACTGCTCACCCAATAGCCTGTGACCAGCGCTGCAAGCAAGCCGCTGGCCGCCGTGGCCAACAGGCGGGTTTTAACGCTTACTTTTTTTGTGAGGTCTTCGACCAAGCCGGCCGCAAAGGCGGGCAAGGCACCCAACACCAATAAAAGCAGCAAGTGGCTGGTTTGCAGGCCAAGGGGTGTATTGGGCAAGGCCAACCAAGCCGCCACAGCACCCGCCAACAAGGCAACACCGCCAATGCGGGGCGTGGGGGTGGTGTGGAATTTTTGAACGCCGGCTGTGCCATCCATACTAAAAGCGCCGTGCCAGCGCTTGGTGGCAACCACCAGCAAACTCACCAGCAAAGAAACAACCAACCCCGTGACTAACGCTGGCCACAGCACTTGGTAGGCGTACAGGCTTTGCATGTTGCTCCTCTTTGCTTGCTTCTTTTTACTTGGGTGAAATACTTGCGAGCAACACGAGGCCCGCCAAATATACAAATACTGCTTGTAGGTAACGCAATGGGTGCAACACAACCCCAAACACCGCAGCTTATTATTGTGCAACCGCAACATGGCGGTTTTATGAATTGCAATGTGGGTTTTGATTGTAGCACCGGCCAAACAAACTAACACCTGTTTGGAACTTTTACTTGGGAGTGTTACACGGTGAACATCCTTTCTGGATGCGCTTGGGCCACCACCGCTTTGCTTAAGAAGAAGAGAAAATGCGCTTTAAAAGCCGCAAAAAATTGAATAAATACCTAAGAAAATAAGAATTACCCTTATAACGCATACGCACAATGAGGGGACTTTTTGCCTTACCCCCCTGCAAATGAGGGGACACGCGCCACTTCCCCCCTGCGGGCCAGGTAAACATGACCCGGGACAGTTTTAGAGGCCCGCCTAGCAGGCATGGGCATGGAACGTTGATAAAATGCGGTGATTGCTTGCAACACACCTCCAACCATGCCCCAGGTATTGCTCAAAAACGGCACCCAATTCACCGCCCTTCCCGGCCAAAGCATTTTGACAGCCGCCTTAAGCAATGGTGTGGCCCTTGAATACAGTTGCAACACGGGGCAATGCGGCGTATGCGCTGCCCAAATAAATGCAGGGGCCACCCGAGCACTGCGCGGCGAACTGGGTTTGAGCGCTGTGCTGGCAGAGGCCCACTATGTGTTGACTTGCTGCCGCGAGGCGTGCAGCGACCTTGAACTGAATGTGGAAGATTTGCCCGAGCTGAAAGAGGTGCCCACCAAAACCACGCCAGCGAAAATCGACGACATTGAATACATTGGGCCCAACACAGCACGCGTGCTGTTGCGCACCCCGCCAGCAAACACGGTGCGCTTTTTACCGGGCCAATATTTGGCGGCCATTGGCCCAGGTGGCGTGCGGCGGGCATACTCCATTGCCAACGCCCCCCGCAGCGACGGGAAAATTGAACTGCACATCCGCAAGGTGCCTGGCGGGGCCATGAGCGCCTACTGGTTTGAACAGGCCAAGCCCAACGATCTGCTGCGGCTGGAGGCCCCCTTGGGCACCTTTTTTTTACGCACCAACACGCCGAAAGTGCTTGTTTTGCTGGCCACTGGCACAGGGCTTGCGCCCATCAAGGCCATGCTGGAGCACCTCCACGCTCTGCCCAGTGAACAAGGCCCCAGCGAAGTGCACTTGTATTGGGGCAACCGTTACGAAAGCGACATTTATTTGGACGCCATGCAGCTGGCGGGGCACACTGTGCGAGTGAATACACTGTTAAGCCAACCAGGCAACGGATGGCAGGGCCGCACGGGCCACGTGCAACAGGCTGTGATGCAAGACAAGATTAACCTGGCCCAAAGTGCCGTGTATGCCTGTGGCTCCATGGCCATGATTGAATCGGCAAGGGCCTTGCTCACAGCGCACGGCCTGCCGTTAAACCAATTTTATTCTGACGCGTTTGTGAGCTCCTGATGAAAGCAGTGATACTGGCTGGCGGCTTTGGCACCCGGCTAAGCGAAGAAACCACCATCAAACCCAAGCCCATGGTGGAGATTGGGGGCATGCCCATTTTATGGCACATCATGAAGTTGTACTCGGCCCATGGCGTGAACGACTTTGTGATTTGCTGCGGCTACAAGGGCTACATGATCAAGGAGTACTTTGCGAATTACTTTTTGCACATGTCCGATGTGACCTTTGATATGCGCAACAACACCATGGATGTTCACCACCGCAGGGCGGAACCCTGGACGGTTACCTTGGTAGACACCGGGGAAAATTCCATGACGGGTGGACGCCTTCACCGCGTGCGCAAATACATTGAGAATGATGATGCGTTTTGTTTTACTTATGGCGATGGGGTGGGCAACATCGACATCACCGCCTCGATTGAATTCCACAAACAGCATGGGAAGGCCGCCACATTAACCGCCACCTACCCCCCTGGGCGGTTTGGCGCATTGGACATGAAAGCAGGCCGTGTGCTGAACTTCAAAGAAAAGCCCAAGGGCGATGGCGCCATGATCAACGGTGGTTTTTTTGTGCTCAACCCCAGCGTGCTGAAACACCTGGAAGGCGACCACACCGTGTGGGAGCAGCAGCCCTTGCAGCGCCTGGCCGAAGAGGGCCAACTGATGGCTTATGAACATGATGGATTTTGGCAACCCATGGACACCCTGCGCGACAAGCACTTGCTGGAAGAACTGTGGGCGAGCGGCAAAGCCCCCTGGAAACTTTGGGAATGAACACCATGAGTGCACAGCCCAGCCCTGGGTTTTGGAAAGGAAAAAAAGTATTTTTGACTGGGCACACCGGCTTTAAAGGCGGCTGGGCTGCATTGTGGTTGCAAAGCATGGGGGCGCAGGTGAAAGGATTCGCCTTGCAAGCGCCCACCACACCGAGCTTGTATGAGCAGGCCAAAGTGGCGGCAGGCATGCAGAGTGACATTGGCGATATTCGCGACCGGGATGCCATTGCAGCCAGCATGACAGCTTTCAACCCAGATATTTTGGTGCACATGGCTGCACAACCACTGGTGCGCTTGAGTTACAAAGAGCCTGTGGAAACCTATGCCACCAACGTGATGGGCACGGTACATGTGCTGGAAGCTGCGCGCCAGTGCAGCAACCTGGGTGCCATGGTGAATATCACGACGGACAAATGCTATGAAAACCGAGAATGGGAATGGGGCTACCGAGAAACCGAGCCCATGGGCGGGCACGACCCCTACAGCAACAGCAAAGGCTGCGCAGAATTGGTGACCAGTGCGTACCGGCGATCTTTTTTTAACCAGCCGGGCCAGCCTGGCCTGGCCAGCGTGCGGGCAGGCAATGTGATTGGTGGCGGGGATTGGGCCGAAGACCGTTTGGTGCCCGACATATTGCGTGCGTTTGAAAAACAGCAAGCGGTTGTGATTCGAAACCCGCATGCAACCCGCCCCTGGCAACATGTGCTGGAACCCCTGTGCGGTTATTTTGTATTGGCCGAACAGCTTTACCACAATCCACAAAGCCACTTGGCAGAAGGCTGGAATTTTGGCCCCGAAGACGATGACGCCAAGCCTGTGCAGTGGATTGTGGAGCGCATGGTGAAGCTGTGGGGTCATGGAGCAAGTTGGCAGCACGACACCGGGCAGCACCCGCACGAGGCGAATTACCTGAAACTGGACATCTCGAAGGCCAAAAAGCAATTGGGCTGGTGCCCGCGCTGGGGCTTGAACACTGCATTGCAGGCCATTGTGGATTGGCACCAACAATGGCTGACCAATGCCAACATGAACCAAGTCTGCTTGGCGCAAATCGACGAATACTTGAACACTCGCAGCAAGGAAGAGCAATGAACCAACCCGTGACATTCCACAAAACCAACCCGGAGGCCTTGCGCGCTCAGATCGCGGACTTGGTGCAGCAGTACGCCGACGCGGTACATGCCCCCAAGCCCTTTGTACCGGGTCAAAGCGCAGTGCCCGTGTCTGGCAAGGTGGTGGGTGCACCAGAAATTCAAATGATGGTGGAAGCAAGCCTGGATTGCTGGTTAACCACCGGGCGATTTAACACGCTGTTTGAACAGCGCCTCGCGAATTTTTTGGGCGTGAAGCATGTGCTCACGGTGAATTCGGGCTCATCGGCCAACCTGGTGGCGTTTTCTACCCTCACCAGCCCCAAGCTCGGCGACCGAGCCATTCAACCCGGCGATGAAGTGATTGGTGTTGCAGCAGGATTCCCAACCACCGTAAACCCAATTTTGCAGTTTGGTGCAGTGCCTGTGTTTGTAGACGTGGACCTGCACACACACAACATTGACGCCACAAAAATTGAAGCAGCCATTGGCCCCAAAACGAAGGCCATTATGCTGGCCCACAGCCTGGGCAATCCCTTTAACTTGGATGTGGTGACAGCGCTGTGCAAAAAGTACAAGCTGTGGCTGGTGGAAGACACGTGCGATGCCTTGGGTGCCAAGTACAAGGGCCAAACTGTAGGCACCTTTGGCGACATTGCCACACTGAGCTTTTACCCGGCACACCACATCACCATGGGCGAGGGTGGCGCTGTGTTTACCAACAACGATGAACTGAAAGTAATTGCTGAGAGCTTCCGCGATTGGGGGCGCGATTGTTACTGCCCACCCGGCAAAGACAACACGTGCAACAAACGCTTTTGCTGGAAGCTGGGTGACCTGCCTGAGGGTTACGACCACAAGTACACCTACAGCCACGCTGGCTACAACCTGAAGATCACTGACATGCAGGCCGCTTGCGCACTGGCGCAAATGGACCGGCTGGAAGGTTTTATTGCCGCACGCCAGGCAAACTTTGAGTACCTGTATAGCAAGCTGCAAAGCCTTGAAGATTATTTCCACCTGCCACAGGCCACACCCAATTCCCAACCTTCATGGTTTGGATTCCCCTTGGTGCTGAAAGAAGAAAGTGGCGTGAAACGCGTGGACTTGTTGAATTACCTGGACCAGGCCAAAATTGGCACGCGCCTGTTGTTTGCGGGCAACCTCACGCGCCAGCCGTACATGATTGGGCGCAACTTCCGCATCAGCGGAGATTTAACCAACACCGACATTGTGATGAACCAAACCTTCTGGCTGGGCGTGTACCCCGGGCTGACCACCGAGCATTTGGACTATGTGGTGCAAAAGCTGGAAGAGTTTTTTGGGATTGGGTTTTAACGTGAGCATGCGTTTTGAAGCCAACACCCTGCGCAAGACCGTGCTGGACATGGCATGGCATGGCAAGACGGTGCACATTGGTTGTGCCTTTTCGATCATCGAATTGCTGGCCGTGCTGCACCGGGATTTTTTGCGTTACCCAAGCAACAATCCACTGGATGAACACCGCGATTACTTGGTGCTGAGCAAGGGCCATGGAGTGATGGCCCAATACGCGTGCATGCTGGAACGCGGCTGGTTAAACCCTGCGCATGTCACCGGTTACTTTGCCGATGGCAGCATGCTCAAGGGCCTTTCTGATTCACGCGTGCCCGGGCTGGAGGTGACGTCGGGCTCTTTGGGCCATGGGTTTTCTGTGGGTGTGGGTTTGGCCATGGGTGCAAAACTGAAAGGCAGCGACCAACGAATTTACGCCTTGGTTGGAGATGGCGAGCTCAATGAGGGCCCCATTTGGGAAGGTGCGCTGTTTGCTGCACATCACG
>DASUEF010000080.1:0-24601 GCA_036275215.1 Limnobacter sp. | reverse complement strand
TGTCAAAGAAGTGGCCGACGCTGTGAAACAAGCGGACGTGGTCATGATTCTGCTGCCCGATGAGAACATTCCCGACGTGTACAACAAAGAAGTGGCCCCCAACATCAAGGCGGGTGCTGCGCTGGCGTTTGCCCACGGCTTTAACGTGCACTACAACCAGGTTGTGCCCCGCGCCGACATCGACGTCATCATGATTGCCCCCAAAGGCCCAGGCCACACCGTGCGTTCCGAGTACCTGAAGGGTGGCGGCGTACCTTCCCTCATCGCCATTTACCAAGATACCACTGGCAATGCTCACGACATCGCCTTGGCTTATGCAGCGGCCAACGGTGGCACCAAGGGTGGTGTGATCGAGACCAATTTCCGCGAAGAAACTGAAACCGACTTGTTTGGTGAGCAGGCCGTGTTGTGCGGTGGTGCAGTTGAACTGGTCAAGGCCGGCTTCGAGACCTTGGTTGAAGCAGGCTACGCCCCCGAAATGGCTTACTTCGAATGCCTGCACGAGTTAAAGCTGATTGTTGACCTGATGTACGAAGGCGGCATTGCCAACATGAACTACTCCATCTCCAACAACGCGGAGTATGGCGAGTATGTAACAGGCCCGCGCGTGATCGGTGACGAAGCGCGCAAAGCCATGAAAGAGTGTCTGGCCAACATTCAAAATGGCGAATACGCCAAGCGCTTCATTCTGGAAGGCAAAACCAACTATCCAGAGATGACCGCCCGACGTCGCCTGAATGCGGCACACCCCATTGAACAGGTGGGCGGCCAGTTGCGCGCCATGATGCCTTGGATCTCCAAGAACAAGCTGGTCGATCAATCCAAGAACTGATCACCGCTTCTTCACCCTCGGGTGAGCATTCAAAAAACCCCGGTGTGTAAACATCGGGGTTTTTGTTTTCTGCGAACTAGAGCGCTGACCTTACATTCTTCCGCTTGAAAACACACAAAACTTCCCGCGCATCTGGTTTTGCCTTATAAAATCGAATTCGGAACCATTCACTACAAAAAACCATGAACTATCCCCACCCCATTATTGCCCGCGAAGGCTGGCCCTTTTTGGCCATCGTCGGCATTCTCGCCCTGGCCCTCCAGTCTTTTGGTCTTACCTTCCTGTCCGTGCTGGCCTGGATTCTTTTTGTGTTTGTGTTGCAGTTTTTCCGTGACCCTCCCCGGTATGTGCCAGCCCAAAAAAATGCGGTCGTGTCCCCTGCAGATGGGCGTATCGTGGCCGTGGAGCGCACCCAAGACCCCTACGCACAGCGTGAAGCACTGAAAATTTCTGTGTTCATGAATGTGTTTAACGTGCATTCCAATCGCATTCCCATTGGTGGTGAAGTCAAATCGGTGGACTATTTCCCCGGCTTGTTCGTCAATGCAGACCTCGACAAGGCCAGTACGCAGAATGAACGCAATGCCGTGGTGATTCACACCGAGACCGGCGCGACAGTCACGGCTGTACAAGTGGCTGGTTTAATCGCTCGTCGAATTCTTTGCTACATCAAGCCCAGCGAGACCGTTGAAAAAGGCCAGCGCTACGGTTTCATCCGGTTCGGGTCGCGCGTGGATGTGTATTTGCCCACCGACAGCGTGCCCAAAGTGGCGATTGGCGACAAAGTGTCTGCCTCGTCAACCATCTTGGCTGAACTGGTGGCCTAAACCCATGCGATTCAAGCGCAATAAAAATCGATTCGGTGCACCTCGCCGCCTGGTTGGTGGGGCACCGCGTCCCGCAGGCACCCCACACCGCGGCGTGTATCTGTTGCCCAACCTGTTTACCACGGCAGCGCTGTTTTCCGGGTTTTACGGGATTGTGCAGGCCATGGGGCAAAATTTCACTGCTGCGGCTGTGGCCATTTTTGCAGCCATGGTGCTTGACAGCCTGGATGGACGCGTTGCTCGCATGACCAACACCCAAAGCGCTTTTGGAGCTGAGTACGACAGCTTGGCAGACATGGTGAGCTTTGGTGCGGCGCCGGCGCTCATTATTTATGAATGGTCTCTTAGTGGCATGGGCAAATGGGGCTGGGTGGCCGCATTTGTGTATTTGGCAGGCGCTGCATTGCGCCTGGCGCGTTTTAACACCAATGCATCGGTGGTGGACAAAGCGTGGTTCCAAGGTTTGCCCAGCCCGGCTGCGGCAGCATTGGTCACAGGTTTTGTTTGGGTGATGGACGACGCGAAAATGGCTGGTGCCGAGCTGGACTGGTTGGCCTGGGGCATCACATTCTATGCGGGCGTTACCATGGTGTCGTCGGTGCCCTTTTTCAGCGGCAAAGACTTCCATTTCCGTCGCAGCGTACCATTCCTCGTTTTGGCGCTCATCCCATTGGTGTTTGCGCTGGTCTCCCAAGATCCGCCCAAAGTCCTGTTTGGCGTATTTGTGTTGTACGGCCTGTCGGGGTATGTGGTGTACATCGTCAAGCGCGTTAAAGGGCAGGGTCTGAAGGGCATGGACATCGAGCGGGACCAGCATTTCTGATGCGGCCAGAGCAAGATCCCGTGGCGCTTTTTCTTGCGCTTTGAAGCACGCCGGGGCCTTGTCCCTTGGCTTTGTTGCTTGTGCCTTGAAGCACGCCGGGGCCATGCCCCTTGGCGACGGCCAATCTGTATTTCCCTCCCTGAGCCTGGCCTGAACTGAGGCCCACCCTCCAAAAAAGAGGTCGGGCTGGGCCTCTGCCCCGTTGGGTCACCGTTCATGCACGGCACGGTCGGGCAGATTGTCCTGAAGGTCGCTGCAGGGGCATTGGCTCCCGGTGGCTTCTGGGCGCAAGCCAGGCTACGCAGGTGCATGGCGAGGCAGGTGGCCGCCCGGGGCCCAGGCCGGTGCAGAAGGCTTGGTGCGAGCATCCAGAAAACCTGCCCTTGCGTGCCGCAAAGGACCGGTGACACCGCACCGCAGGGGCGTGGCAGGGGCCGAGCCCGACCGCGCAGTTTTGTCGGGCGGTCCCAGGCTCCTTTAGGCCCAGCAAGGGAAAAACAGGTTTTCAGCGAGAAACAAGCCTCTGATCGGCCTGTGGCCAGAAAGGCGGCTCAGCTTGTGGCCAAACAGGTGCTGCAACATGGCCTTGGGACATGCCCCAAGCGCTACTCACCGTCAGGCTGAGGCCCCGCGTAGTTCTCGAACTTGGTGTATTGCCCAAGGAAGGTGACGCGCACTGTGCCGATTGGACCATTACGCTGCTTGCCGATGATGATCTCGGCGGTGCCTTTGTCTGGCGAGTCGGGGTTGTACACCTCGTCGCGGTAAATGAACAAAATAACGTCTGCGTCTTGTTCAATCGCGCCAGATTCCCGCAAATCACTCATGACCGGGCGCTTGTTTGGGCGCTGTTCCAGCGATCGGTTAAGCTGAGACAGTGCAATCACAGGGCAATTCAGCTCTTTGGCCAAGCCTTTGAGCGATCGCGAAATCTCAGAAATTTCGGTGGCGCGGTTTTCACCCGGTGAAGAAGAGCCCATCAACTGCAAGTAGTCGATGATCACCAGCCCGAGTTGCCCGCACTGGCGAGCCAAACGCCGGCAACGGGCACGCACTTCCATGGACGACAATGCAGGTGTTTCATCAATAAAGAGCTGTGCATTCTGCATTTTTTCCACGGCGTAAGTCAGCCTAGGCCAATCCTCATCGGTGAGGCGGCCGGTCCTCAAACGGTGTTGGTCCAAGCGCCCCACCGAACCCAGCAATCGCATGGCCAGCTGCTGTGCACCCATTTCCATGGAAAACACCGCCACCGCGTGCCCCTCTTCCACCGCGACATGCTCGCCGATGTTCAGGCTGAACGCGGTTTTACCCATCGATGGACGCCCTGCCACAATAATGAGGTCGCCGGGCTGCAAGCCAGAGGTTTTGCCATCCAGGTCAATAAAACCGGTTGAAATACCGGTGATGTCACTGGATGAATCGCGGTGGTAAAGTTCGTCGATACGCTCCACCACTTTGCCAAGCACCGGCTGCAATTCTTGAAACCCGCCTGCTCCCCGCGCGCCGTCTTCAGCAATTTTGAAGATTTTGCTTTCGGCTTCGTCAAGAATGGTTTTGGTGTCTTTGCCCTGGGGGTTGAGCGCAGTGGTGGCAATGTCGTCGCTGATGGTGATCAAGCGGCGCAACACCGCTCGGTCACGAACAATTTCTGCATAGCGACGAATATTGGCGGCCGAAGGCGTGTTAGTAGCAAGGGTGTTGAGGTAGGCCAGCCCACCCACATCCTCCGCTTTGCCAGAGGACTGAAGCGCTTCATACACTGTGATCACATCGGCTGGTTTTGAACCATCGATCAGCTTAGCGATGTGTTCAAAAATAACCCGGTGGTCGTAACGGTAAAAATCTTCGGATTTGATCACGTCGCCAATTTTGTCCCAGGCCTGGTTGTCCAACAGCAAACCACCCACCACCGATTGCTCAGCCTCTAGAGAATGAGGCGGCACGCGCAGGCTGGTGATTTCTTGTTCCGGGAAATTGGGTTCGTTCATGGCACCAAAAAGCATTTAAGGACGAATAAAAAAAGGTCACCCAAAGGCGACCTTTTTTAATATAGGTTTGGGCAAGCCCACAAAGTATAACCGAGGCACAAACCGGTCTTTGCGGAAACCTGCCCGAGCGGCGATTGCTGTTAAGCAGCCTCGCCAGCCACCACCACTTTCACGTCCACAACCACGTCGGGATGCAGTGCAACAGTCACGGTGTGCTCGCCAGCGATCTTCAGGGGACCGTTGGGCATGCGCACTTGGGACTTTTCTACGGCCAGGCCCATGTTGGTGAGTTCAACAGCCACGTTGTGATTGGTTACAGAGCCAAACAGACGACCGTCCACAGCAGCCTTTTCGCTCAGTTGAACCACAGCATCGGCCAGTTTAGCACCCAGCACTTGCGCAGCGGCCAGCTTGTCAGCAGCAGCTTTTTCCAACTCAGCACGGCGAGCAGCAAATTCTGCAATTGCAGACTCAGTGGCGCGCTTGGCTTTGCCGTAAGGGATCAAGAAGTTGCGGGCGTAGCCGTCTTTGACACGAACCACGTCGCCCAGTTGACCCAAATTGGGCATTTTTTCAAGAAGAATAACTTGCATGATGTTCTCCCGTACTGCTTAGTGGTTGTCGGTGTAGGGCAGCAAAGCCAGGAAACGTGCGCGCTTGATCGCTGTGTCCAGTTGGCGCTGATAGTTCGCCTTGGTGCCAGTGATGCGTGCGGGCATGATCTTGCCGTTTTCGCCGATGAAATCCTTGAGCGTGTCGATGTCTTTGTAATCGATTTGCTCTACCTTACCCACCGTGAAGCGGCAAAACTTTTTGCGCTTGAACAGTGGGTTTTGCTGGGGACGGCGCCCCTTGCGATCATTTTTACGACCAAAAGCCATAATGTTCTCCAACTATGTAAGCCTTCAACATGGGCGCATTGCGCAAACATGAAAGCGAAGGCTTTTAGATTTGTGTGAACGAAGAGCCATAAAACCAGACCACTCCACCGTTTGCCCCAGGGCGATTTGATCGACCTGTTTGGCCGCCACACCCATGGCCATTGCAGACACTGTGCACTTGACCAATCTGGGTTTGCTTGCTTCGAGCTGTTCGCTTTCGTGCTCCAATTCGAATTCGCAAACCGGTATGCCGGCTGGGGTATAACGCAACACCGATTTGGCTGTTAAGGTGGCAATCAAAATGAACTGATTGTTAACCTGCCCGGCCTGCAGCGGATCTGCTGCTCGGTGAGGTTTGGATGATTTGTTTTGCTCTTCCTCCAAATTCATGAATCTGCCAACGATAGACCCGATTACTCGGCGTCGTCTTCGTCGTCAGAATCGCCGCGATCGTCGCCTGCAGAAGCGGTGGCCGCAGCGGCTTTGCGCTCCTGCTCGCGCTGCACTTCTTTCATCATTGGAGAAGGCGCTGTTTCGGCCTTCTTCATTTTGACGGTCAGGTGGCGCAGTACGGCGTCGTTGAATTTGAACGCGGTTTCGAGTTCTTCCAAAACTTCCTGGCTGCACTCGATGTTCAACAGAACATAGTGGGCCTTGGCGAGCTTCTGGATTGGGTAGGCCAACTGGCGGCGACCCCAATCTTCGTGGCGGTGTACTTTGCCGCCGTTGGATTCGATGATTCCACGATACTTCTCAACCATGGCAGGCACTTGCTCGCTTTGGTCGGGATGCACGATGAAAGCAATTTCATAGTGACGCATTGATAACTCCTATGGATTTTCCACAATTGGAAAAGCCACCGCACCCCCGTGGTGCAGTGGCAGGTAACCCGAAATTATAGGGGGAATTGTGACCCACCGCAATGCAGCAGTCCGTTTATTTGATAGTTTTCAAGCGTTTTGTTGCTGCAAACGCTTTTTTTCCATGTCGCGCAGCTCGCGACGCAGCACCTTGCCCACAGGGCTCTTGGGCAATTCGGTCACAAATTCCACATGCCGGGGAATTTTGTAAGCGGTCATGTGTTTGCGGCAATGCTCCACAATGGCCTCGGCCGTCAGGTCGAGGTCTTTCTTGACCACAAACAGCTTCACCGCCTCGCCGGTTTTGGCATCAGGCACGCCCACCGCGGCGGCCTCAAATACGCCATTGAGCAAGGTGGCCACAGCCTCGATTTCTTTGGGATATACGTTAAATCCCGAAACCAGGATCATGTCTTTCTTGCGGTCGGTGATGTAGAAATAGCCGTTTTGATCCATGTAAGCAATGTCGCCGGTTTTCAACCAGCCATCTTGCGTGAGTATTTCGGCGGTCTCGCGTGGCTTGTTCCAGTAGCCCCGCATCACTTGTGGACCTTTCACACACAACTCGCCCTCTTGCCCCACGGGCAATTCATTGAAGTCATCGTCGCGAATAGACACCTGCGTGGATGGCACTGGCAAGCCGATGGAGCCGTTGTATTCTTCGTGCAGCGGATTGATGCAGACTGCGGGTGACGCTTCAGTAAGACCGTACGCCTCAGAAAGACGTGTGCCAGTCACTTTCTTCCAGCGTTCAGCCACGGCCGGCTCAATCGCGGCACCCCCGCCAAGCACCAGCTTCACATGGGAAAAATCCACCTGCTCAAAGTCAGGGGTGTTGAGCAAGCCATTGAAAAGCGTGTTGACCCCTGTGAGTGCCGTGAACGGCACCGCAGAAAGCGTTTTCACAAAAGCTTTCATGTTGCGGGGGTCGGTGATCAACAAACAGTGCCCCCCCACCTTGACAAACACCAAGATGTTGGCGGTTAGACAGAAGATGTGGTACATGGGCAGCGCTGTGATCGCGATTTCCTTGCCCTCTTCAATGTCTTGATTCAACCACGCTGAAGCTTGCTGCAAGTTGGCCACAATGTTGCCATGGGTGAGCATGGCCCCCTTGGCCACGCCGGTGGTGCCACCTGTGTACTGCAAAAAAGCCAAATCATCGTGTGTGATATTGATTTTCTTTAGTTCGCAGTGCCGCCCCAATGCCAGGGCTTTTTTAAACGGAATTGCACCCGGCAGGTTGTATGAAGGCACCAGCTTTTTTACATAACGAACCACAAAATTCAGCAAAGTACGCTTAAAAAAGCCATGCATTTCACCCATGGATGCCAACAGTATGTGCTCCACTGGGGTGTTTTTGAGCACTTTTTCCAAGGTGTGCGCCACATTCTCGAACACCACGATCACTTTGGCACCCGAGTCACGCAACTGGTATTCCAGTTCGGTCGGCGTGTACAGGGGGTTCACGTTGACCACCACAAACCCTGCCCGTATGGCACCCATCATGGCCACAGGGTATTGCAGCAGGTTGGGCATCATGAATGCAACCCGGTCACCTTTTTTCATGCCAGGCAGGCTTTGAAGGTAAGCGCCAAAGTCTCGGGTGAGAGCGTCCAGCTTTTGGTAGCTTAGGCCAGTGCCCATGTTGCTAAACGCTGTTTTATCGGCAAACTTGCGACTGGCCTCTTCAAAAATATCGCGCACGGAGGGGTACTGGTCCATGTTAATGTCGGAGGGCACCCCCGGTGGATAACTCTGAACCCAGGCTAGGTCTGTCACACATGTCTCCTTGGAACACCGGCCAGGTGTGCCGGCAAAGCTGTTTGCTAATTCGCGCTTGAAAACACCCACTCGACGCGCTACACAATATGCGCGAATGTGAGCATTCGATCAAAGAGCTTGGATTCTAATGCACCACGCATTCATTGTGAGCCGACCAAGGGAAATCCGTTGAACGTGCCCGCACGAATTTGGGCCAGCAAACTGTACTCCCGCTCTTGGATGGTCTGGAAAAACAAGGTGGGTTTGTCCAATGCGGAGAAAGCACTCATCCCCTGACTTAGAAAATCGTGGAAATCCTCTAAATTGGCCTTTTGCGCTGCACCACGGGTCATTTTTAGCAATGGCTTTAAAAACGGAAAGCGCAAAAGACCTTGAATAGACTCACCCACCTCGCTCACGAGTTCAATTTGCCTGCTGCGCAAGTCGTACTGCGACTGCGCACGGTAGGCGTTCATGTAAACCATATCTCTAGAATTCACATTAGATTTCCAATCTTCTAAATTGATATATCTGCAAATATCATCATCGAGCGTTTCAGCCAAGAGATCCATTAGCATGACCTTGCGCACCACCTCAACGGCCTGCTTTGGCAACAATTTTTCCAGTTTTGGCAACACTCGCTCCACCTGATGGTCTCGCTTGCTCACATCTCCTGTGCAATACAGCTGATCCAGAAAGAAACGCCCTGCGGCTTGCGTGTCTTTTTTATCAAGCAAGTCCTGATAAGTGCGCTCCAATCTATTGTTTTGAAATACTTTTAATTCTTTCTTGAGCATCAAAAATGTGGGTGCCCTACCGACACCCAAGCGAAGCTGGCGTATGTTGAACTGCATTTCGTGAGCAGACAAGGCAAAGTCGATCATGGCATCACACTGGCAAGGGCTGAATTCGATTTGCGGCATTGCACCACAAATCAGACATGGAAAATAGTCAAATTTTATGTTTACATTCGTTAATGGTAAAACCTGAGAGAGTGAGACAACATGAATGCGCCATCCAAAATCCAGGGTCAGGAACTGACCGCTGCTGAACTAAAAGCCACGCTGGAGTCCCTCAAGCAAGCTTACCGAATCAATCCATACCCGACTTGGAACCAGCGCAAAACTTGGCTTAAGCAGCTCAGCGACATGGTCTACGACAACAAACACAGGTTTGCCGAGGCCATTTCCGAGGATTTTGGCTACCGCTCTCCCAACGACACATTGCTGGCCGAGGTATTTCCATGCCTAGAAGGCATTCGCCACGCGCTTTCTCACGGCAAGGGCTGGATGAAAACCCGCAAACAAGGTGCCAGCATTTGGTTTAAACCCGCCAGCACACAATTGATGCCTCAGCCCTTGGGCGTGGTGGGTGTGATTGTGCCTTGGAACTACCCTCTGTTTCTCTCGGTTGGCCCCATGATTGCTGCGCTTACAGCGGGCAACCGTGTATTCATCAAGATGAGTGAGTACACACCCCGGTTTAGTGCCCTTCTGGACGAGCTCTTAACCAAACACCTGGGCCGCGATGTGGTGCAGGTGATCAACGGTGGCCCAGAAGTGGCGGCTGAATTTTCTCGCCTGCCCTTTGATCACCTGTTGTTCACTGGGTCGACCAACGTGGGCCGCATGGTGATGAAAGCCGCCAGTGAAAACCTGGTGCCTGTCACGCTGGAGCTGGGCGGCAAAAGCCCAGCCATCATCACCGAGCCAACTGTGGCCGATGCGGGTCGCTTCCGCAACGCAATCGCACGCACCCTCTCTGGCAAATCCATCAATGCCGGCCAAACCTGTATAGCCCCGGATTATTTGTTGGTGCCCGAGGGCTGTGAAGAGACCCTACTAGAGCACGCCAAGGCGATTGTGGAGAAGCGCTTCCCGGACGGGATTCTGTCCAAGGACTTTTCTGGCATTGTGTCGGACCGCCACGCACTGCGTTTACAGCGCCTAATGGATGAGGCGGCGGAACAAGGTGCACGGGTGATTACACTCATGAAAACCGCAGACAGCCCAGGACGCAAGGTGCCACTGACCCTGATTTTCAATGCAAAAGAAGACTGTATGCTGATGCAGGAAGAGATTTTTGGCCCAGTGCTGCCCGTGGTGACTTACAAACGCTTGGAGGAGGCACTGGAGTACGTGAACAAACGCCCCCGCCCATTGGCGCTTTACTTGTTTGATGACAACAGCAAAACTCAGCAGATGGTGATGGAACAAACCATCGCAGGTGGCGTGTGCCTGAACGATACCCTGTTCCACATTGCCCAAGAAAATCTGCCCTTCGGTGGCGTGGGCGACTCGGGCATGGGCCATTATCATGGCAAATTTGGATTTGACACCATGTCCAAACTCAAACCGATCTTTAAACAGAGCCGCTTCCACGTGATGGAAACCCTCTCCCCGCCCTACAACAACAGCGTGTTTGGGTTTATGACCAAACTACTCACCCGCAAAGTGTGAGCAAAGGGTCGCCATGGATCGACGTCGCTTTTTAAAATTCGGGGTTGCCGGTGCTTTGATGGCTGGTGGATTGGGATGGTTGGGCAAACGGTTTGCCAGAGTGCCTGTGCTGCCGGGCCAGCCCATCGTGTACCCGCGACACTACCCCATGTTGCGCGCCATGGCAGCTGGCTTACTGGATGATGCCTTGCCAGAAAGCGGCACGACAGGCGCACTAGATCGCGCCGTTCAATCCTTCATCACCTCTAGCCAAACTCTGGCAGCGGCAGCCCAATCTGAATTGGGTCAATTGCTGAACATTCTTGAAAACCCCGTGGGCCGACGACTGATCGCCGATTTGGGCAGCAGTTGGGAAAATGCCAGTGTAGCCCAAGTTCAACAATTCTTAGTCAATTTCCGGGATCATCCTATCCCTGCGCTACAACCTGGCTACCACGCCTTGCACGATTTGATGATGGCAAGCTGGTACAGCCAACACAGCGAGTGGGACGCGCTGGGCTACCCAGGGCCACCGTTCAAGCTGGCCTGAGCAATAACACCGCAAAGCCAGCCCTCTCCACCACCTAGTATTTGCTTTCTATCGCCATGACCGAATCCATTATTCAAGCCGCACAAACCCTGGTGGCCGACCCATTTGTTGAAGGCATCGCGCAAGGTTGGAATGCTTACGAGGCCCACAGCAAGGAAATGCCAGACCGGCTGATTGCTGACGTGGTGGTGATCGGCACGGGTGCGGGTGGCGGAATCACGGCTGAAATGTGCGCGAAAGCAGGCCTGAAAGTGCTGCTGATTGAAGAGGGTCCGCTAAAAACCTCCAAAGACTTTAAAATGCTGGAATCGGTGGCCTACCCCACCCTTTACCAAGAAGGGGCAGCCCGAAAAACAGCCGACAAGGCCATTAACATATTGCAGGGCCGTGCAGTGGGTGGCTCCACCACGGTGAACTGGACCTCCAGCTTCCGCACGCCAACTGATACGCTGGCTTATTGGCAATCTGAATTTGGCTTGAAAGACATGACCGAGGCCACCATGGCCCCCTGGTTTGAGCAAGCAGAGCGACGATTGAATATTGCCGACTGGCAGGTGCCACCCAACGAAAACAACGACATTCTGCGCCGCGGCGCAGAGGCTCTGGGTATTTCGTGGGGTGCAATCCGCCGCAACGTACGCGACTGCTGGAATTTGGGCTACTGCGGTATGGGCTGCCCCACCAATGCCAAGCAAAGCATGCTGGTGTCCACCATCCCGACCGCACTGGCGGCAGGCGCCGAACTGGTGGCAGGTTTGAGGGCACACTCTTTCGTCCTCAAACAGGGGCGTGTCACCAGCCTGCGCGCACAAATCATGAATGCAGACGGCATACTGCCCTCCGGCAGGCAAGTGGAAGTGGTCGCCAAGCATTACGTGCTTTCCGGAGGCTCCATCAACACGCCCGCGGTGCTCCTGCGCTCCAATGCACCAGACCCACACGACATCCTGGGTGAGCGCACCTTCCTGCACCCTGTGGTGATATCCGCGGCACGCATGGAAAACGAAGTACGTGCCGACGCAGGTGCCCCACAAACCATTTACAGCGACCATTACCTGCAAACCGACCCAATTGACGGGCCGATTGGGTTCAAACTGGAAGCGCCTCCTTTACACCCCGTCATTTTTAGCTCCACCCTACCCGGCTTCGCCAGCAAGCATGCAGAGGTGATGCGCAATTTTTCCAAAACACACATGCAACTGGCCTTGCTGCGTGATGGCTTCCGCCCCGACAGCGCAGGTGGCCGAGTACGCTTACAAAGCGATGACACGCCGGTGCTGGATTACAAACTCACCCCGGCCATTTGGGACGCTGCACGCAGGGCACTGGTGGCCATGGCAGAGCTACAACATGCTGCGGGAGCAAAAACCACCCTGCCTGTGCATGAGTTTGCACAGCCGAAAAGCAGCATCGACGATGCGCTCAAGCAAATCAAAGCCCTTGACATGAAGCCTTTGATCATGAAGGTGGTGTCGGCTCATGTGATGGGCGGAGCCCGCATGGCAGGCGACGAAAAGCGCGGCGTGGTTGCACCAAGCGGCCGGCACTGGCAGATCGAGAATCTCTCGATACATGACGGTTCGCTTTTCCCCACCAGCATCGGTGCTAACCCACAATTGTCCATTTATGGATTGGTCAATCGCCTTACCCACGGACTGGTGAGTGAACTCACCGGGCAACCGGCTGTGCCTTTGGCTTAAAACCATGATCCGCCAGCTCAACAGACTTTACTGGCTGGGTTACCTTGGCTTTGCTTTTGCTTTGTATTGGGCACTGCGGCTATGGTTGAGCTTGGACGAGGATGATGCACTACTTACCAGTTTTGGGCTGTTAATCGGCCTACTTTTTGCCGCACATGTGGGATTTAATATTTCGGGATTTGCCCTTTCCTACAGCGTGCGGCAACTTCCACAGGTGCGTGACCGTGGCCTGCCCTTCCACAGCACCGAGGGTGAAACCTTTCACAACCTAAGCTTGTGGCGCTGGCTCAAAGCGGCGCTGGTAGAGAGCATTCATTCACTCAAGCTCATCAGCCTGCTGCAACCCTGGACCCCAGAACCAGAAGGCATCCGGCTGGCGGGCAAGGCTTGGCGCAAGAAAAAGCCCCTGCCGGTTCTGCTGGTGCACGGCTACTTGTGCAACGCTGCGGTGTGGCATAGCACTCGGGCACTGCTTGAACGCGCAGACGTGACCAGCCACGCAATCACGCTTGAGCCGGCCATTGGATCCATACGCAGTTATGCAGAGGCTATTCATGAAGCGATTGATGAGCTGCTGGTGGCCACAGGTGCACCCCAGGTAAAAATTATTGCGCACAGCATGGGGGGCGTGGCTGTACGTTACCACGCCACTGAATTTGGCCATCATCGCATCGCGGGCATGATCACGCTGGGCAGCCCACACTTTGGCACGGCCCTTTCCACCTTGGGTGTGGGCAAAAACGTGAAGCAAATGGCGTGGGGAAGTTACTTTCTAAGAACCCTGCGAGAACACCCGACAGACCGAGAGTTTCAGCACAAAATATGGTCCCTGTGGAGCCCGCAGGACAACATTGTTTGCCCGCCAACATCGAGCAAACTTGAGTTTGGTAAAAACACCGCTGTGCCCGGCTGCGGGCACCTGGGCTTGATTTCGGACTCCACCACGGAAGACCTGATTCTCAACTGGTTGGCAGAAGATGCGCAGGCCTATCCGTTGGCAGAAAACCGAGACTGAACAACTTAGAAGTGAATACCCTGCATGAGCGTGGTAAATGCCACCTGCTCGGCTGAAGGACCAGACCCTTTCTTGCCCTTGGCCGCAGATTCTGAATCAGGGAACATCCGGAACGACGTGTTCATCAAAATTTGCGCTGGTCGTGGCACCACCGCATGCAACACTTGCCCCAAAATACCCAGGCGGGTGGCAATCCGCACAGGCCGATGGATCACAGCCTGCGCCACCATGTCGGCCGCCTGCTCGGGATTCAGCGTGGGCACGTTGTTGTACAGCTTGGTGGGCGCAATCATCGGTGTGCGAACCAATGGCATGTTGATGGTTGTGAAATGAATGTTCAAATCTGCAAACTCAGAGGCCGCACAACGGGTCCAAGCATCCAGCGCGCCTTTGGAAGCCACGTAAGCTGAAAAACGTGGTGCATTGGTGAGTACACCAATGGATGAAATATTGATCACATGGCCTTTGCGACGCTCCATCATTTTGGGCAGCAGGCCATAGGTCACCCGCAAGGCACCAAAATAGTTCAACTGCATGGTGCGCTCCAGATCATGGAAACGATCAAAGCTGTTCTCGATGCCACGGCGAATGGATCGCCCTGCATTATTCACCAAAATATCCACATGACCAAAATCTTTCAGCAACTGCGCCACGAAGCGGTCGCAGTCTGCCATGTCGGCGATGTCCACTGAGTAGGTGTGCAGCTCATGTCCCTCAGAACGCACCAATGCTTTGGCCTCCAGCAATTTTTCTTCATCACGACCGCAAATCACGGTGATTGCCCCTGCCGCAGCCATTTTTTGAGCGGTGGCCAAGCCAATGCCTGAGGAGCCGCCGGTGATCAGCACAACTTTGCCAGCCACTTGCCCACTCAAGCTGCGGTCTACAAACAAGTCTGGATCCAGGTGTCGCTCCCAGTAATCCCAAATCACCCAGGCGTAATCTTCAAGATTGGGACATGCAATACCACTGCCCTCCAGCACAGCCTGCGTGCCGCGGCAGTCGTAACGCGTGGGCCAGTTGATGTAACCAAACACCTCCTCTGGCAAGGCAAGGTCTTTCAACACCGCATTGCGAATTCGGCGCACGGGCGTGAGGCTCATCAGGCCCTTTTTCACCGCACCAGGAATAAAGCCGAACATCGCAGCATTGATGCGCATTTCCATTTTTGGAGCGTGCGCCGCACGGGCAAATATATTGAGCACGTCGCCGATTCGGTTGGGCTTTGGGTCCACCAGATGGAAAGCTTGCCCATCCAGTCCGTCTTGGTGAGCAATGTAATCCATGGCATTGACCACAAAGTCCACGGGCACGATGTTAATACGCCCGCCTTCCACGCCAATTGTGGGCACCCAAGAAGGCAAAAGCTTGCGCATTTTCTGGATAAGTTTAAACAGGTAATAAGGCCCATCAATCTTGTCCATCTCGCCAGTTTTTGAATCACCCACCACGAATCCGGGACGGTACACACGCCATGCACCTTTTACCTTTTTACGCACAATGCCTTCCGAGTCGTGCTTGGTGCGGAAATAGGGGTGATCCAGGTTTTCGGCTTCCTCAAACATGTCCTCTCGGAACACGCCCTCATAAAGCCCTGCAGCAGCAATCGATGACACATGCTGAAAACAGCCAGCGCCAATGGCATTGGCCAGGTCCACCGCGTTTTCGGTGCCTTTGATGTTGGTCTCTACCTGGCTTTCTGTATCGGCAGCCAAATCATAAATGGCCGCCAAATGGAAAAAGTGGGCCACCTGCTTGTTGAGCAACTTCACATCGGCGGCGGCCAGACCAAGCTTGGGCTTGGTGAGATCACCCACCACTGGCACACATTGCCCCTTCTTTGCACCCCAGTACTTCAGTAGATCGGGGACCTTGTCCTGGCTGGACTCACGAATCAAAAAATAAATGGTGCCCTTTCGCTTCTGTTCAATCAGGCGTTTTACCAAGCGCTTGCCAATAAAACCGGTTGCTCCGGTTACAAAATAATTCATGGATGTCTTCTCCGCAGTGCAGTGTTGTTGTCGCTTGAGGCGTTTTGCAATGGCTACTATAACCGCAGGCCGGAAATTCGCAAACAGCCAAGGCGCTGGATTCATGCGGGTCAGCAAGGTGCTTACGGGAAAACACGCACGGGCTTTAGTGTGCCTTCTCTAGTGAGGGCTCGATAAACTTATAAAATAGGCCGAATAAAAAACACAGGCGGTGGCAAATGCGCCGTCTTCCACAAGGAGAGACAACCATGACCGGAAAGAAAAAATCCACGCGCGGGGGCGCTGAAAACCCCATCAAAGGTGCCGTGGACAGCGCCCAACAATTTTTGTCTGCTGGTCTGGGTGCAATCACCAAGGCTCAGGAAGAAAGCAACCGCGTGTTAGAAAATTTGGTCAAAGAGGGCCAGGAAATCCAGGAGCGTACCGTGAAATTTGCAGATCAGAAAGTCGTGGAAGTCACCGGCAAAGTAAGCAAGCTCGCAGGTTCTGTTTCCAGCAAGGCAACTCAACATTGGGACAAACTGGAACAGGTTTTTGAGGAACGTGTGGCTCGTGCTTTGGGCCGACTGGGTGTGCCCACCAACAAGGATGTTCAACAACTGGCCGAACGCATCGAGCAATTGTCTGCGGCCGTTCAAGAACTGACAGGCCAAAAAGCCGACAGCAAAGCCAGTGTAGCCAAAAAGCCTGCACGTGCCAAAAAGGCGGCAGAATAACTCAGTAGCCCCCGAACCACGGGGGTTGTGATACTCCAGACACGCAGCATTGCGCTTCAAACCGCACGTGATTGCGCCTGCTCAATTCGCCGGGACCCTTTGCTCGATGATCCACGACCCTGAATGCCCCAGAATCGGCTTGGCTCTAGCCGGTGGAGGTCCCTTGGGCGCCATTTATGAAATCGGCGCACTGTGTGCCTTGGCAGAATCAATTGAAGGCCTCGACCTCAACGACATGCATGTGTATGTGGGGGTTTCTGCTGGTGGAATAGTTGCAACCGGCCTTGCCCACGACCTCACACCCACGCAAATTTACCGATTGTTCATCGAGGGCGAACCTGAAGAGTTTGCATTCGACCCATCGGTGCTGCTGCGGCCAGCTTGGCGCGAGTATTGGACAAGGGCGCGAAAGGTTCCCAGCCTTTTGGGCACAGCAATATCTGATTATTTTTTGCGAGACGATGCCACCTGGGTAAGCTGTATTGAGCGCCTGGGCGCTGCCATACCGACGGGCCTGTTCAATGGCGATGAGTTGCACGAGTGGATGGCCGATTTAATTGCAAAGGGTGGAGGAACCAACGACTTTCGCAGTCTTCGTAAGCGTTTGGTGCTTGTGGCAACGGATCTGGATTCAGGTGAATCTGTGCCATTCGGCATGCCTGGTCATGATGACGTGCCAATTTCCAAAGCCGTGCAAGCCTCGGCGTCGTTGCCAGGCCTGTTTCCGCCCACCAAGATCGGAAATCGGCACTACGTGGACGGCGCTTTGAAAAAAACCTTGCATGCCTCGACAGCCCTTAAAGAAGGGGCAGATCTGCTGATTTGCCTCAACCCACTGGTTCCTTACGACGATAGGCTCAACCCAAAGAACCACCGCCGCCGAGCCAAAGGCAAAGCATTTCAGCCAGGCTCTCGTTTGTATGAGGGTGGTTTGCCCGTGGTGCTTTCTCAAACATTCCGCTCCATCATTCATTCACGCATGGACATTGGCATGGAGCGTTATGCGCATCTTTACCCCAATGCAGACATTGTGTTGCTCGAACCTCAGCATGGGGACGGGGAGTTTTTCTTCACCAATCCTTTCAGTTACGCCAGCCGCAGGCGCCTTTGCGAACACGCCTACCAGCGCACCCGCGAGGAGCTGTGGGCCAGGCAGCACGATCTTCAGGAAAAACTGGGGCGCCATGGTCTTTCACTCAACCTCGAGTTATTAAAAGACCCCACCCTGCGACTTGGAAACCAGCCCAGCAAGCGCCCTGCAAGAGCGGGCTCGATCGTGTCCAAGTTCGATCAACTTGAAGATTCACTCAATGAGCTTGACCGCTATGTGCGAATTGCCAAAACCCGGCAAGCCGCGTAGCACGCAAACCATTGGCAAAATGAATACTGGTTTTGTCGCATGCCACAAAACCACGTAGACTAAGTGCATTAATTCAAGTACAACAAGGCTGGCTGGCAGGGTTAAAAACAGCCGTCTTATTAAAGCGCAAGACTTTGGCCAGACAGGAGACGACCAGAGAATGGAACGCAAGCCTCCAAGAAGAACAAGAGAACGAATCCTTGATTTGTCATTAAGACTGTTCAACGAGTTCGGTGAGCCCAACATCACGACCACGGTGATTGCTGATGAAATGAACATCAGCCCCGGCAATCTTTATTATCACTTCCGCAACAAAGACGACATCGTCAACAGCATTTTTGCCAGTTTCGAAAAAGAGATTGACGGGCTATTGGATGTTCCAGGCAACCGCCAAGCGAACATCGAGGATGCATGGCTTTACCTGCAAGTGTCGTTCGAGTTGATTTGGCGCTACCGATTTTTGTACCGTGATTTAAACGATTTGTTGTCGCGCAACCGCACGCTTGAAATTCATTTCAAGCGCATCCTGAAGCACAAGGTGGATGTGGCCCGACGACTTTGCCAAGGTTTGGTTGAGTCGGGGGACATGATGGCCTCGCAAGCGCAAATTAACGCTCTGGCGACCAACATGGTGGTAGTGGCCACGTATTGGTTATCATTCGAATATGTGCGTGATCCAAGGCATTTTAATGATGAAGCCACAATGAGCGCTGCGCTCGCCAATGGGGTGTATCAGGTGATGTGCTTGCTTGCGCCCTATTTGCAAGGCAATGCCAAAGAACTATTTGAAAGCCTTGCGCAATCTTTTGTTACTGACGAAAACACATAACAACACACCCCAGGAGATGACACATGAGTGAATTGAAAGCGCGTTTTGAAAAAGCAGTGACCGAATCCAAGAGCCTGCCAGAGCGCCCCGACAACCAGACCTTGCTGAAAATTTATGCTCTTTTCAAGCAGGCCACCGAAGGCGATAACACAGGCAAGCGCCCAGGCTTCACTGACATTGTAGGCCGTGCAAAATATGACGCTTGGAAAGGTTTGGAAGGTACAACAAACGATCAGGCCATGCAAAGCTACATCGACCTGATCGAATCCTTAAAATAAATTCAAGGGTGGCATTTACCGTTCAGCTTGCTGCCTGAAAAAATCGGGCAGCTTACCGGCCTCTTGTGGCACAGCATCCAGCTTGGCCGCCACATGCACACACACTGTGCGACACAACTCCACCACCGTCGGCTCTTTCACCTGATACAGCACCAAAGTGCCCTCTTTGCGACGCTGCAACACGCCCGCCCTGTACATCAAGTTGAGATGGCGAGATATATTGGACTGGGTTGAATCGACCGCTTCTACAATATCATTGACTGACTTCTCGCCATTGCACAAAGCGTGGATGATTTTTAGGCGAGTGGGCTCCGAGAGCACCGCAAAGTACCCTGATACCTGTTCCAGCAAAGAATCCAGTTCGCTCATGTCCGCATTGGTAAAGTTGTTGTTGTCCAGCTGATTGTACGCCCAGTTTAAGCGGCCGCATCAAAGTGCGTTGTATTTAATGCTTGGCCAGCAGCAAACCGGCATGCTCCCGCATGGGATGAAACTCAATGCTCTCCCAGCGCTTTTGCATCACATCCAGATCAAAACGGGAGGTGGCTAGAAAGGCCTGTGTATCAGCCGCGTCCGTGACCATACGGCCAATGTTGGCCTCCACAAAACGACGCAGATCGACCGGGTTTTTGCTGGTTACCCAGCGGGCGCAACTATAACGGCTTGGAGCAAGACGCACATCCACGCCATACTCCGTTTTAAGACGAGCCTGCACCACCTCAAACTGGAGCTGCCCAATCGCGCCCAGCAGCATCTCAGAGCCCATCATGGGTTTAAATACCTGAATCGCCCCCTCCTCGCCCAACTCTGCCAATCCTTTTTGCAACTGCTTGCTGCGCATCGGGTCTTTTAGCTCCACGGCGGCAAACAGTTCGGGGGCGAAAAACGGCAAACCGGTGAATTGCAGGTTTTCCCCCTCGCTCAAAGAGTCGCCCAATTGCAAACCGCCGTGCGTTGTCAGGCCGATGATGTCGCCAGCGTAGGCCTCATCCACTCGATCACGCCGCTGCGAAAGAAATGTAACCACGCTGGTGGGGCGAAAATCTTTGCCCGTGCGTAACACTTTGAACTTCATGCCGTGCTCGAAGCGACCAGACAAAACGCGCACAAAGGCGATTCGGTCTCTGTGTGAGGGGTCCATGTTCGCCTGAATTTTGAATACCACGCCGGTGAACTTGGACTCTGAAGGTTTAACCTCACGCTCGATTGCCTTACGAGGCCCGGGGTGCGGGGCCACATCCACCAGGGCATCTAGCACCTCTTGCACGCCAAAATTGTTCACAGCCGAACCAAAAAACATGGGGGTTTGTTTGCCCGCCAAAAACACCTCGGGATCAAAGGCAGGTGCTGCAGTTGTTACCAAATCAATTTCTTGCTCGGCCGTGGCAAATTCAGCACCAAAGCGCCGACGGAGCGCCTCCCGATCGCCACCGGCAATCACTTCATCATCTTCACGCCTGCGGTCTGCGCCTGGCGTGAACACGCGCATGTGATTTTTACGAATATCGAAGATCCCATGAAAAAGTTTGCCTTGCCCCACAGGCCAAGCGAACGGAACACAAGGGATGCCCAAGGTGCTTTCTATTTCGTCCATCAATTCGAGTGGATCGCGCACCTCACGGTCCATCTTGTTTACAAACGTGATGATGGGTGTGTTGCGTGCACGGCAAACCTCAATCAAACGCAAGGTCTGGGGTTCCACACCGTTGGCAGCGTCAATCACCATCAAGGCCGCATCCACGGCCGTGAGCACTCGGTAAGTATCTTCAGAGAAGTCTTGGTGCCCAGGGGTATCCAGCAAATTGATCACCTGGCCGCGGTACTCCATCTGCATCACCGAGCTGGCAACCGAAATGCCACGTTGCTTTTCGATCTCCATCCAGTCGGAAGTGGCATGGCGACTGGCTTTTCTAGCTTTCACGCTGCCAGCGATCTGAATGGCACCTGCAAAGAGAAGAAGTTTTTCGGTGAGCGTGGTTTTGCCCGCGTCGGGGTGGGAAATAATTGCAAACGTGCGGCGGCGTTTGACTTCAGATTCGATGGACACAGCGCAAGGGCCTTTTGCACAAAAGCGGTGATTCTACACTGTGTGCCGAAAAGCTTCATCTAAGGCAAGCACATAATTTATTCTATGAACACATCGCTAGATAAAAACCCTTATGCGGACATCCCGTATTGTAGTAATTCCTCATTTTTGTGACATTTAATTCACTTTATGAACAATTTAATTGATTCATTTTAAAAACTATTTGCCTAGATCACCTTGGGCAAGAGCAATCACGAAACCACATAGGGGATGACAATGAAAGCAATACTGGCGAAGTCTGCAGTCGCAATCGGTCTGGCCGCGGTCGCCATGGGGACTGCCCACGCCGACAAATCCAAATGGCCCAAAAGCTTCACTGTGGGCACCGCATCACAAGGCGGTACTTACTACGCCTACGGCGCGGGTTGGGCCAATCTGGTGGCAGACAGCTTGGGCATCACTGGCGGTGCCGAAGTCACCGGTGGCCCCACCCAAAACCTTGCTTTGGTGCACACCGGCAAGCTTGCTTTTGGCATGACCACCATGGGGCCCGCGCGTGAAGCATTGGAAGGTAAAAGCCCTTTGGCCCCAGGCCTAAAAATGAACAAAGTCTGCGCCATGTTCCCAATGTATGAGACACCATTCTCAATCACAGTGCTGTCCTCCAGCGGCATTCAATCGATCAAAGACATTCCCGCCGGTGCGAAAATCGGGTTTGGCCCGGCAGGCTCAACCTCAGACACCTATTTCCCCAAAATGCTCAAGACCTTGGGTGTGAAATTTGAGCGTCGAAACGGGGGGTGGAGTGACTTGGGCGGCCAACTGCAGGACGGTTTGATCGATGTGGTCGCATTTGCAGCAGGTGTTCCCATACCGGCAGTGACCCAACTTGAGGTGCAAACCAAAATCAACATCCTCGAATTCACCCCGGAGGAGCAGAAAAAAATCATCGACACCTACCCGGTTTCCGCTTTTCCGATCAAAGCAAACACCTACAAAACTTTGACCAAAGACGCACGGGCGGTATCGATGTGGAACTATTCCATCGCCAACTGCGATCTACCCACAGATTTTGTCTATGAAGCCACCAAAGCCGTGCTGGACAACAACGCCAAGATGTTGAACATTCACAAAGGTGCTCGCACCACGCTGGCCCAAAACTGGAATACAAACACCTTTATTCCGTTTCATCCAGGTGCTGCAAAGTACTACGAAGAGAAGGGATACAAAATTCCGGACAACCTGAAGTACAAGCAGTAAATCACATCAAAGCCCTCTTCTGAATAGGTGCGCCCCGGCGTTTGACTGGCAAGTGTTGGCCCTTCGCCGGGGTTTTCGATTCAGTCCCCATTACGGTATTCGTTATGACCCACACCCCCAATCCATCAAACACGGCCGAAGACGTGATCATCGCGCAAGGCGTCGATGAGGAACCCGCAGCAAGTAACCAGCGGACTTTTGCTAACAAGGCAGCTTTGTTTGTGTCTTTCATTTCTGCCGCATATGCCTTCTTCCATGTGTTCACACTGAATGTGGCACCTGTAGAAACCTGGACCTTCCGAATCATGCACGTGGCAGGTGCTCTTGTTTTGGGCTTTGTGGCCTATTCATCCGCCAATTTAGATCAACCTGCACGAGGCAATCCTCGACTCATCAAGGGTTTGGCAGTGTTAATGGCCATTCCCGCGCTTTATTCGCTGTTTGTTGTCTATCAAATGCAACAACTCATCACAGCGGGTGAATTGATCTCTCCAGACTTGGAAGTGAACCACTACGGCGTACCATTGGCTGTGGCCACTGTGGGCACCATACTGGCATCTTGGGTTTTACGCACCGAGAGTAATAAGTTCAATTGGCTCGACGCAACGCTGATTGTTTGCACCTTGGCGAGCACCGCTTATTTGTTGGTGCATTTGGATGGCACTGCTTTGCGCATGCGAGCAGGCACGCCATTTGCCACTTTGGGCAATGCGTATGCCGCATTTGCAGGCCTTGCTCTCATTCTTGAACTGACGCGCCGGGTGGCTGGCAACGCACTCATTGTGATCGCATTAATCTTTGTTGTTTACTCTTTTGTGGGCCCACACCTGCCGGGATTCCTAAATCACAAGGGCTTCGACTTCACACGCTTCTTTTCTTACGTGTACACCGATGCCGGCATATTGGGCCCCACCACCGCAGTCTCGTCCACCTACATCATTCTATTCATTGTGTTTGCAGCATTTTTGCAAGCATCCAAGGTGGGGGACTACTTTGTGAATTTTGCATTCGCAGCCGCTGGCCGTGCCCGCGGTGGCCCCGCCAAGGTGGCTGTGTTTGCCTCAGGCCTCATGGGCATGATCAACGGCACCAGCGCTGGCAACGTCGTTGCCACAGGCTCACTTACCATCCCACTCATGAAAAAGGTGGGCTACAGCGGCCGCACAGCCGGTGCCGTCGAGGCGGCTGCGTCCACTGGCGGTCAAATCATGCCGCCAATCATGGGCGCAGGCGCCTTTATCATGGCCGAGATCACCGGAATTCCCTATTCCGACATTGCTATTGCAGCCCTGATTCCGGCAGTGCTTTATTTCTTCTCGGTCTACCTCATGGTGGACTTTGAAGCAGCAAAACTTGGCATGCGCGGGATGCGTCAGGATGAACTTCCGCAATTCGGCAAAATGGTCCGTCAGGTGTACCTGTTCATCCCCATCATCATCCTAATTGGCGCACTGTTCATGGGCTACTCCGTGATTCGCGCTGGCACACTGGCCACAGCAGCGGCAGCGGTGGTGAGTTGGCTTTCCCCCATCAAAATGGGACCCAAATCCATTTTCAAGGCCTTTGACCTGGCTGGCGTCATGTCCATCCAGATCATCACCGTGTGCGCATGCGCGGGCATCATCGTGGGCGTGATCGCGCTCACAGGCGTGGGTGCACGTTTCTCGTCCATCCTGCTAGACATTGCAGAAAACTCGCAACTAATCGCCCTCTTTTTTGCCATGTGCATAGCCATTCTGCTCGGCATGGGCATGCCCACCACGGCAGCCTATGCAGTGGCTGCCTCAGTGGTAGCGCCTGGGCTGATAGAACTGGGCATCCAACCACTGGTCGCCCACTTCTTTGTGTTCTACTTTGCGGTCATCTCCGCAATCACGCCGCCGGTGGCTTTGGCTTCCTACGCAGCAGCAGGCATTTCCAATGCAAACGCCATGGAAACCTCCTTCACCTCGTTCAAGATTGGCCTGACTGCCTTCATCGTGCCATTCATGTTCTTTTACAATGCTGCTTTACTCATGGAAGGTGAATGGAACGTCATCTTGCGGGCCTTTGTGACCGCGTGTATTGGCGTGTTCTTTCTGGCCGCGTCCATCCAAGGGTGGTTCTTGGGTGCGAAATCCAACTGGATTGTGCGTGCGCTGTTGCTGGTCGCCGCCCTGTGCATGATTGAAGGCGGCCTGTACACCGACATCGCTGGGGCAGTACTCGCTTTATTGGCCTTCAGCTTGAACAAGGTGTTCAAGGGCAAACCAGCCCCCGAGCCCATCGTCTCAGCGCGTGGGTTTGATTAAGTTTTATGATCGCCTGAGGCTGTTACACGGATTTTTAGTGTAGAGCCTCAGGTTCAAAACCTTTTATTGTGTAATCGATTTCCCTATAGTGCGAAGTGTCACGAAACTTGATACCCGCTACCCAAGGAGAAACACGATGTACGCTTTCGAAAAAACAGCTGAGCTGCTC
>DASUEF010000079.1:0-14988 GCA_036275215.1 Limnobacter sp. | reverse complement strand
TGTGTTCTACAGTAAGGTTCAAGCCCCGTAGGCCTTGCTCAAAAAGTCTTTGGAAAATGCCTGCACACCGCTCTCGCGACCGCCTTGCTGTGACAGGTCGGCTGGTGTGGGCAACACTTGGCCCTCGCCCAGTTTGAGGCGGTGGGTGATGCGGTTAAAGCGGTGAGACTCGTGCGTGGCCACAATCACGGTGACCCCCGCGCGATTGAATTCTTCAAGCAGGCCCACCACCTTGGCGGCAGACTCGTCGTCCAGCTGCGCGGTGGGTTCGTCTGCCAGCACCAGGGCGGGGCGATTCACCACCGCGCGTGCAATTTGTAGGCGCAGTTGTTGGCCGCCAGACAGTTCGCTGGGCAGCATGCGGTCGGTGTGGCTTAAGCCCACGCGAGCCAGGGCTGCTTTCACCCGGCTTTGCACATCGGTCTCAGAAAGCCCCACCACACGCAGGGGCAGGGCCACGTTGTCGAAACAATTGCGGTTGTACAGCAACTCCACATCCATGCCGGTGTAACCCACGCTGCGGCGGTAGTGCGCACGTTCGCGGCGGCTGAGTTTTGCAATCGAGCTTTTGCCGACCAGGATGTCTCCACTGGATGGGGTCTCGAAGGTGGCCAGCAGGCGAAGAATGGAGCTTTTGCCTGCACCAGAGTGGCCTTCCAACAGGGTGAAGGAGCCCTTGGGCAATTGGAAGTTGACGCCTTTCAATGCCGCATGCGCGCCGTATTTCAGCGTGACATTCTTGAATTGAATCATGACGTGGGGTTTCCTTCGCTGTCGATGCCCACCAGGGCGTTGGCAAAATCACGTGGGCTAAATGGGCGCAAATCGCCGAGCTTTTCGCCCACCCCCACAAAGGCCACAGGCACGCGTGTGCTCATGCTCATGGCTGCCAAAATGCCACCCTTGGCGGTTCCGTCCAGTTTGGTGACCACCAGCGCAGTCAGGGTGAGTGCATCATTAAAAGCCTTAATTTGTTGAAGTGCATTTTGGCCGTTGGTGGCATCGACCACCAGCACAATTTCGTGCGGTGCATCCATCTTGGCCTTGCCCAGCACTTTTTTTACTTTTTTCAACTCTTCCATGAGGTGAAGTTGCGTGGGCAGCCGGCCAGCGGTGTCTACAATCACAATGTGACTGTTGCGCGACATGCCAGACTGTACCGAGTCGAATGCCACGGCGGCGGGGTCGCCCCCTTGCGCAGAAATAACATCCACGTTGCTGCGGTTGGCCCACACATCCAGTTGTTCTCGTGCTGCTGCGCGAAAGGTGTCGCCAGCGGCCAGCAGCACGTTGTAACCAATTTCGGCATAGTGATTCGCCAACTTGCCAATGCTGGTGGTTTTTCCGGCACCATTAACGCCCACCACCATCATCACCAGTGGCCGCGCACGGTCGACGCCCATGCTGGTCTCCAGTGGGCGCAGCAGATCAAACACAGCATCGCGCAGCACCATGCGAACGTCTTCAGGTTTGGTCAGCCCTTTTTGGTAGACGGTGTCGCGCACTTTTTGCATCAGCAGTTCGGTGGCAGGCAAGCCGCAGTCGGCCAACAGCAGGCGCTCTTCCATGTCTTCAAAAAAGGCCTCGTCCACCTTTTCGCCGGTGAACATGGAGGCCAGGCCCGAGCGGGTTTTTGTGAGCCCGGATTTTAAGCGGCCCAGCCAGTCCTGCCGTTGACCAGGGATTTGCATGCAACACTCCAAAACGCTAGATAGGTGCCTGTGTTGTGGGTTCGATGAACAAAAAGCCAGAACGGCGGTCACAGGCAAGGAAATGAATGAACTTATTCTACCATTGGCGAGAATACGGGCGTTTGAAGTGAGCGCCCATCTCGCCGTGTTGCTGCAATAGGGTTAAAACGCATGAGAATGATGGATGTGAAGTGGTTGTTGGCTAGTGTTGCCTTGTGCCTTGGTGTGGCTGCACCAGCCTTGGCGGCCGATGGCGATGTAACGCAGTACACCTTGAGCAATGGTTTGAGGGTGGTTGTGAAAGAGGATCACCGCTCGCCCACCGTGGCTCACATGGTGTGGTACAAGGCCGGTTCCATGGACGAATACAACGGAACCACCGGCGTGGCCCATGTGCTGGAGCACATGATGTTCAAGCAAACCAAAACCTTGAAGGTGGGGGAATTTTCGCAAAAGGTGGCCGAGTTGGGTGGGCGTGACAATGCCTTCACCAGCCGCGATTACACTGCCTACTTTCAGCAGCTTCAAGCCAAGGACTTGCGCAAGGTGATGGCACTGGAGGCCGACCGCATGGCCAACCTGGTGATCAGCAAGGCTGAGTTTGACAAGGAAATCCAGGTGGTGATGGAAGAGCGTCGCTGGAGAACCGACGACCAAGCGCAGGGCAAATTGTATGAGGCATTCATGGCCACGGCTTTTTTGGCCAACCCCACCCGCAACCCGGTGATTGGCTGGATGAGCGATTTGAAAGCCATGAACCACCGGGACGCTAAGCTGTGGTACGACACCTGGTACACGCCGCAAAATGCGGTGGTGGTTGTGGTGGGTGATGTGCAGCCCGCCCAAGTAAAAACATTTGCCGAGCAGACCTACGGAAAAATCAAACCCAAGGCCTTGCCCGAGCGCAAACCGCAGCAAGAGCCCCTGCAAGAAGGCGTACGCCGTGTGCAGGTGAAAGCTCCCGCGGAAAATCCTTACATCATCATGGGCTTTAAAGTGCCCAAGCTTGAAAACGTGTTGAGGGATCGTGATCCATACGCCCTGGCCGTTCTTGCCGCTGTGCTGGACAGCTACTCTGGTGCGCGCATGAATCGCGAGCTGGTGCAAACCCAGCGCGTAGCCCAGCAGGCTGGTGCAAGCTATGACATGACTGGTCGCGGACCTTCGCTGTTTTACCTGGATGGCACGCCCGCCAATGGCCGCACGGTGGAGCAGTTGGAAGCCGATTTGCTGGGGCAGGTGGAACGCATTGCCCAAGAGGGCGTGACCGAGCAAGAGTTGGCGCGTGTCAAGGCCCAGTTGATTGCCAGCCAGGTGTACAAGCGGGATTCCGTGTTTGGGCAGGCCATGGAGATTGGGCAAAACCTGACCATTGGATTTGCGGTACAGGACATTGATCGAATGATTGAGCAAATCAAATCTGTGACTGCACAGGAAGTGCAGGCCGTGGCGCAAACCCACTTCAGCCGTGATCAATTGACTGTGGGCACCTTGTTCCCATTGCCCATCGACCCCAACAAAAAGAACGAGCCCCCCAAGGGTTTGAACCATTGATGTGTAGGAAGCAAGCCATGTTGAGCCGTATGTTAAAACCCGTGGTGGCCATGGCCACCGTGATGATGGTGGCTGCGCAACCCGCGCAGGCCGCTTTGCCTATTCAGAGCTGGACAGCGCCCAGCGGTGCCAAAGTAATGTTTATGCAGGCCGAAGCCCTGCCCATGGTGGACATTCGTGTGGACCTGCCCGCGGGCAGTCGCGCCGACCCCCAAGGCAAAGAAGGTCTGGCTGCGGCGGTGGGTGACATGATTGGCCGTGGAGCCCAAGGCCTGACGGAGAACCAGATTGCAGATGGCTTTGCCGACACGGGGGCGCAATTCTCCGGTGGCGCGAGCAGTGATTCGGCGGGGTTCTCTTTGCGCACACTGACCAGCGAGCCAGAGTTTTCCAAATCGGTGGCGCTGTTTAAAACGGTGCTTCAAAGGCCGGTGTTCATCGGTGACATTCTGGCCCGTGAGAACGCACGCGCAGTGTCCTCCTTGAAGGAATCGCTCACCAAGCCAGACACCTTGGCCGACCGCGCATTTTCTCAAGCCCTGTACCCCAACCACCCCTATGGCGCCTTGGTGACCGAAACCAGCCTGAAGGCCATCACGCTGGCCGATGTGGAGCAGTTTTACAAAAGCCGCTACCTGGCCAAACACGCGGTGGTGAGCATTGTGGGCAATGTGAGCCGCCCACAGGCAGAAAAGCTGGCGGCGGAGTTAACCGCCAATTTGCAGCCCGGGACCTTGCAGGGCAATCCGTTGGGTGGGCAAGACTTCCCGGCCTTGCAGGCAGCCATGCGGGGGCAAACTATTCAAATTGATCACCCCGCTGCGCAAAGCCACATCCTGATGGGCTTGCCCGCCATGCGGCGTGGTGCACCAGATTATTTTGATTTGTTGGTGGCCAACCATGTGCTGGGTGGTGGTGGGTTTAACTCGCGCCTCATGGACGAAATCCGGGAAAAACGTGGACTGGCCTACAGCGCGTATTCCTATTTCATGCCAGCAGGCGATGCGGGTCCCTTCCAAGCAGGTGTGCAAACACAAAAGTCGCAAACCTCAGAAGCCCTGACCTTGATGCGCAAAACGATAGAGGAGTTCATCGCCAAAGGTCCAACCCAGGCCGAACTGAATGCGGCGAAGGCCAATTTGATTGGCGGCTTCCCACTGCGCATCGACAGCAACAGCAAGCTGGTGAGCAACATCTCCATGATGGGCTTGCACAACATGCCGCTGGATTACCTGGACAATTGGACCCAAGAGGTAGAAAAGGTCACCGTGGAAAGCGCACGCAAAGCATTTGCCAAACACGTGAACCCCAGCAAGTTGGTGACTGTGGTGGTGGGCGGTTCAGTGGAAGCCCCCGTCAAGCCATGACCAAGCCTGGCAGCTTGCGCGTGATTGGCGGTGTGTGGCGCCGCCACCTGTTGCCGATTGCTCCGGTGGAAGGGCTACGCCCCACACCAGACCGCGTGCGTGAAACCCTGTTTAACTGGTTGGGCCAGGATTGCAGCGGCATGGCGGTGCTGGATTTGTTTGCGGGCACCGGGGCCTTGGGGTTCGAGGCGGCTTCACGCGGGGCCAGCCCTGTGGTGCTGGTTGAAAACCACCGGGCGGTGGTGCAGCAATTGGTGAGCAACCAACGCACCTTGCTGCCCAAATGGCCCGCCGGTGAACCGGCCCCCCAAGTGCTGGTGGACAACAGCGATGTGCTGGTGGCCTTGCGTCGCCTGGCAGCTCTTGGGCAGCGCTTCGACCTCGTGGCGCTGGACCCGCCTTTCAATACCGACTGGCTGGCAAAAACTTTGCCCATGGTGCCATCGGTGCTGAAACCTGGTGCTTTGGTGTATGTGGAGTGGCATGCCGATTTGTTCAAAGACCCCAATGTTTTGCCGAGCATGCTGGGTGCAACACAAATTGACGCTTTGCGGCATTTAAAAGCAGGCCAAGTGCATGCGCATTTGTTTGCCCTGCCCGCTCTGTGATACAAAGCGGGGTATTAGCCAACAGATTGGAGTTCAGCGATGCGCATTGCTGTATACCCCGGTACCTTTGACCCGCTCACCCGTGGCCACGAAGACTTGGTGCGCCGCGGTGCAAAAATTTTTGACAAGTTGATCGTGGGCGTGGCCGACAGCCCCAACAAACGCCCGTTTTTTAGCATGGATGAGCGGGTGCAGATTGCTCGCGAGGTGTTGAGCCACTACCCCAATGTGGAAGTGAAAGGCTTTCGTGGCTTGCTCAAAGACTTTGTGCGCAGCAACGAGGCCAGCGTGATTATTCGCGGCCTGCGAGCCGTGAGTGATTTTGAGTATGAGTTCCAGATGGCGGGCATGAACCGCTACTTGTTGCCCGATGTAGAAACCATGTTCCTCACACCCTCCGATCAGTACCAGTTTATCTCTGGCACGATTGTGCGTGAGATTGCCTCTCTGGGTGGGGATGTTAGCAAGTTTGTATTTCCCTCGGTGGAACACTGGCTCAATGAAAAGCTAGGCAAAAACCCACCCCAGGCAGTCAACAACTAAAGTTGTAAAACACGCCATGGCGCTCATCATCACCGACGAATGCATCAACTGCGACGTGTGCGAGCCAGAGTGCCCCAACGGGGCCATTGCCATGGGCGAAGAAATTTACGAAATAGATCCCCACAAATGCACCGAGTGCGTGGGGCACTTCAATGAGCCGCAGTGTGTGGTGGTTTGCCCGGTGGAGTGCATCCCCAAAGACCCCAATCACCCCGACACCCAAGAACAACTGCTGATGCGGTTTTTTAAGCTGCATCCCGACAAAACCCCTCACTTGCCCAAACCGGCAGACCCCACCTCCCGCTAAGTGCCAACCCAGCCGGATATTCCTTTGATGTTGTTGATGCTGCCTGGTTTGACGCCCATCATTTTGTCGTAATAGGGCAGTTGAGATTTGCTGCCTGCGACACCTGTATTCAGGGCTTGTATTTCCCGATCTCCCCCTTGCAGGAAAAGGGTTTGGTAGTTTTTGCGTGCCAGATCCTTGCGTTTTTTATTCACCTCTCGAGGTGCACCTTGGTTCGCGTGGAGATCCGCATAAAAATCTCGTATTTCAACATTCAATTGGCCAGTTCGATCTTTGCCACTTTTGCAGTTAAAGGCTGGGGTGAGGCCACACTCATTGGCGAGCGCCAACAATCTGACGGGTAGCTTGTACGGTTCGTTGCCAATGTTGTGGTGTAGTTTGTTGCTGTAGATGGTTCTAATCTGTTCTACCAGCGTTCGGATGGTCTCGATTTTTTGAGGATTGGATTCACGCTGTAACACCCGCGCAACCTCACCGCCGATGGGCTCGCCTGGCTTGGTGGAGCCCATCAGGTTCCGCAAGGCGATTTTGTTTTGCGCGTCAGCCCGCCGCCAAATGCCAAGCAATTGACCAACTGGCCCCAAGGCCCAAGCATTCACTGGGGTTTTGAAGCCGAAGATCTTTGGAATAACCTGAATATGTCGCTCTGTGCCAGATGCATCCAGCAGGGTGAGTGTCATGGGTTGCCCGTTGATTCGATCATAGGCGGCTTGCTGTTGCTCTGCCATGTCTTTCTCTTTGCCTGCAGTGGTCACCAGGTTGACCGACACCATGGGGAGTTCAATGGGCTGTGCGTTACTCAGGGTTTCGACCGTGAGTCCGTTTCGCTCCAGATGATCCAGCATGGCGGCGTGCACAAACTCTTTCACTCGGACATCATTGGCCCGCTGCCGTTCTGTTGCAGAAGTCTTCAGACCGTAGGCATCGTGAATTCCGTGGCGCAATGCTGTTAGAGCGTATGTTGTGCCGTTTGGGGACGGGGCAACGGGACGAAATTCTGTCTTCCAAAGGTTGACGGCGTGCCTGGATTCCGTGGTGGCGTAACTGCACACCCCGTTTAAGCCGCTTGCATTGTATGCCTGCGTGAATTGCGCATTCAGGGCACTGGCGGGGGTCATGCGGGTTTGAAAATCCACGGCCTGAATGTTGTTCGATGGATGGTTGAAAAGCAGCGTTTGCTGACGGTCTATGGTGCGCCACGGTCTGCTTTGAAGGAGGTCCAGATAGGCTTTGAATATTTTCTGATCCAGCGTGGTTGGATCGATTGAGGGGTGCTTGGTTTGATGCAGTTTGCCGCATATCGAAGCGGCCAACGCGGTCCGAAAGTGCAAATGCTTGGCGTGGTTGGGGATTTCTCCGCCTTGTTGAGCGTGTTGGATAATGCCCTGCTGTTCTCGGTGAAATACGCGCCGAAGATCACTTGGTTTGGCTTGTTTGAGTTTTCCGCCCAAGGTTCTTTTGATCTCGCTGGGGGCAGTGTTGGGGGCGGCGGTGGCTTGCAAATCAAGTTCAGTGGATTTTCTCGTCAGTTCTTCCCTCACGCTGTTGAGTAACGGTTGGTGGTCTGCTAACTCAGGAGCCAAATCATCTAGCACCTTTAAAGACGCCTGGATATGCAGTTTTTTAAATTGAAGGGCATCCTTGGTGGAAACACCTGAAGAAATGGGCTGCTCGGCTGGGGTTTCCTCGTGTGATTCGAGCGCGTCGTAATACACCTCGTCGTCCTCAAATGCTGGGGTGCTCTCGGCGGTGGCGTTTGAATGAAAGGTGTTGACCTGATTACTGGCCGCCCCGCTGATGCGTGGGGCAAGGTCACCCAGATGTTTGCCCCAGAATGCAAACAACTTTCTGATCCATGGTGCAAATCCGGATGGGGTTGAACGGCCTGCTGGTGAGGTGGCGGTTTGAGTTGTGTGTGAAGCTGGGCTGATGTGGGATGGGGGCATGTTGGGGAATATCGAATGTGTGATATTCCGTGAGTGGTGAGGCCTCCGCCTGAAGTTCAAGTGGGGGGTGCCACAGGGCACAGCACGAGTGCAGCAGTGCCTTTGGGGGCCTCTTTGTACACCCGGAACCAGCCGTTTTGCCACGCCCAGAGGGGTTTGTTGTTTACAGCGGGCAGGGTGGCCTGCTCACAATTGAGCAAACGGGTTTGCGCATCCGCTGGCAAGCCCTCGCTGCCAGTAATTCTCGCCGGTTGAATCTCCAGTCTTTGTGTGGCTGGTTCATAAGCAAGATTGAAAGTCCAGGCCTGTGCGTCTTCATGGGTGTAAGTCCATTCGGCCTGCTGCATGCGCCAAGGCTGGGCTGGCAACCCACCTTCCAACAAGCGGGCGGAAAAGGCGGCTTGGTGGGTTTCAGGGGCATCATCGCGCCGAAGGTAGGCACGTAGGTTTTTACCCTTGAGCTTGATGATGGGTGCTCCCTGGCCTCCCGCCTGTGCCAACTCCAATGCCAGTTGATCTTGCTCGAGCGAACCTGTCCAAGGAAATCCACCCCATTGACCGTCCAGTTGAACCTGAATGTCATTGAACAGGCTGGAGCCCTTTGGCGCGGCTTTGATTGCAACGGTGATTGCATTATTCACCCCAGGTGCTTGCACCTGCAAGCGCCAACCCAGGCTAAATCCGTCGGGTTGATTGCGGTGATGAAGGGCATGGCTGGCGTGGTCAATTCGCCCCAGAAGAATTTGCTGTGTTGCAGGATTTTCTACCCGAAACTCTGCCTGCTCTATCTCGACGGAGCGAGGCGCCATTTGCGCTTGAACAACTTGGGCCACCATCATGAAAGGCAATCGGGGCAGGCAGCTGAGCGGGGTGGAGAGGCAATCGTTCTCGTGTTGAGCTTGTGACCGAATGCCTTTGAATCCAAGATGTTGAAGTTGCAAGCGACCCAGTCGAATCGACTCGATGCCATGAAAGTCCAAACGCAGCAGGCCAATGTCCAAACTCTCTTGCTGCGCAGGATGCTGAACAGACAGGCCAGACACCATGAGGGTTGGGTTCAGCGACAGGGCAAGAACAACGCGCTGCACGTCGATGGTTTGGTTGGGGAACTGCGATGCAAGGCTTTTGAGCTTCGATTCCCAGAGGAAGCGCGGCACCACCACGCCATGTGACACAACACCCACCAAAACCACCAGCACAAGCGCTGTAGCAGACCACTTGAAGGCTTTGGGCATGTGGGAGGTACGGCAAAGTTAACAACCCCACTACCGTACCACAGGGTGCGTTACACGTTGAACAGGAAGTTCAGCACGTCACCATCTTTGACCACGTATTCTTTGCCTTCTGCGCGCATTTTGCCAGCCTCTTTGGCGCCGTTTTCGCCCTTGCATGCGATGTAGTCATCAAAGCCGATTGTTTGGGCCCGAATAAAGCCGCGTTCGAAGTCGGTGTGAATGACACCGGCTGCTTTGGGTGCCGTATCGCCAATCTTGATGGTCCAGGCACGCACTTCTTTCACACCTGCGGTGAAATAGGTCTGCAAGCCAAGCAGTTTGAAACCAGCGCGAATGACGCGGTTCAGGCCCGGTTCCTTCATGCCAATGCTTTCGAGAAATTCCATTTTGTCGGCGTCGTCCAGGTCGGCAATTTCAGCCTCAATGGCTGCACACACGGACACAACAGGAGCATTCTGCTTGGCAGCGTAGGCCTCCAAACGTTCCACAAAGGGATTGTTTTCAAAGCCGTCTTCAGCCACGTTGGCCACATACATTGCCGGTTTTGCTGTGATAAGACCAAAGCTTTTGATCGAGAAAAGCTCTTCTGCGTCCAAGCCCAGCGCCCGGACGGGCTTGGCCTCGTTGAGCTGTGCTTGGCAGCGTTCAAGCACAGCCAGCACTTTGGCTGCTTCTTTGTCGTTTGCACGGGCCTGTTTGGCAAGACGGATCACCGCTTTTTCAACAGTGCCCAGGTCAGCCAAGCAAAGCTCGGTCTCGATGGTCTCAATGTCAGCAATGGGGTCCACACGGCCGTTGACGTGCACAACATTGTCGTCTTCGAAGCAGCGCACTACATTCACAATCGCATCGGTTTCACGGATGTGAGCCAGAAACTGGTTGCCCAACCCCTCGCCCTTGGAAGCGCCCGCCACCAAGCCAGCAATGTCCACAAACTCCACGGTCGCCGGCACAATACGTTCCGGTTTCACAATATTGGCCAATTGATTCAGGCGCGCGTCTGGGACCTCCACAATACCGACGTTGGGTTCGATGGTGCAGAAGGGATAGTTTTCTGCCGCAATGCCCGCCTTGGTGAGCGCGTTGAACAGGGTGGATTTACCGACGTTGGGAAGGCCAACGATGCCGCATTTGAGGGTCATGATTGCAAAGGCTTGTATTTAAACTGAATTGTGCGCAATTGTACCCTGTTTGCGGTGGTGACTATGGAACCGACATCGCATGCAAGCTCACCAATGGTTCAATTGAGGATCAATTGAACCACCCATGCCAAATGCCGATTCAAAAATAACCACGTATGCCAGTGCCTTGCTTGGACAACGCGTGCCGCAGACGCAGGCCCAAGCCCATGCACAAGAGGCATCTGCCGGGGAGTCCTCCCAGTCTGCACAGTCCTCAGCCCTCGCAACAGCGGCTCGCAAAACCCAGCAGCCGCTTTTTGCCAGCCCCAAGGCCAGCACATCGGCCAATTACCTTACCCCGGCGAGCAAAGCCCTGATGAACAAACCGGGTGGAGTAACGCCGCAAGACTTCACCTCCAAAAAGGATGAGTTGATTCGCATTGTAGAAAGCGAAACAAACCAACCTAGGCGCCCCAAGGCTGTTCGCGGCTTGGACAAAGCGCTGCAAGAGGCCAAAACAATTGGGGAAATGCACGCCGCTTATGCAAATCGCTCTGATCAACACAGTCGAAGCTTTTCCAGGGCGGTGGCGACGGTGTTTAAGGCACCACCGATTGAAACCCAGTCGATTGCCTCGCTCGGTGGTGCCGAACCGGGTGTTCAGGCCGATTATGCGCAATTCAAAGCTTTGATCGAGCAAATGTCTGGGGCTGAGATCCGGAATGTGTCGGATGTGGCCAATTTTTTAACCTGTGCGGATCCACTGCTCGGTGGTGAAACAAAAAATGTGTTGTTGACCGTGGTGAGTTTTCCTGAAAATCGTCAGCTGCGGTTTTTATCACTCTCGGGCAATGTGAGGCCCATGAATGATCTAGAGGACGGGGTTGGCAGCGTGTCCGTCCGAGGCAATGCAGGCACGCCGACCGAACTAAAGTGCCAACTGATACCCCCTTCACGAAACTCAGAGACCACCGCCATCAAGGGATATGCGAACACCATGCTGGAATCTCTTAGGGATGCTTCCAGCCCTGTTTATTACGTGGGTTATCGCGATTTGAGCGTCCGCATCGATGGGAAACAAAAGGAGTGGCGTGGAATACCAAAGCTTGGGACACGGCACAGGTTTGGAGGGATTCATGACCGGGCCAGGGACACCGAGTACTTGACGCTAAGCGGGCTGAGTATTTTTCTTAGAGAAAATCCTGATTTGATCGGGAAGCCCATGGACGTGCGCATGTTTTCTAAGTACCCGATGTGCACAGGGTGTGAGACAGCGGCCACCTATGCTTCACTACAGTCCGAGTTTGCTGGTTTGACCTCGTTTAGGATTTATGGAGGCACTTTTAACCACTGACATGTTCTAGACTCCAACCGTCCTGAGCCACTTTGCAAAATCTTCTGCCATGCGCTCGCTCTCTGCAATCGCTTGTTGCCACACTGGGATGCGGACGGTGTGGTCGAACTTGTAGCGCTTGAAATCGCCGCGATCCGGGATTTTCTTGGCAGGCAAGCTCGCAATAAATTCAGCCGATGGGCACACCAAGATCACATTGCTCATCCACTCTGGCTTGGCTTTGCGCAACTTCAAAAATTTGTCTAGCCAGCCTGGCGTTACTGTGGGTGCAAAATGCGGGTACAACACCAGGCCCGGCAGGCGATGATACGGCAGGGCAAGATGGTAGTCGGTCAGGCCACCATCCCAAAATGGACCTTGGTGATACTGCAAATCCATGCGGGGGTGGTGCTCTGTTTGAGTTTCGAACGCTTTGACTATTTTGTTGACTGGGTTGAGCACAAAGGGGATGCTCCCACTGGCCAGTAGGGCGCTGTGAAGGTTCAATGCATCCAGGTCTTCAATGCGAGTGGGGATGCGGTCAAATGGCTGAGCCAACCACTCGGTGTGTGCCCCAGGGCTTTGAAACACCCAGCGTTCAAAATAACTGGCCAGTCGGTTTCGGCCAATGCTGTTGGCCAGCACCGCAGAAGCAAAGCCCCGTTTGCGGGCCCGCTGTTGCTGAGCATGGTGCAAGGGCGTTAAACCCTTGTTGACCCATACAAGCAACTCTTTCCCGCTTGGGTTCACCATGTGTTGTGCCTCGTCTGCCACCACGGCCTGCACCATCGCCTCGCACACTCGGCTAATCTCGAACCGGTCAACACCCTTGCTGTAGTTCTGTGCTTGCACGTACTGTTGGGCCAATCGTTTTAGCGTGCTCCCCGGGTTGCTGCTGGCAGCAGCCGCCATGCGCCAGGCACCGATAGAGGCCCCAACCAATTGCAATGGCAACACCCCCTTGGCTTTGCGTTTTTGTAGATGGGTGGGGCCAAGCCAGTCTGTGAACAGGTATTGATCGAGCCCTTGCAGAATCAGGCCTTTGGGACCACCGGCCGCCGCTGGAACGGCACAGATGTCCTCGGGTTTCAAGCCGTGTTTGGCAATGTGGGCTCGGGCGCGGTCGCCCAAAATGATCTGAATGCTGCTCATGGCGCCAACTTGCTCGCATGTTGTTTAAACAACTGATCACATTCAGTGTGAATGTGTGTGGTGGCCTGCGCAATGCTGCCTTTCAGAACAAGATCGGTGTATTTGAGCAAAACGTCAATGCTGGCATCAATCACTTGCTGATGCACTTGCGCGGGCCTGTGCAACACAAAGTCCGCCACCCCTTGTTGCAAGTTCAGGCTGCGCGGGTGCCCAATCCCAATGCGGGCACGCCAAAACTCGTTGCTACCCAAGTGGGCGTTCATGTCTTTCAGCCCATTGTGCCCTGCGTGGCCGCCGCCTTTTTTGATTTTGAGTTGCCCTGGCAGCAGGTCCAGTTCATCGTGCGCCACCAAGATTTCTTCCGGTTTAATTTTAAAAAACTTGGCGAGTGCACCCACGGCTTGCCCAGACCGGTTCATGAAGGTGGTTGGAAACAGGAGCCACACATCGTCCCCTGCCACCTTGATCCGAGCCAGATCACCGAAAAAACGTTTGTCGCTTTGCAGGTAGGTATTGTGTTGGCGAGCCACTTTCTCGAGATACCACACACCAGCGTTGTGCCGAGTGTCTGCGTATTGGGGGCCAGGGTTGCCCAAGCCAACAATCAGTTTGATGGGGGTATTGCTCATTGTGACAGCTGCGAACCATGCGATGACAAGGCCCTATTTTGGCTGAAGTTGCATGCCTCGAAGAAGCCGGGTGACCAAAAGGCTACACTTGAACATGCTGTGACAGCCTTGTGGGCGTGGCGTTGGTGCGCGGGGTGTTGTATGGCGCAATACGCCGCCATGCGCTCACCAAGGCCATCAGGCTGGCGGTGGTGATGTTGTCGTGAAAGCCCACGCCGAATCTCGAACCGGGAACACCAGGCATGCTGGCCTCAAGCACAGCCATCGCTTTAGCTTTTGCGCCGTGGCTCACCGCCCGTTCTTCAAAAGCCACCACCTCCAGGGGCACGCCCAGTGCGTTGACTGCGGCATCCAGTGGGCCGTTGCCCACGCCTTCCAATGTGGTGGTTTGTCCGTTTTGGTGAATCACGATCTGAATGCCCTGACCACCCTCGGCATCAAACACCTTGTGGCCGATGTAACGGGGCTGGCTTTCATCGTCTTGCAAATAAGTTTGTTCAAACAAGGCCCACAAGGCGGGCGATGTCATTTCTGAAGCGGTGCTGTCGCTGACCTTTTGCACCACGGCTGAAAATTCCACCTGCATGCGGCGCGGCATGACCACCCCGTGCTCGCGCTCCAAAATGTAGGCGATGCCGCCTTTGCCAGATTGGCTGTTGACGCGGATCACACTGTCGTAGGTGCGGCCAACATCAACAGGGTCAATCGGCAAGTAAGGTACTTCCCAAATGGCGTCGGGCTTCTGAATGTCGAACCCCTTTTTGATCGCATCCTGGTGCGAGCCTGAAAACGCGGTGTACACCAAATCGCCCACATACGGGTGGCGGGGGTGAATGGGCAGTTGGGTGCAACTTTCCACCACTCGGGCCACGGCGTTGATGTCAGAAAAATCAAGGTTGGGATGCACACCTTGGGTGTACAGGTTCAAGGCCAGTGTCACGATGTCGACGTTGCCACAGCGTTCGCCATTGCCAAACAAGCAGCCCTCAACACGTTGCGCGCCAGCCATCATGGCCAGTTCGGCGGTGGCCACGCCAGTGCCTCGATCATTGTGAGGGTGCACGGACAGCACCACATGTTCACGGCGATTCAGACACCTGTTCATCCACTCAATTTGATCGGCGAACACATTGGGTGTGCTCCATTCCACGGTGGTGGGCAGGTTGATGATGATTTTTCTGCCCGGCCCAGCTTCCCAGGTTTCAATGGCGGTATTGCAGGCCTGCAAAGCCACGTCCAATTCGGTCATGTTGAAACACTCAGGCGAGTATTGCAAAACCCACTGGGTTTCAGGGTGTGCATCGGTGAGTTCTTTCACTTTTTGCACGCGCTGTTTCACCATGTCGATCACTTCAGGCACAGTCATGCGGAACACCGTATTTCTCCACACGGGTGCGGTGGAGTTGTAGATGTGGACGATGGCGCTTTTGGCACCAATCACCGATTCCACTGTTCGCTCAATGAGGTCATCACGAGCCTGGGTCATGACCATGGGGGTGACA
>DASUEF010000078.1:0-13479 GCA_036275215.1 Limnobacter sp. | reverse complement strand
GGGAATGCCCACAGCCTGCGCATCACCGCGTTGCTCCAGCGGCTGCAGGGCATCCTGTCCGCTTTCCCAAGCTTGTGGTGCATCATCAAAACGCAGGTGCGAGGTGGTGAAACCGCACAAACCCGCCTTCGGCTTTGCGCCCCGGCCTGTGGCCCCCTCGTCACGAATTTCCCCACCCGACCCGGTGGCCGCACCAGCGTACGGCGAAATGGCTGTGGGGTGGTTGTGGGTTTCCACTTTGGCCACAAAGTGGGTGAGTTCCTCATGCGGGCGGTATACCCCATCGCTGTCGGCAAAAAAGCGCTGAACGGTGTGCCCCTCAATCACCGCCGCATTGTCGGAATAAGCCACCACCGTGCCTTGCGGCGTGGTTTTGTGGGTGTTGCGGATCATGCCAAAGAGCGTCTCGCTCTGCGCTTGCCCGTCAATGGTCCACGTGGCATTGAAAATTTTGTGGCGGCAGTGCTCGCTGTTGGCCTGCGCAAACATCATCAATTCCACATCGGTGGGCGAACGGCCCATGCTGGTGTATGCGTCCAGCAGGTAATCAATTTCATCGTCGCTCAAGGCCAGGCCCAGCTCACTGTTGGCCTTCACCAGGCTGTTGCGGCCTTCATCAAGCGCCACAATCTGCAAAGCCTTGCCCTGCAGAGGCAAAAACAGACCTTTCACATCAAAGCCTTCGGGCAGCACTGTCTCGGTCATGCGGTCGTAGAGCGCACCTTTCAAATGCACCAGCGCGTCGCCTTCTGGCAGCTTGGTACCACCGAGCAAGCCTTTTTTAAACATCAGTTGGAACTCAACACCCCGCTCCATTCGAACCACTTGGGCCAACCCAGCGTTGTGGGCAATGTCGGTGGCCTTGGAAGCCCAGGGGCTGACGGTGCCCAAACGCGGCACCACCACGCACTGGAGATCCACACGTTCCAAACCTTTGGGCAGGTGACCGTAGTCGAGCAGCCCTTCCATCACATTGCGCTGTTGCCCTTGGAGGGCGCCTTTGGAGGCAACAAAGTGCACATAGCGCGCACTCACCCCAGTCACATTGGCATCGATCGCCTGCAAGCGCTTGAGCAACCCCTCTGCTCGAAACTCGGACAAGGCAGAAGCGCCATGAAACACAGAAACATCGAATTGATCAGCCGAGGACAAGGCAAGAGACATGACAGCAGACGGGGTGGTTGAGGTAATCTCGTATTATACCCTTGAACCCACGGCAAACTGCCGCCCAAATCCGCTAGAAGACGCCCGCCAACATGCCGACCAACATGCCCGCCTGCACGATCGACCTCACCGAAGACCGCCTTGCCCACGGGCAATGGCACGCCCCAGGAGACACTCGGCTACCCGTGCTGACGGTGGCCCAAATCCGCACCGTGGAAATCGCTGCTTTTGCCCAATTGGACTCGTTTGTGCTGATGCGTGCAGCGGGCTTGCGCACAGCCCACAAACTGCTGGATCACTTGGCGCACTCCGCGCCACACACGCCATCGGTGATCGTGCTCGCGGGCCCTGGCAACAATGGCGGAGATGCGTACATGGTGGCAGGCGCACTGCACAAAGCTGGATTACAGGTCCAATTGATCGATTTTGCGGCAACCAGCCAAGGCTCCTCGGACCGCCAGCGCGCCGCCCAGTGGTGTGCTGAACAAGGGGTAAGCGCTCGTGAAGCCAACAGCACCTCACTCCCTGACACCTTGCCCGCCCACACCGTGGTGGTGGACGGTTTGTTGGGCATTGCAGGAGGGCGTCCTTTGGAAGGAGAAATGAAGCGCTGGGTGGAGCACCTTGGTTCCATGCGCTCCACCCATGCACTGCAAGTATTGGCTTTGGATTGCCCCAGCGGCCTGAACTGCGACACAGGGGAGATGCAAGGACCCTGCCTGCAAGCCCACTTCACCTTCACTTACATCGCCCTGAAACCCGGTTTGTTGACCAACGAAGGCAAGGGCCTGGCTGGGCAAGTGTGGGTCGACGCCCTGGGATGCGAAAGGCTGATTGCTTCCAAAGCTGTACAACAAACACTTGGTCAGTATGCAGAAACGGCCTCTCGCAATTGCCACATGCAACGCCTTCCCAAGCGTGCACACCAACACCACAAAGGCAGCTTTGGGAGTCTTGCCGTGATTGGGGGCCAACACGGCATGGTCGGCGCCTGTGTATTGGCCGCCCGCACAGCGCTGTATTTGGGGGCTGGCCGTGTGGCCCTGTCTCTGCTGGCCGAACAAGACCAACAATTGCCAGATGTGCAATTGCAGGGGCAGACACCGTTCATGGACCTGCTTTGCCCCGAGGTCATGAACAAACCCTTACATGAAAACCTGGACTTTGCTGACACAGCCATTCTTGGCCCAGGCTTGGGGCAAAGCGAAAGCGCTTTGCACATGCTGCACACGGTGCTTTCACAACCCAAAGGGCTGCACATGGTGTGGGATGCCGATGCGCTGAATTTACTGGCCTTGTACCCCTCGCTTGCAGAGGCGCTACAAAAGTACCGCGCAAAACACCCGGCGTATGCTCTGGTCCTGACCCCTCATCCGCTGGAGGCTGCTCGCCTGCTGAAGTGCAGCATTGCCGATGTGCAAGCCGATCGACTGGCCAGCGCGCGCAAACTCAGTGAAAATTACCAAGCCAGCGTGGTGCTCAAAGGCGCCGGCACGGTCGTATGCAAACAATCGCACTGCGAAATCAATCTAAGCGGTGGCCCGGCTCTGGGCACGGCCGGCAGCGGCGATGTGCTGGCTGGCGCGATTGGCGCCCTGTTGGGTCAAGGACTCAGTGAAATGGATGCAGCTGCCTTGGGGGTTCATGTACATGGTCTGAGCATTGGCGCCATGCCGGGCGAACGGGAAGGCCTCATGATTAGCCACGCCAGTGAGATTGCACTGCGGATGAAAAATTACTTAAACCACCTCCTGCACCAAGGCACCCGCTGAAATCGTCAATTGCCGGGCACAACGGGCTGCCAACTTTTCATCATGAGTCACCAGAATCAAGGTGGTACCACTCTCACGCTGCAGCTCAAACATCAAATCAATGATGCGTTGCCCAGTGACAAAATCCAGACTGCCGGTGGGCTCGTCGGCGAACACAATGGTTGGCTTGCGCACAAAAGCCCTCGCCAGGGCCACACGCTGTTGCTCTCCACCAGACAATGTCTTGGGGGTGTGCCTCAAACGATCGCCCAATCCCACCCGGTTCAACATCTCCACACAAGCCTGCTGCTTGTTTGGCATGTTGGTCAACTCCGTTGCAAGCATCACATTTTCCAAAGCGGACAGATGGTCCAGCAACTGAAAAGACTGGAATACAAACCCCACGTGCTCTGCGCGCAAGGCAGCACGATCGTCCTCGGACAAGGCCGTGAGCTCTTTACCTAAAAAGCGAATTTGGCCACTGGAGGGAACATCCAAGCCCGCAAGCATTCCAAGCAATGTGGACTTGCCAGAACCCGAGGCCCCTACAATTGCAACCGCCTCACCTTGGCCCACAGAAAATGTTATGTTGTCCAAAATGGAAAGCGGACTGCCACCGTCCTGAACAAGCTGGTTTAAATCTTTCACCTCGAGGATTGTACGACTCATGTTTGCCTTGACTGCTAAAACAATAAAAACCACCCTTACCACGGCAATCGTTGCGCTGGGCATGCTCAACAGTGTATCGAGCTTTGCAGCCGCACAAAGCAAAGCCTGCAAAATTCTGGTGATGGGAGATAGCCTCTCTGCTGCTTATGGCCTGCCCGTGGAACAAGGGTGGGTCGCCTTGATGGAGAAGCGGCTGGCAGAAAAGTTCCCACAGTGCAGTGTAATCAATGCGTCGGTGTCGGGTGAGACCACTGCCGGCGGCAAAACCCGCTTGCCCGAATTGCTCAAAAAACATCAACCCACCCACATGATTCTGGAGTTGGGAGCCAACGACGGACTCCGAGGTTTGTCCCTGGAAGCGATGAAAGACAACCTGACCAACATGTTGGTGCAAGCACGCCGAGCAGAAGCACAATCCATACTGGTCGGCATGCAAATACCGCCGAACTACGGCCCCACCTACACACGCCAGTTTGCACAAACCTTCACCGACATTGCCAGAAAACAAAAAGTGCCACTGGTGCCGTTTTTGCTGGAAGGCTTCGCGCAAGACCCCACTGCATTCCAAGCCGATGGCATACACCCGGCTGCAAAAGTGCAAGCCATGATGTTGAACAATGTGTGGAGCAAGTTGGTAGGCACGTTGAAGTAAAGCGGCGGCTCAATCGGCCACTGGCTGAGCTACCTTTCTGGCCCGAGGCTGAGCTACATCCATGGCCACCTGCCTCGCCATGCACCTGCGTAGCCTGGCTTGCGCCCACAAGCCACTGGGAGCCAATGCCCCTGCAGCGACCTTCAGGACAATCTGCCCGACCGTGCCGTGCATGAACGGTGACCCAACGGGGCAGAGGCCCAGCCCGACCTCTTATTTCGAGGGTGGGCCTCAGTTCAGGCCAGTCCCAGGGAGGGAATCACAGATTGGCCGTCGCAAAGGGGCATGGCCCCGGTGGGCTTCAAAGCGCAAGCAACAAAGCCAATGGGCTTCACCTCGGCCCGCAAGACTCAGAAGGACTTCTTCACTTCCACATCAATGCGCTTCTTGATGGCATCTCTGGACGCCAGCAACAACGCTTCCTGATACGCCTGTGTTGCAAGGCTCTCGTAATACTGGACCACCTGCGGATCCGCCTTCGCTTTGACTTCGGATGAGGGAGCAGCAGCAATGACCCAAGCTACTGAATATCCATTGGGACCCAAGCCTGTCACTTTCGCCTTGGGCAAATCGGCGACGCTGGTGTTCAAAACCGATTGTGCAACCAATCCTGGCAATCCCTCAGCGGCCAAGGCTGACACTGTTTTGCTTTCACCAAACTTAGCCAGTAAATCGGAACCCATTTGTGGCTTTTGTTCATCCAATTGTTTGGCCAGTAGCTCTGCATCCGCCATGGCCAATTTTTGAGCTTCTTCTTGCTTTAGGCGGTTGGCGATTGCTGGTTTAACCTCTTCCAGTGCACGGGCTGTTGCGGGGGTGTACTTCACAATACGAGCCGAGACCAGCGCTTCGCCCACCGTCACGGCCTTGGTATTGTTCTTGTTTTCTACAGAATCTTGACCAAACAATTCAGCCAACACCTTGCTGTCTTTCAATATTGCAGGCGCACTTTCATCTGGACTTTGAGTAAGGCCTTCATAACGTTTGGCAGTTAAACCCAGCGTCTTCTCGACATTTTCAAACGACTGCCCACCTTCATACACAAGCTCTGCAAATCGTCCTTGTGTATCTGCCAATTTCGCTGTTATTTGCTGCGCTTTGATCTCGTCCACAATCTGCGACTTTACTTGCTCCAGTGGCTGTACTTCGCCGCCACGCACATCCGTGACTTCAATGATGTGGAACCCAAACTGGGTTTTCACCAAGCCACTTAACTCACCCTTGCGTTGAGAGAACACAGCCTGCTCAAACTCAGGCACCATGGCACCTTTGCCAAAAAAGCCGAGGTCTCCCCCCTGGGCTGCAGAGCCTGGATCCATGGAATATTTCTTCGCCAATTCGGCAAACTGTGCAGGATTGGCCTTCACTTCGGCCAATACTTTTTCAGCTTGTGCTTTTAAGGCATCCGCAGACTTGCCTTCCGCTTCAAGTGGCAACAATATGTGGCGCGCACGACGCTCTTCAGGTGCAGAAAAGCGAGCTTTGTTTTGCTCGTAATATTTGCCCACATCCGATTCACTCACTTCAATTTTTGCTTTGATGTCTTCGGCAGACAGCACCACGTACTCCACATCTGCACGCTGTGGCAGCATGAACTGCTGCTGGTTGCTGTCGTAAAAAGCTTTGATTTGCTCATCACTCACGCTGACCTTTGCGAGGTAAGGCGCAAGGTCAATGTTGGTGGTGCGCACCACCCGCCCCGACAACTGAACGTCATCCAATTGCTTTGAAAGGGTTGCAGGGAAAAACGTAGCTCGGAGTAAGGGATCCAGCACTTGGTTACGCGCCAGAGAAAAACGCAAGTTGGCTTCGTACTGTGATGGGCTCAGACCACGTGCAGCCAATTCACGCTTGTAGGTCTCTAGATCGAACTTGCCATCCACTTGAAACAGTGGTGTATTTTTGATTTCTTCTTGCAACGCCGAGTCGCTGGCGGTTAGATATTGCTTTTGCACTGACTGCTGCACCATGTACTGCAACACCATGGAATCGAGCAACTGGCGATTGATCTCTGGAGAGTCGAATACCTTGGGATCGAAATTGTTGCCGGATTGTGCGCGGGCTTCCTCAATGCGCTGCCGCTTCACCTGATCAAACTCTTCTTGTGTGATAGCGTAATCACCCACCTGGGCCAGCGCATTGGCATCTTGGCTCACCTGGTTATAACCTTCCAGGCCAAACAATGCAAATGCGGGTGCAATGAATAGCAGCAACACAAACTGCATGATCTTTTGGTGATTGCGGATGAAATCAAACATGGTTTTTTGTAAGAGTTAGGCGTGAACAACGACGAAGTATCATAACCCAAGGCTGCCTACAGATAAGGACTCGACTCCGTTGATGGCCGCTTTTGAATCAAACAGGAGCTGGAAAAGAAAAAAGGGAACCCGAAGGTTCCCTTTTTCGTTTTGGCGGAGTGGACGGGGCTCGAACCCGCGACCCCCGGCGTGACAGGCCGGTATTCTGACCAACTGAACTACCACTCCAGAGTTGGTTGCTGATGCAAATTTTGGTGGGTGCTGAGAGGCTCGAACTCCCGACCTAAGCCTTGTAAGGGCTCCGCTCTACCAACTGAGCTAAGCACCCGACTATCACACTAACTAGATCAACTCGCTTTTGATTTTTACTCCGCAGCTTGTTTTTCTTTTTAGCGACTGTCGCTTTGCGAATCAGCCAAGACCGCAATTATATACAGAGAATAATTCGTCTTGCAATACCTGTCTGCGAAATTTTTTAAAATTAATTCACAGCGTCTTTCAGTGCTTTGCCTGGACGGAACTTGGGCACTTTTGCTGCCTTGATTTTGATGGTTGCGCCGGTGCGTGGGTTACGGCCACTGCGTGCAGCGCGCTTACCAACAGCAAAGGTACCAAAACCAACCAGAGTCACTGAGCCACCTTTTTTCAAAGTGGTTTTAACAGCAGCAATCATGGCATCCAGTGCACGGCCAGCAGCCGCTTTAGAGATTTCTGCTGAGTCAGCGATTTGGTCGATCAGTTCAGTTTTGTTCATGTAAAAAGCCCCCTCATGGTGACAAATAAAAAGTGCCCAATAATGCAGGCACCACGTTGCTTCCAGTGCCTAATTTAGACATGCCGCAAACCCAGATGTCAACACATTTTGCGCGGGGTATGCCCTTATTTTTCAGGCCTGGTGCGGGTTTCCGCGATGCACAAGAAAAAAGCCCTCACATTTTCATGCAAGGGCTTTGGCAAAATGCTTAGCCAATTCAGTGCTTTAGACTTGGGTTTGCAGTGCTGTCTTCAGGTTTGTTCGCAATGACCTCTGGCTCCTCGGAGAGTGGCTCTGGCTTTGACTCCAGGGCATTCTGAAGGACTTGATCAATCCATTTCACAGGAATAATTTCAAGACTGTTCTTCACATTGCTAGGAATTTCCGCAAGGTCTTTGACGTTTTCCTCAGGAATCAACACTGTTTTAATGCCACCGCGATGCGCAGCCAGAAGCTTTTCCTTCAAGCCACCGATGGCCAACACTTCACCGCGCAAAGTGATTTCACCAGTCATCGCAACGGTCGCTTTCACAGGAATTCCGGTGAGTGTTGACACCAATGCAGTCGTCATCGCAATGCCAGCAGAGGGCCCGTCCTTGGGTGTAGCGCCTTCCGGCACATGAACGTGGATGTCTTGCTTCTCAAAGGTATCGTTCTTGATGCCCAAGCGTTTGGCACGTGCACGCACCACTGTACGCGCCGCCTCTACAGACTCTTTCATCACATCGCCCAATGAACCTGTGCGAATAATGTTGCCTTTGCCCGGCATGGCCACGGTTTCGATGGTCAACAAATCACCACCCACCTCGGTCCAGGCCAGGCCAGTGACCTGCCCCACTTGATTTTGCTTTTCGGCAAGGCCGTAACTGAATCGGCGCACACCAAGAAATTTGTCTAGATTCTTGGGGGTCACGGTGACCTTTTTGGCGTCTTTACCCAGCACCATTTGACGAACAACTTTGCGACAGATCTTGGACATTTCACGCTCGAGGCCGCGCACGCCAGCCTCTCGTGTGTAGTAGCGGATGATGTCGCGAATAGCGGCTTCTGACACGCTCAATTCTTCTTCCTTGACACCATTGTTTTTCAACTGCTTCGGCAGAAGATACTTTTGCGTGATGTTGACTTTCTCGTCTTCGGTGTAACCGCTCAGGCGAATCACTTCCATGCGATCCAACAGCGCGTGTGGAATATTCAGCGAGTTGGCCGTGGCCACAAACATCACGTCGCTCAAGTCGTATTCGACCTCAACGTAGTGATCTACAAAGGTGCTGTTCTGTTCAGGATCCAATACCTCGAGCAACGCTGAGGCTGGGTCACCACGAAAGTCCATGCCCATTTTGTCGATTTCATCGAGCAGGAACAATGGATTGCGCACGCCCACTTTGGTGATGCTGTTCAACACTTTGCCAGGCATGGAGCCAATGTAAGTTTTGCGGTGCCCGCGAATTTCTGCCTCGTCGCGAACGCCACCCAAAGCCATGCGCACAAACTTGCGGTTGGTGGCTTTGGCCACGGATTGACCAAGCGAGGTTTTACCCACCCCGGGTGGACCAACCAAGCAAAGTATTGGAGCCTTCAGTTTATCTACACGCTGCTGGACAGCAAGATACTCGACGATGCGTTCTTTTACTTTCTCAAGACCATAATGGTCTTCATCCAGCACCCGCTCGGCGTTGCTCAAATCGTTGTTGATCTTGGTTTTTTTCTTCCAGGGCAAACCCACCAGCACATCGATGTAGTTGCGTATTACTGTAGCCTCGGCCGACATGGGCGACATCAGTTTGAGCTTCTTGAGTTCGGCTTCCGCTTTCTTCAATGCCTCTTTAGGCATTTTGGCGGCTTTGATGCGCTTCTCAAGCTCTTCCATGTCGGCGCCATCTTCGCCCTCACCCAACTCTTTTTGGATGGCCTTCACCTGCTCATTCAGGTAGTACTCGCGCTGGCTCTTTTCCATTTGTCGCTTCACGCGACCGCGAATGCGCTTTTCAACCTGGAGAATATCAATCTCGGTCTCGAGCTGCGAAAGCAAAGCCTCCAGCCGCTGCGCAATGCTAAAGGTTTCAAGAATGGATTGCTTCTGCTCCAGCTTCAAAGGCAAATGGCTCACGATGGTGTCGGCCAATCGCCCCACATCCTCAATGCTCGCCAATGAAGTCAAAATTTCTGGTGGAATTTTTTTGTTCAATTTGACGTACGAATCAAATTGCGCCATCACAGCCCGCTTCATGGCCTCAGTCTCGGGGCTCTGGGAAGGATCTGGCAACAAAGGCAATGCCTGGGCAGCAAAGTGCGTGCCCTCGTCGCTCACCTTAAGCAGACGAGCACGCTGGACACCCTCGACCAATACCTTGACGGTGCCGTCCGGCAACTTGAGCATTTGGAGCACATTGGCCACACAACCAATGTTGTAGATGTCTTTGTCGCTGGGCTCGTCTTTGGTGGCGGATTTCTGGGCAACCAACAAAATACTCTTGCCGGTTTCCATGGCGAGTTCAAGCGCTTTGATTGACTTGGGACGCCCCACGAACAATGGAATAACCATGTGCGGGAACACCACGACATCGCGCAAAGGCAGGAGCGACAGTTCGATGGGTTGTTCCGGAAGCACGTTGTTTGCTGACATATTAATCACCTATTGAATGCATACCCCGACTATGGGGGTGAAACGCGCTTATTCAAGCCTTGTGTGAAACCTCACGAATAAAACAATACCACTGAAAAGAAAAAGCCCAACTGTCGAGTTGGGCTTTTTTCATCATTTTGCAAACTGTTTAGGTTACAAAAATACAGTTTTTTTGATCAAGACTTGTCTTTGCTGCCAGCCACTTTGGGTTGGTCTTCATAGATCAACAAGGGCTGCCCCTCGCCTGTGATGGTGGATTCGTCGATCACCACTTTTTTAACATTTGGATCACCCGGAAGATCGTACATGATCCCCAGCAACGCTTGTTCAAGAATGGTTCTCAATCCTCGGGCGCCGGTTTTGCGTTGTATTGCCTTTTTGGCGATTGCGCTCAAAGCCGATGGGCGAACCTCCAGCTCAGCACCGTCCATCTCAAGAAGCTTTTCAAACTGCTTGACCATGGCGTTTTTGGGTTTGGTCAGGATTTCAATCAAAGCGGGCTCGTCCAACTCATCCAGGGTGGCAATCACCGGCAAGCGGCCAACCAGTTCCGGAATAATCCCGAACTTGATCAGATCTTCCGGCTCCACCTCAGACAACAAGGTGCCCACGTTCTCGTCGTTCTTGCTCTTCACCTCTGCACCGAAACCAATGCCGGAACGCTCTGAGCGGTTGCGGATGATTTTGTCTAAGCCTTCAAAAGCGCCACCCACGATAAACAACACGTTGGTGGTGTCGATTTGCACAAAATCTTGGTTAGGATGTTTGCGTCCGCCTTGCGGGGGCACGGAGGCCACAGTCCCTTCGATCAGCTTCAGCAAGGCCTGCTGAACGCCCTCTCCCGACACGTCACGAGTGATCGAGGGGTTGTCAGACTTGCGGGAAATCTTATCGATTTCGTCAATGTACACGATGCCGCGCTGGGCCTTGTCCACTTCATAATTGCAGTTTTGCAATAATTTCTGAATGATGTTTTCAACGTCTTCACCCACATAGCCCGCTTCAGTGAGTGTTGTGGCATCAGCGATCACAAATGGCACATTGAGCAAACGTGCCAAAGTTTGGGCCAGCAAAGTTTTGCCTGACCCAGTGGGGCCAACCAACAATATATTGGACTTGGTCAGTTCAATATCGTCTTTTTTGGCGCCCATGTGACGCAAGCGCTTGTAGTGGTTGTAAACCGCAACCGCAAGCACGCGTTTGGCCTTGTCCTGACCGATCACATATTGGTCAAGAATGGCACGAATTTCCTGGGGGGTGGGCAATTTGTCGCCACCGCCGCTCGCATTGGCTTCAGCGGCTTCATCGCGAATAATGTCGTTGCAAAGCTCTATGCACTCATCGCAGATGAACACGGAAGGTCCGGCGATCAGTTTTTTAACCTCATGCTGGCTCTTGCCGCAGAAGGAACAATACAACAGCTTTTCGCTGGAGCCTTTTTTCTCTGACATCTCTTGTCCTCAAGATGGCCCGCCTTCACAGCGGGCCAACTGACATGGTTATTTCTTATCGGTTGGGGCGACGCGGTGCTTCAGCACATCGTCAATCAAGCCGTAGCTCTTGGCGTCATCCGCCCCCATAAAGTTATCACGATCTGTATCGCGTGCAATAGCCTCAATCGGCTTACCTGTGTTCTCAGCCAGTATCCCGTTGAGTTTTTCACGCAAGTACAGGATTTCTTTGGCGTGAATTTCAATGTCGGAGGCTTGGCCTTGAACCCCACCCAAAGGCTGGTGAATCATGATGCGGCTGTTGGGCAGGGAAAAGCGTTTGCCTTTGGCGCCAGAAGACAACAGAAATGCGCCCATGGAGGCCGCCAGACCGGTACACAGGGTGGATACATCAGGTTTGATGAACTGCATGGTGTCGTAAATTGCCATGCCTGCAGACACGGAGCCGCCTGGACTGTTGATGTACAAGGCGATGTCTTTGTCTGGGTTCTCGGATTCGAGGAACAACAACTGGGCCACAATCACGTTGGCCATCTGGTCATTGATGGGGCCAACCAAAAAAATCACGCGTTCACGAAGCAGGCGGGAGTAGATGTCATAGGCCCGCTCGCCCCGACCACTTTGTTCAATCACCATGGGCACGTACATATTGCCCTGGGGTTCCGTAAAGCTAGAGTTATTGAAATTTCCGGTCATGGAGCGAGGGTCCCAAATCATCTTTATTTATTTCCCATCAGTTCGTCAAAGGACAGCTTTTTCTCAATCACCTTGGATTTGCCCAAAGTGAAGTCAACCACATTGTCTTCCAGAATAACCGCTTCTACATCCGCCAAACGGGCGCGGTCCTGAAAATACCACTGCATTACTTCAGCAGGGTTTTCATAGCTTTGGGCCTGCTCTTCAATAAAAGCGCGCACTTGTTCAGGTTTGGCCTGTAGGGAATGCTCCTTCACCAGGTCAGATACAATCAAACCAAGGCGCACGCGTCGTTCGGCCTGCGCTGCAAAAATATCTTCAGGCAACTGAATTTGCTCAACATTTTGCATGCCACGCGCTTTCAGATCCTGACGTGCGCGAGTTGCAAGCTCCGTGGTCTCAGTGGCAATCAGGGATTTGGGCACATCGAACTCTGCCACTTTGAGGAGCGCGTTCATCACAGCCTCTTTGGTCTGAGCCTTGGTGCGATTGTTCACCTCACGGGTCAGGTTCACACGCACATCTTCGCGCAATTTGTCGATGCTGCCGTCGGCGATCCCCATGGCCTTGGCGAACTCCTCATTCACCTCGGGCAACTGGGGTGCATCCACCTTCTTAATGGTGATGGTGAACTGGGCTGTTTTGCCAGCCACATCCTTGCCGTGGTAATCGGCAGGGAATGCCAAGTCAAATGTCTTTTCTTCGCCTTTGTTCATGCCCTTGGCCGCGGCTTCGAACTCGGGCAACATCTGGCCCTTGCCAATCACGAATGAAAAATCTTCGGCGGTGCCACCATCAAAGGGCACACCATCAATTTTGCCCACAAAGTCGAGGGTGACCTTGTCTTCTTCCTGGGAGCCACGATCCACCTCTGCAAACGTTGCGCGCTGCTTGCGTAAGATTTCAATGGTTTTGTCAACTTCAGCGTCGCTCACATCCACGACGGTTTTTTCGATTTCCAGTGCTGAAAAATCACCAAATTTAACGTCAGGGAAAACTTCGAAGGTCGCCTTGAATTCGAATGCGTCGTCGGCTGCATCTTTGGCTGCCTCGATGCGTGGTGAACCCGCAACACGCAACTCTTGTTTCTGCACTTCTTCATTGAAAGTGCGTCCCAATTCGTCGTTCAACACTTCGGAATGAACTTGAGGGCCATAGTTCTGCACCACCATTTTCATGGGCACCTTGCCTGGACGAAAACCGGGCATGCGGGCTGTTTTGGCCACTTTTTTCAGGCGCTTTTCAACTTCCGCATTAATTTTTTCTACTGAAAGCTTCAGAGAGATTGTTTTCTCGAGTGGGCTTGCAGTGTTGGTAGTTTCAGTCATTTCAAACTCTTGGACTAGAATCCGGCCGGTGGCCGACAGGGTTAATGGGGTTAGAAGAACTCCCACCGGACTTGGAGGAATGGTTCTACAATTGCCGATATCTTACACAAGTATGGAGCGGGTTTGGCTC
>DASUEF010000077.1:0-15246 GCA_036275215.1 Limnobacter sp. | reverse complement strand
AGAGGTGGCCGGCATGCTCAACGCCGTGATGGCCTACCTGGGCCGTTCGGTGGCCACCGTGGCTGATGCGTCGGCGGCCACCATTCGCTGGGTGTTCGGGCTGCTGCACCAGTCCATCAACGCCATGGCCAGGCAGGCCATTCAAATGCTGGGGCGTTAGGGGCTTTTTAAGAGGGAGTGTCAGGCATAAATCCCATATTCACGCAAGAAAATTCCATAATATTCGGGCTTTAATTCCGTAATTTAAGGTAATATATTCCGAATTTTACGCCGTTTTTCAGCAATGAGCCCTCCCACAATTTACCACCGCAACATTCAAGCCCGCCTCGCCGAATCCATGCGAGATACGCCCGTGGTACTCGTCTCGGGCCCTCGTCAGTCCGGAAAAACCACCTTGGTGAGGCAAATAGCGCAAACTCAAAACCTCCGCTATTTGACGCTTGATGATGAATTAACCTTGTTGTCTGCCCGGCAAGACCCGGTGGGCCTTATTCGCGGCCTTGATGTAGCGGTAATCGACGAAATTCAGCGCGCCCCCCAGTTGCTGCTCGCCATCAAAAAAAGCGTAGATGAAGACCGCCGCCCAGGTCGGTTTTTGCTAACCGGGTCTGCCAATCTGTTGATGTTGCCAACTGTGGCCGATTCGCTTGCTGGCCGCATGGAAACGCTTAATTTGCTGCCACTGTCGCAAAGCGAAATTGAAGGGCAGTCAAACAACTGGATAGACAATGCATTTGCCGGGCAAATTCCCGTGCCTGCCACGGCAGTGTATGGCAACTTGTTAATAGACCGGGCATTGCGGGGCGGCTATCCCGAGGCGATCTCTCGTGACAATCCAAAGCGAAGAGTCGCCTGGGCTCGTCAATACATCAACGCCCTTATTCAGCGTGATGTGCGCGACATCGCCAATGTCGACAAACTGGCCCAAATGCCCCGTTTCTTGGCGGCCTTGGCCCACACTGCGGGGCAAATGTGCAATTACACAAAGTTGGGTGGGCAAGTGGGTCTGGATGGCAAAACCGCTGCTCGCTACGTGGACATACTCGAGCAAATGTATTTGCTTAAGCGCATCAATGTATGGGCCCGAACGGGTCTTGGCCGCGTAGTTAAAACACCAAAAATGCAGTTTGTTGATTCTGGCTTGCTTGCTGCTTTATTGAACTTAAGCGCCCAGGAAGTGCAGCACGATCGAACCCGGTTTGGCAATCTGCTGGAAACCTTTGTTCATGCTGAGTTACTAAAGCACGCCACCACTTCACAGATCGACTGCAATCTGATGTATTACCGGGATGCAGAGCAGATTGAAGTTGACATCGTGATTGAATACCCAAATGGCCAAATAGTGGGTGTAGAGGTGAAGGCCTCGGCCACTGTAAAGTCAAGTGATCTGCGTGGCCTCAAAAAACTGGCTTCCCTTGCAGGTGAAGATTTTAAAATGGGTGTAATTTTATACGATGGCAATGAGACCGTGCCGCTTGGCGAAGGCCTCTGGGCGGCGCCAGTCGCTAGCCTTTGGGGTCTTCCCCTGGCCGATAAGTAAGAAGGGGGTTCGCTGTAGTTTGATCAAAGAAGTATAGCGACAAACCATTGATTCGATACATCGTCAAGTTATCGATTGTTTGTCGTTCGCCCCCCTCTCGAGTTACGTGCCTGGCCCCTTTTTTGCCGTTCGTCCCCAGCGGTGCTAGCGTATTGTTCCATTTAAAACATACAGGCACGGATCATGTATCGCATCCTGCTGGCTTTGGCGTTGCTGCTGCCCTTAACGCCCATTTCCTCGGAGGCCGTTGTGTTCAGAAAGATTGTGTACTGCTCGCCCATCGAGGGCGTAATTCATTGGCAGGGCAAGCCGCTGGTCAATGTGCTTGTGACGCGAGAGCTTTACAGCGGCGGGTTCGATGGCGGGAAGTACAGCGACACTGCGACCACGGGCCGCGATGGACGGTTCAAGTTGGATGTGGTCCAGGAGAGAAGGTTTTTAAGGCCAGATCTCTTGTCGGCGAATCCCGTTGTTTCTCAGAGCCTAAGGGTTAGTTATCAAGGAACAAATTACTTGATTTGGTACTTCCGCAAACCAAATTACGAACTCGGATCTGAGTCTCGCAGTGGCGGGCTTCAACTTCAATGCGATCTTTCAATTTCAGAACCTGGCGGTGAGAGTCAGATTGTTCGCTGCAAACACAATGGAGTTTTATAAAAATGGAATTGAATCCAAGCCAAATTTACTCGTTGGCCGACCAAGCGTATGAAAGCAGAGAAAACACTCTTGGTAATTTCAAAGACAAAGTGAAGTATGCACTCCCCTTTGTTGACAAAGACAGCGTCAAACTCATCACCGCCACTTCAGGTCTTATCTCAACGCTGCCGCATGCGCCGAGCTGGCTGTAAACGCCTACCTTTACACGGTCGCTGCGCCTGGGGTTGGGCTGCTGCGCCAGTCCATCAACGCCACGGCCAGGCAGGCCATCCAAATGCTAGGGCGTTAGGGGCAGTGAAAGGCTCTCAACGGGGTTTACACCCTGTTCTTGGGATAGAATCGGTGATCCCTTGGTCATACATTCACCAATCACTCACCAAGACACACGCCCCATGACCGCCGAAAGCGACCACAAGCCATACTCCGTCCGTTGGGAATACGCCTGCGTGGCGGGCATTTTGGCCATTTGGGTCACCATGCTCTCCCTCAAAATTGGTGTGGGGCTCATCGCTGGTTTGGCTATTTTTGCCCTCACAAGGTTCACTCGGCGGGCCTTCATCAAATTACTGCAACCCCACATCAACCGCTTCAAAGGCCGATTTTTAAAGGCGCTGGTGGGTTGGTTGCCCACGGTGCTTACCGTGGGGGTGGTGGCGCTGGCGGTGTTCCTCATCGGTGTGGGGTTCAACAGCGGTGTGCGCTTTGTGGTGGCCACCATGACCCAACAGGGCCCACAGCTGGTGGACGAGGCACTGCGCAACCTCAACACTGTCACAGCCAGCCTGCCAGACGCCGTGAAACAGCACATCCCTGGCAAACCCAGTGACCTTTACAAAATGCTCACCAAGGGGGAGAGCGATGTGATGGGGTATGTACGCAACTTCGGTGGGGCCAGCTTCTTTATTTTCCTGCAGCTGGTGTTTGCACTTATTCTGGGTGTGTCGGCCGCACTCATGAGCAACGCCGTGCCCACGCAAATGAGCACCGCTGCCAAGCCCTTGGCGCACGCCTGGTTGCAGGCCTTGGAAAATTATGTGCGCAGCTTCACCCTGCTGATGGGCGCACAGGTGTACGTGAGCATCTGGAACACCTTCTGCACCGCCGTGTTTGTGTACGGCATTCTTCCGGCCTTCGATGTCATTTTGCCCTTCCGTGAGCTGCTCCTCATGTTCACCGCAGTGGCTAGCCTTATTCCAGCCGCGGGCAACATCATGGCCAACACGCTCATCCTTGTACTCACGGTGCGGTATGGGGTGTTTGTTGCATTGGGGTCGGTGGTTTACCTGTTTATCATCCACAAGCTTGAATACTTCATCAACGGATTCATCATCGGCCGCAATGTGCGCGCCAGCGTGCCCGAAATGCTCATTGCCATCATCCTGGGGGAAGTGGCTTTTGGTCTGCCTGGCTTGATCACAGCGCCTGTGACGTATGCCTTTCTGAAGATGCACTGGCAGCGGTGGGGGTGGGTTTGAGCCAGCCCAAACTCCAGTTCTGGGTTCTCTCCCGCAACCGGCCAGTCTATCTTCGACAAACCCTGCGATCTGCGGTTGCTCAAATTCAACCTTGGGTGCAGATCATCGTTTCCGACAACTCCGATTCGGACGATGCTGAGCACATGGTTTGCTCTGAGTTTCCAGAGGTCACACTTGTTCGACGCAAGCCGGTGTTGCCTGCATTAGAGCATTTCAAAACGATTCTTGAGCAAGCCTGTGCCGATTACATCACCCTGTTCCACGATGATGACGTTCTTCTGGACGGTTACTTCACGGGTTTGGCGCAGTTGCTCGACAATCAACCTTCGGCCGCTGCGGCGGTGTGCGATGCGAAGATCATTCGGGGCGAGACATTCACTGAAGATCTTGTGGTGGGGGCCAGTTCTGCTGTGCGTATATTCAACACCCCGAGCGAACTTCTCTTGCCCTATCTTCAATTCCAAAGACTTGGTCCTGCGCCGTTTCCCGCCTACATGTATAGGCTCGAGAAAATACGCGGCCTATCCTTGAATCCCGAGCATGGTGGAAAATATGCGGATGTTTCATTTTTGGCAGAAGTCGTCAAGCGAGGATCCATCGTGATGCACGTTGCGCCTTTGGTCGCATACCGCATTCATTCTGCCAACGACAACGTGAGTGAGCACATTGGTTCGCGGCTTCGTCTGCTGCGCTATATTTTGCGAAACACGCCTTGGCACCCAAAATCCAGGCCGATCCAGCATTTCAGGTTCAGGTATTGGTCAAGGTGGTACAGGCAGCAATCCAATGCAGGCAAACATTTACGCCGTGTTACGGTGGTGAGGAAATTCCTGGTGTTGTTTGGGCTGCGTTTGGTGTTCACCAAACCCGGATTTTGGCTGCGTTTTTTTAACCGCGCCCGCAAGTGATGTGAGGTTCGCGGATGTTGCTCACGCTTGCTAGTCGACTGGTGCAATTTGTATTGATGTTCATCTCCGTGAAGGTGATGACCACCGTGCTTCCTCCAGCCGAGTACGGCAAGGTTGCCCTCATTACAGCGATCACCGCCTTCTTCGCGTTCTTCTTGATCAACCCGGTGGGCACCTTCATCAATCGGCAATTGAACACATGGCACAGTGCGCAAGTGCTGCGCGCGGCATTTTGTCGTTACGCATCGTACCTGTTGCTTGTGTCGGCTTTTGCACTCCTGCTCATTGCTGCAGCCGACCACCTCGAGATTTACGCCTTGGGGCAAACGTTGCAACTCTCTGTCTTGGTGGCCCTCACACTGTTGTTTGCCACCGCCAATCAAACACTGATCCCCTCTCTCAATATTCTTGGGCAAACACGTCCATTTGCATGGTTAACAATTGCCACTGCCGTAGCCACGCTGCTTGCAGCCTGGGCTCTCACGAATTTTTTGGGTGCAGATGCTTACCTGTGGTTGGGGGGCGTCGTGTTGGGGCAAACCATTTGCGCTGCGGCCGCATGGCTGGTGTTTGCACGCAGCAAGACCTTGGGTTGGCGTACTTTAGAGCAAACCAAACCATCAACAATATTCAATACCAAACAAGTGTTGTCTTTTTGCGGCCCAGTTGCCTTGTCCGCAGGCTTTGTTTGGCTTCATATGCATGGCTATCGGCTGGTGTTGGGCGAGTATGTGTCTTTGGTGGAGTTGGGTTTGTTTGCGGCTGGGTACACCCTGGCCATCCAAATCATGGCGGCAGTCGAACTTATTTTAAACACGTGGTTTCAACCCGGGTTTTATCGCGCTTGCGACAGCAACAAGGCGGAAGAGAGGTCTGCAGCATGGTCCACTTACGCTACGAGTATTTGGTTTCCGTCAGCTTTGGCTGCTGCGGCCCTGTTTAGTGGTGCACCTTTGTTTGTGCAATACATGCTTGGAGACAGCTATCAAAGCACAGCCCAGTATGTACAATTCGGGGCACTGGTGGAGTTTTGCCGTATTTTGGGTGGTGTCACAGGCCTGTACTTTCATCAGCAGAAGCAAACCACCGGCCTGGTGCTTCCCACCGCAGTGGGTGCGGTTTTGGCCATTGGTTTAATTGTGTACTGGGTGCCTTTACACGGACTATCGTTCGCTTTGCCAGCATTGTGTGCTGGTGGCGTGTTGTCATTTTTGCTCATGTATGGGCGTGTGTTGCCAGTGCACCGGCCCACCGCAAAAGCAGTTGGAATGCTTGTACTTGTTTGCACACTTGCTGCGTTGGTGTGTGTTTTTTTACAGGCTGTACACACCCAATTTCCAAGCGCTTGGGCCCTTGCATGGCTGGTGCTTTGGTCTGCCGTGGGTTTTGTTTACTTAATCAAGAGGTTTAGATAACCATGCGCATTCTCATGGTTTGCATGCAGCACGATTACGGAGACCCCGCCCGTGGGTACTCGTACGAGTACTGGAATTTCGCCCAATCTTTGCAGAATATGGGCCATGAGGTGCTTTGGTTTGATTACATGGCGCAGATGAAAGCCATGGGCCGCGATGCCATGAATGCAGCCTTGGTTGAGGCTGCTCGAAGCAGCCGCCCTGACCTCGCAATTTTCTCCCTGTACACCGATCAGTTAAGTGAAGCTGCAGTCGATCAGGTTCGCCAGTTCACCAAAACATTTTGTTTCTTTCATGACGACACATGGCGGGTCGACTTTTCCCGTCATTGGGCAGCTCACTTCGATTATTTCAGCTCATCCGATTTCGATGCCATTCACAAGTATCGGCAACTGGGCTTGCCCAATGTGGTTCACATGCCCTTTGGCATTAACCAACATCTCTATCATCCCATCGAGAATCGTTCACCTGAGTTTGATGTGTCTTTTGTGGGAGGCTGGCACCCAGTCAGAGCCTGGTTGATCCAACGTTTGCAAAAGGCGGGTTTCAAGGTGGCGGTGTTTGGTCATCGCTGGCCGGGTGGCATGGTCTCCCAAGAAGAAATGGTGCGCATTTTCAATGTGAGTGCCATCAACCTCAATTTGTCGAACTCCACCACGTGGGACATGCGCTATTTGTTCAGTTCCCCCAAGGCGTTTGCCATGCACTTCAAAACCCAAAAAGTGGTTGAGCAAATCAAGGCCCGCCATTTTGAGATCAATGCATGCAATGCCTTTCAACTGAGCTACTACGTGGAGGGCCTGGAGCGTTGCTACACCATTGGAGAGGAAATTGCGGTTTTCAATTCGCCAGATGAATTGATCTCAAAAGTGGATTTTTACCTGAGTAAGCCCGAGCTGCGGCAGCAAATGGCACAGGCCGGCTACAGCCGCACCATGCAAGACCACACCTATGCCCAGCGTTTCAATCTGCTTTTTCAGCGCATGGGGATTGCAGCATGAGCCAAACAGTTCGCCACATTGTCATTGAGCCATCCAGCCATCACTTTCAGAACAATGAGCTGTTCAATGAGGCCAACACGCTGTTGAATCGCGATGGCACCTTGCTGCCCTTCTCCCGTCTAAAGCAAAACGCGGCCCAACATGGGATACAGTTGCACACCGCCGATGCACTTCACAGTGGCCAATTGAACGGGCAGAAAGTGGAATATTGGTCTTTGGGTATTCTGAACAAGTACCAGCAATACCTGGGCAATCCCAACGTAACGCTTGCCGGGTTTGTCTTGATGGAGCCTCCCTTGGTTGCACCCGCCATGTACAGGGCGCTGCCAAAACTCACCGCTCATTTTCAACAGGTGCATGTGCACAACACGGTGGGTGATGGCTACGCGCTCGCTGGTGTGGACAGTGCAAAATTGCGCAAGCTGGATTGGCCACAGCCTTACCCTGCCGAGTTGCCTCGGTTTTTTGATCAAGGTGATCGCCTCAACAAGCTCGTCGTGATTGCTGGCGCACACAACCCCAGGTTCAGAAAACCCGAGTATTACAGCAGCCGGATTGAGGCAGTTGCAGCGCTTCAAGCCGTTGGTGCAATCGACCTCTATGGGCGCGGCTGGGGCGATACATTTTCCCGACACAATGCGTGGTGGCCATACTGGAAAAATCGTTCAACCATACGGGCTGCTTACCGGGGCATGTGCAGCAGCAAAATGGATGTGCTCTCCCGTTATCGTTTTAGTTTGTGTTTCGAAAACATGCCGATGCAGGGTTACATCACAGAAAAAATCTTCGACTGCTTTTATGCCGGCACCGTGCCGGTTTACTGGGGGGCTCCAGACATTGCCGAACATATTCCCGAGGCATGTTATATCCCGTATTCACGGTTCCGCAGTTTTTCTGACATGTGGCAACACGTGTCTGCCATGCCCGAAGCACGCTGGCAGGCTCATCGCGAAGCAATTCGGTTGTATTTGAGCAGCAACGCCTACGCCCGGCACTATCAAGCCATGGAGCGCATGATGAACGTGCCCCTTGCTGAGTTTTAAACCCATGGCATACACCCCACGTCGCCGCAAAATTGCCGTGGTCACCACCACAGTGTTGCAGGTTAATTTTTTCCTCGTGCCTCACCTCAATGCACTCCAGCAGGAGTTTGACGTCACACTGGTATTGAACAACGACCACCCGGATCTGTTGGCCAGTCTTAAGCTGCCCGTGCGGTTTGCGTTTGTGGACATTGAGCGTAAAGTTTCTCCCTGGAAAGACCTGCTGACGCTGTTTCAACTCGCGCGCCTTTTCCGCCGAGAGCGGTTTGACATGGTGCACAGCGTCAACCCCAAGGCGGGTTTGCTGGGTATGCTTGCCGCATGGCTTGTTAAAACACCTGTGCGGGCCCATATCTTTCAGGGCGAAGTGTGGGCCAACAAAACTGGCGTTTGGCGTTTCATTTTGCGCAATCTCGATCGCCTGGTGAGTTTTTGCGCCACGCATCTTACAGTGGTTAGCCATTCCGAGCGCGATGTCCTGGTTAATCAAAAAATCATCAGTGCACGCAAATCCCGGGTGTTGGCCAATGGCTCAATCGGTGGCGTAGACCTTCACAAATTCCAGCCCAATCCAGAACATCGCGCGTCCCTTCGCAAGCAATATGGCTACACCGAGCAACAGGTGGTGTACATGTACCTTGGGCGTCTCACTCGGGAAAAGGGGCTCGTAGAGCTAGCATCGGCTTTTGAAGGCCTCGCCAGCATGCACCCGTCCGTTTGTCTGCATGTGGTGGGTCCAGACGAAGACAACATCGTGGATCTTTACCACAATCTTCAGAAGAACTTCCCTGGTCGGGTTCAGGTGCTCCCGTTCTCGCGCAGTCCCCAGTTGGATTTGCAAGTGGCCGATGTGTTAATGCTTCCCAGTCATCGTGAAGGCTTTGGGGTGGTGGTCATCGAAGCCGCAGCATTGGGTGTGCCTTCCATCGGCAGTCGAATTTACGGCATTTCAGACGCTATCTTGGATCAGCAAACCGGCCTCATGTTCACACCCAAAGACCCGGTGGCCTTGGCGCATGCCATGGAGCAAATGCTAGATCCCGGGCTTAGAGATCACCTCGGGCGAGCCGCGCAACTGCGAGTGCAGCAAGCGTTCGACCAGCAACAGGTGCTGGCGGCTTTTATTGCATATCATCGCGAGCTTTTGAGGGAGGTTGCCTGATGCTTACCGACGCAATGCTTGCTGTGCTGGCCTGCTTTTTGATGTCGCTTTTGTTCACCTGGTTGGTCCGTTACTACGCCCTGCACAAGGGGGTGATGGACGTTCCAAATGCTCGCAGCTCACATGCCGTGCCTACGCCTCGCGGCGGCGGCCTGGGGATGGTGGCAGCATTTCTAACCACTCTGCTTTTTGTGTTGCTGGCCGGTTTGGTTCCTGCCGAGCACCATCTTTTTTTGTGGGCCTTGCTCCTGGCGGGTGTCGCTTTGGCCATTGTGGGGTTTGTGGATGACCACGGTGGCTTGCCCGTGCGGGTGCGTCTGGCGGTGCATTTGGCCAGTGGGGCGCTGTTGGCGTGGGCATGCCAGCAAATTGCACCGTTCAATCTGGGGTTTGGCCCCATCGCCCATGCGTGGTTGGCTTACCCCCTTGCCACACTTGGGGTGGTTTGGGTGCTCAATCTCACCAATTTCATGGATGGCATAGACGGGCTCGCCGGTGGGCAGGCCTTCCTGGCCTGTGCTTTGGTCGCGGTTTTTGTCTGGTTTGGCTCGCACGGGTTGGGTGCTTTCCTGCCCGTCGCCTTGTTGGCCGCAGCTTCGTTGGGGTTTTTGGTGTGGAATTTCCCACCCGCAAAAATTTTCATGGGCGATGTGGGCAGCGGCGCACTCGGTTTATTTTTCGGTGGGTTTGCCTTGTGGCATGCCGCATTGCTTGGTTCCCAATGGTTGTACGTGTGGCTGTTGCTTCTGGGGGTTTTTGTGGTGGATGCCACATACACCCTTGTGCGCCGCGCATTGCGCAAACAAAATTTGGGCCAGGCGCACCGTTCCCACGCATTCCAGCGCGCTAGCCGTCGGTTAAAAGGCCACAAGCCTGTCACCTTGTGCGTCTACGGTATCATCATCTTCTGGCTTGCCCCCTGGGCCTGGCTGGTGGCGTTTTATGGTATCCATGGCATGGTTGCGCTGGTGTTGGCCTACCTGCCATTGTTGGCCATCGCAAAATATTTCAAGGCAGGCGAACTGGATGACTAACATCTCAAGCGCATGAAAAAAATCAACCACATTCTGGCCAATTTGCTTGGTGCTCAGCACAGCGTGATTGCCTGGCCACGCACCGCCAAGCAACTCGTGCTCATGGCCATCGACTTTGCGTGTCTATTTCTTGCCGTGTGGAGCGCCTATGCCCTGCGCATTGGTGAGTTTGCCCAACCCAAGTTTTGGCAGTGGGTACTTTTTATCGCCGCGCCTTTGGTGGCCATTCCCGTGTTTGCGGTCAATGGCCTGTATCGCTCGGTCATTCGTTATGTGGGCGAAAAAGCGTTGTGGACCATCGTCAAGTCCATGTTTTTTGCCGTGCTGCTTTGGAGTGCACTGGTGTTTTTCCTCGATGTGCAGCGTTTCGAAGCGGCACCCCGCTCGGTGCCCCTGCTGTATTTCATGCTCGGCACCATGATGATTGCAGCCAGTCGGTTTGGCGCACGCTGGTTAATCTGGCTGCCCGTGCGCCGTCAAATCAGCGACCGTCAGGTGCTTATTTTTGGTGCCAATCCATCGGGCATTCAGTTGGCCGAATCCCTCATGGCGGGCCATGATCTGTTCCCCGCCGGTTTCATCGACGATTCCCCCGATCTCATTCACAAAGACATTTCGGGCATTCGAGTGTATCCCCCCAATCGCCTGGATTACTTGGTTGATCATTTCGAGATACGCGACGCGATTGTTTGTTTGCCCCAGGCCAGCAGTGCGCGTCGTCGTGAGGTGGTGGAACTGCTGGAGCAGCATCGTCTGCGCGTACGTATCCTTCCTGCGTTGTCTGAATTGGCCACCGGAAAAAATCTTGTGAACTTGGTGCGGGATGTGGATGTTGGCGATTTGCTGGGTCGTGACCCTGTGGCTGCCAATCAAGCCATCCTGGCGAAACGTATTCGCAACAAGGTGGTGCTCGTCACAGGCGCAGGCGGTAGCATCGGCAGCGAGTTGTGTCGTCAAATCGCTTCATTGGGTCCCGCCAGCTTGCTGCTTTTTGAGCAAAGTGAACCCGCACTGTACCAGGTGCACCGCAAAATTGATGCCATGGGTCTGTGCCCCGTGGTGCCATATCTTGGGTCGGTGGCAGATGCCGCCCGCGTTGCGCAGTTGTTCCGCATGCACAATATTCACACGGTGTATCACGCCGCTGCGCACAAACATGTGCCTTTGGTTGAGAGCAACATCACCGAGGGGGTTAAAAACAATGTGCTTGGCACACAAACCGTGGCCAAGGCAGCCCTGCAGCATGGGGTAGAAGCGTTTGTGTTGATCAGCACCGACAAAGCCGTGCGCCCCACCAACGTGATGGGGGCCACCAAGCGCTGGGCAGAAATTGTTGTGCAAAACCTAGCAGCCAAATCCAGCAAAACGGTTTTTTGCGCGGTTCGTTTTGGCAACGTTCTCGGCTCTTCGGGCAGCGTCATCCCGCTGTTCAAAGAGCAGATCGCCAACGGAGGGCCAGTCACCGTCACGCATCCGGACATCAATCGTTTTTTCATGAGCATTCACGAAGCAGTGGAGTTGGTGATCCAGGCAAGCAGCCTGGCCAGTGGCGGGGAAATTTTCCTGCTTGACATGGGTGAGAGCGTCAAAATTGTGGACCTGGCGCACAACATGATTCGTCTGGCGGGTTTTGTGCCCAAAGATCCAGTGAGCGGAGAGGGTGACATCGCCATTGAATTCACAGGTTTGCGGCCCGGTGAAAAGTTGTATGAAGAACTGCTCATCGACAACAGCACTGCTCAGCCCACCGTACACCCCAAGATCATGGCGGCCAACGAGCCCATGCTCAGTGAAGCCGAATTTGAAGGCATCTTGGGCGAGTTGTTGCAACACCTCGGCAATGGGGAAGATGCATCTGCACGCGCATTGCTTCTAAAGGTGGCCAATCCATGAATATTGCAGCCTACAGCCTAGCGGGTGCCGCATTTTTTGTGTCCATCAAGCCTGCACCAACCAATGTGTTGCTGGCCTTGTGCATGCTCAGTGTGCTTGTCACCTCGGCAAATCGCCAGCGACTGATGGCCCTTCTGCAGCACCCGGTGGCCTGGGGAGCTTTGGCTTTTTTTGTCCTGCTTTGTGTATCCCAACTCTATTCCAGTGGAAGCTGGCAGCAAGCCAGTGATTACCTGAGCAAGTATGCGCGCCTTGCTTATATTCCGTTTTTGGCGGCTGCACCGTTGTGTGTGGCAGATGCTCGCCGAGTGCTCTATGCCTTTGTGTCTGGCATTGTGCTCACGGTGGTGCTGAGTTATCTCAATGCGTATGTGCCGGGGTTTTGCACGGTTGTTGGCCTGGAGGGGTGTGGCCCATCCAACAACCCGTTTGTGTTCAAGCAGCACATCACCCATGGTTTTTTTGTTGCACTGGGGGCAGGGCTCATGGCCTGGTTGGCGCAACAGTGGCACCGGCAGGGCAAGGGTCTGGTTGGGGTGGCGGGGCTTTACGTGCTGGCGGCGTTGGCCGCCATCAATGTGCTGCTCATGCTGGATGGCCGCACAGGTTGGCTGGTGTTGTTGGTGTTTCCTGTGGTGGTGTTTTACACCCAGTTTGGGCGCAAAGGTTTGCTGCTGGCCGGTTTGGCCGTTGTGTTGCTGGCTGGTGCCATGGTGCTTTGGGTGCCCGAGGTGCAGGGCATCCTGCGCTCTGCGCAGGCCGAATACAACACCTGGGTATCTTCGGGGGGGGTGTCTGCTGGCCGCAGTGGCATGCGCTTAACCTATTATGGCCGAGCCATTGAGGCCATTGCAGAGCAGCCCTGGTTTGGTTACGGCTTGGGCGGGGTAGAGGGTGCACTCAAGCTTCACGGCGTGGCGGGGGGTATTTTCGCGCTCAACAATCCGCACAACCAATACTTGCTTTTTGCCCTGCAAATTGGTTTGGTGGGTTTGGCTGTTTACCTGTTTTATTTTTGGGTGTTGCTCAAGCATGTGGGTGGGGGCACACCCGCAGCGCAGGCATTCTTGCTCGCGTTTGCGTTGGGCAATCTGTTCAACTCATTTCACTTCGACATGAGTGAAGGCGTGTTATTTGCTATTGGTGTTGCTGTGTTTTGGTCAGGCTTTTGCCAACCTGCAACACGGTGTCCAGCGAGCTAGCCAAGGGTTGGTAGCCAAGCGCCAAAGCAGGCGCGTGGTGCAGGGAGTAATAATTCAGCTTCACACCTGTGGCATTTACGCCATGGGCCTGCTCTTCAACGTCATATTGCAGGCCAAAGTGGTGTTGCAGGGCATCGAGCATCTCAAATTTTTTCAAGGGTGCTGCTGAAAAACAATCAATGGCAAGGTTGCATGGCGGGGCTTCCAGCACACGGCTTATCAAAGCAAAAAAATCGGCCTCTCCCAAAAAATCCCGCACAAGGTCCAGGGCATTGGTTTTGAACACCTTGCCATCTCTTGCCGCCCGCAGTGCATCGGTGATCAAAAATCTCGAATCAATCGACTGCGATTTGCTGAAGTAATTGAACACCCTCAGGTCCACAATCGGCAGGTTTGCGTGTGCCCTGTGCCTGGTTTCTGCATGCAGCTTGGCCAGGCCATACCAGTCTTGCTGGCCCAGCGAATTGATGGGGTAACATGCGGGCGTGCTTGCTGTGACCGGGCTGTTAAATGCTCCGCCATACACCGCACCGCTGCTTAAAAAAACATACCGGCAGGTCGGGTGAATTTTCAAGTAGTCCAAAGCGAGGAGGTCGTACTGTTCTGTCACCTCCAGAATGCTGGTGCCCATGTTCACAGCACGCGCCGGGTCGCCAACCCCCACAAAATTAATCAAAGCATCGTAATGACCTTCGCCAAACGCTGAATAACTCAGCATGCCAAGCTCTGGTTTGGCAATGCGCCCAAACAGGCTGAGTTGATGTGTGGTGTGCTGCTGCAAATTGCGAATAAGGTCGCCTGCAATTTGGCTGCTCGCGCCCAGAATGGCAATTTTCATGATGCGTTTTGACTCGCAAATTGCAGCACTTTTTCACGCACAGCGGGCAGGTCTATGCCGTGCTCCTTCAGCAGGTACTGGTAGGTGCCGCAATGCTCGCTAAATCGGTCTGCTATGCCGATTCGCAGCACTTTTCGCGGCATGTGTTCAGCGCTCAATTCGCACACCAGCGAGCCCAGCCCTCCGTCAGTGTGGTGTTCTTCCAGGGTGACCAGCAAGCGGTGCCCAGCGATTACATTGACCATGGCCTGGTGGTCCAATGGTTTCAGGCAAGGCACACTGTAGATGGCTGCATGTGGTAAATCGCTTTGCACCAGCTCTTGCGCTGTTTTCACCATTGAGCCTGTGGCCAGCAGAGCCAGGCCACCAGGTTCTCCAGCTTTAATTTGCAGTGGTGCGTCCAGCGGGGTGTTCAGCGCGCTTTGGTGCACATCGCCACGGTCGGATTTGCCCATGCGCAAGTACACAGGGCCTTTTGATGCGTATGCCCAAAGCATGCAAGCCGTTTGTTCAAAGCGATCCGCTGGGGAGAGCACCGCCAGGTTGGGGATCGATCGCGTGCATGCAATGTCTTCGGTGGATTGGTGGCTGGTGCCCAAGTGACTGTACACAAAGCCGGCACCATCGCCCAGTAGCACCACTGGCAGGTTGTCGTGCGCAATGTCCAGCTTGATCTGCTCAACCACCCGCACGGGGATAAACGCAGCCAAACCATAAACAAAAGGCCGAAAGCCCATGCGAGCTAGCCCGGCAGCCATGCCCACCATGTTTTGCTCGGCAATTCCGGCATTGATGTATTGCTGCGGGCATGCCTTGCGAAATGCATCAAACAAAGCGTAACCATGGTCACCTGTCAGCAGCAACACGCGCGGGTCGCGTCGGGCCAATTCAACCAACGTGTCCGAAAATGCGGCCCTCATTGCGCACCACCCATCACTTCTGCGCACGCTTGCGCGTAGGTGTCTTCATTCAAGCGGGTGTAATGCCACATGTTGTTGTGCTCCATGAACGAAACACCCTTGCCCTTCACCGTTTTGGCCACAATCGCCTTGGGTTTATCGAGCGCACTGGCCCACAG
>DASUEF010000076.1:0-5431 GCA_036275215.1 Limnobacter sp. | reverse complement strand
ATTTCAGTGTCATGCAAGAGCAGCCGGGGGATTTTGACCCGGTGCCAGTGTTCTCATACATGGGCAACGCCGCCATGCACCCAAGGCAACTGCCGTGCTGGATCACGCACACCAATAAAAAAACCCATGACATCATCCGGGGTGGGCTGGATCGCAGCCCAATGTACACCGGCGTGATCGAGGGGGTGGGGCCAAGGTATTGCCCGTCCATTGAAGACAAGATCCATCGGTTCGCAGACAAGGAGTCACACCAGATTTTTCTGGAACCCGAAGGTTTGACCACGAATGAGTATTATCCCAACGGCGTTTCTACATCCCTGCCATTCGATGTTCAATTGGATTTGCTCCATTCAATTCGGGGGCTTGAGAATGCCTATGTGTTGCGTCCAGGTTATGCAATCGAATACGATTATTTCGACCCCCGTGGTTTGAAGACCACGCTGGAAACCAAGACGATTGAAGGGCTGTTTTTTGCAGGTCAGATCAATGGCACCACCGGCTATGAAGAGGCGGCTGCCCAAGGCTTGCTCGCTGGCCTTAACGCGGCATTGAAAGCACAGGACAAGCCGCAGTGGACGCCGCGTCGGGATGAGGCCTACCTCGGTGTGTTGGTGGACGATTTGACCAGCAAGGGGGTGGCCGAGCCCTACCGCATGTTCACCAGCCGTGCCGAGTACCGCTTGAGCCTTCGGGAAGACAATGCGGATCAGCGCTTGACGCCCATCGGCCGAAAGCTGGGCATTGTGGACGATGTGCGGTGGGCAGCGTTTTGTGTCAAACGCGAGTCGATTGAGCTGGAAATGCAGCGCCTGCGTTCCACGTGGATCAATCCCAAACTGGTTGCCCAAGCTGAAGCCGAGCGCGTGTTGGGCAAAGGCATTGAGCGCGAGTACAACTTTTATGACCTTCTCAAGCGACCCGATGTTCACTACACCAGTTTGTTGACACTTCTCAAAGACAACGGCGAGCCTGCATTGACAGGTCCGGGTTTGTCTGGCGAGTTGGTGACGCAGCTTGAGATTGAGGTGAAGTACGCTGGCTACGTGGCACGCCAACAGGCCGAGGTCGATCGCGGTTTGGGCAATGAAACCATCAAGCTGCCACAAGATTTGGATTACAGCCAGGTGTTGGGTTTGAGCAAAGAGGTGCAGCAGAAGCTGAACATGCACAAGCCTGATACCATCGGGCAAGCTGGCCGGATACAGGGTGTGACGCCTGCGGCCATTTCTTTGTTGCTGGTTCATTTGAAGAAGCGCAGCCTGCTCGGAAGGGCTGCAGGCGAAGATGCGGAGCAGGTGGCGTGAAATCGCATGCTCGTGGCTTGCCATCCCGGCCGCCATTGTTGGGGCCCGATGATCTGGCACGTTTGAAACAGGGTGTGAATACACTTGATCTTGACTTGAATGATGCGCAGGTGACGCAGTTGTTTCAGTACGGCCAGCTGATTCAAAAGTGGAATGCGGTTTACAACCTGACGGCCATTCGCACACCTGCGGATCTCATCAGTCACCATTTGCTGGATTCACTGGCTGTGATTCCCCGCATCGACAATGCGGTGAAGGGTTTGCAAAACCCCAATGTGCTGGATGTGGGTGCCGGAGCGGGCTTGCCAGGTCTCGTTTTTGCTGTGGCCCGGCCGCAGTGGCAGATCACACTCATCGACACTGTGCAGAAAAAGGCAGCCTTCATGCAGCAAGCCATTGCGAGCCTGGGTTTAAAAAATGCACGTGCCGTGCATGGGCGAGTCGAGCAGTACACCGCAGAGTCGCCATTCATGATCATTTGCTCGCGCGCGTTTTCAACCATGGGGCAGTTGATTGGGCTCACCGAGCATTTGCTGCGCCCCGAGGGGGCGTATGCAGCCCTCAAGGGTCGCCTTGAGGCGGACAACACCGTGCCAGCCGGTTGGCGAATTGTTGCTGTGGACTCGATTGAAGTGCCTTTCCTGGATGAGGAACGGCATTTGTTCTTCATTCAACGATAAAATCAGATCATTCATATTCAGGACAAAACCATGGCGAAAGTTTTCTGCATTGCCAACCAAAAAGGTGGCGTGGGAAAAACCACCACCGCAGTGAACCTGGCGGCAGGCCTTGCTTTGGCCAAGCAGCGTGTCTTGCTGGTTGATCTTGATCCGCAAGGCAATGCGACCATGGGTTGCGGCATTGACAAACGCAACCTGAAACACACCGTCTACCAGGTCCTGGTTGGTCTTGCCAGCGTGGCCGAGTCCACCGTGGCCGCTGAGGGGTTTGATGTGCTGCCGGCCAACCGTGAGCTCGCGGGTGCCGAAGTGGAAATGGTGGAGTTTGAATCGCGTGAGATCAAACTCCGGGAAGCCTTGGCTGAGGTGGACGATCAATACGACTTTATTCTGATTGATTGCCCGCCTGCCTTGTCTTTGCTCACCCTCAACGCCCTGTGCTGCGCCCACGGTGTGGTTATTCCCATGCAGTGTGAATACTATGCGCTTGAAGGTTTGAGTGATTTGGTCAACACCATCAAACAAGTCTGTAAAAACCTCAATCCGAACCTGACCATCATTGGCCTGCTTCGCGTCATGTTCGATCCACGCATGACCTTGGCCCAGCAGGTGTCAGATCAACTTGAAAAGCATTTTGGCAACAAGGTGTTCTCCACCATCATTCCTCGCAATGTGCGCTTGGCTGAGGCGCCAAGCTACGGCGTGCCGGGGGTGTTGTTCGACAAAACCAGCAAGGGTGCCAAGGCGTATCTGACTTTTGCCAAAGAGATGGTGGCCCGAGTGGGCTTGCCCGTGGCGGCCTGAATATGCCAGTGCACAAGCTGTGCGCTGGTTTCCCAATCCAATTCCTGAAGAACACGCAATGAACGCAATCAAACGCACCAAAGGCCTGGGGCGTGGCCTGGAAGCACTGCTGGGCCCATCCGGGGACGATGCCAGCAAAGACCTCGGCGAGCAGGTCATGACCATTTCCGTCTCCAAGCTGCAGGCGGGCAAGTATCAGCCCCGAACACGCATGGATGAAAGTGCCCTCATGGAGCTTGCTGAGTCCATCAAAAGTCAGGGCATCATGCAGCCCATCCTGGTGCGACCAGTTGGATCTGGCAAGTATGAGATCATCGCAGGTGAGCGACGCTTCCGCGCTTCCAAACTGGCCGGGCTGGAAGAGGTGCCGGTTTTGGTGCGAGCGGTTCCAGATGAGTCCGCTTTGGCCATGGCACTCATAGAAAACATTCAACGCGAAGATTTGAACCCGCTCGAGGAAGCGATCGGTGTCCAGCGTCTGATTCGCGAATTCAATTTAACCCACGAAGACGCCGCACGCGCAATCGGGCGATCCCGCAGTGCAACAAGCAACATGCTTCGCCTGCTGAATCTTGCCGACCCAGTGCAAACCATGTTGCTGGCTGGTGACATCGAGATGGGCCATGCCCGCGCTTTGCTCGCTTTGTCTGCGGCTGAGCAAATCGCTTGTGCCAATGAAGTGGTCAACAAACGTCTGTCGGTGCGCGAAACCGAGAAACTGGTCAACGACTGGGCCAGTGACAAAGACCGGGTTGCCGTCAAAGCGGCTCAGAATCAAGATGTCAGGCGCCTTGAAGAAGGCTTGGCAGACTGGATTGCCTGTGCTGTGGCCTTGAAAGCGACCCCCAAAGGCAAGGGCACGCTCACGATCAAGTTCAACAATCTGGACGAATTGGATGGCGTTTTACAACGCATTGGTTTCCCCAAGGATGAACTCTGATTTTTGCACCAGAATGGTGTAAAAATAAGCGGGTTTTTGTTTGACGAAGACTGGTGCAAACCCCTATAATCTGCGGGTTTGTCAAAAACACATGCGCCAAATGGGGGATCGACAGCCCAGTCAAGGCAAATGTGGCAGCGCAGCAAAGTCATGTGGAAAATTATCGGACTCCAGTGGGTCGTTGGAGCGGCTGTTTGCCTGCTCATGTTCATGGTGTCTGCCAACCACGCTCAATCTGCGCTGTGGGGCCTGCTGGCCGTTGCTTTGCCCAGTACGGCATTTGCGGCACGCCTGGCCTTGGGCAGTAAAACCCCACTGGGGGGCACTGTGGTGTTTTTGGCGGGAGAATTCCTGAAGGTTGGAGCAACCATCGCAATCATGTTTGTTGCGAGTCAGGTCGACCCGAACTTGGTTTGGTGGTCCCTGATTCTCACTGCGGTGCTCACCCTCAAAAGCTATTTTTTGGCATTTTTCTTGAGATAAGTATGGCATCTTCAGAGCACGGGCTAACCCCCTCAGATTACATCGTCCATCACTTGCAGCACTTTGCAACTGCGAAACAAGGTTTCATTGTTGATTTCTCCGTGATCAACCTCGACACCATGTTTTTCTCCTTGCTGTCTGGTTTGCTGGTGATTTACTTCCTGCGCAAAGCCGCTGTAAAAGCCACCTCTGGTGTGCCAGGCCGCTTCCAAGGGTTCGTAGAAATGCTGGTTGAAATGGTGGAATCCCAATCCAAGTCCATCGTGCATGGCGACCGCACTTTCATCGCGCCGCTCGCCCTCACAGTGTTCTGCTGGATTGTTGTGATGAACGCATTTGACCTGGTGCCCGTGGATTTGATTCCCATGGCCTGGGGCCACTTGATGTACAACCTCGGCTTTGCCGCAAGCCCCGGTGATCCCTACATGCGTGTGGTGGCCACCGCCGACCTCAACGGCGCCTTGGGCATGTCTTTGGGCGTGTTGTGCTTGATGCTGTACTACTCCGTCAAGATCAAGGGCGCGAGTGGCTTTGTGCACGAGTTGTTTTGCGCACCGTTTGGTGCCAATCCACTGCTCTGGATCCCCAACTTTGTGTTGAACCTCATTGAATTTGCCGCAAAAACCGTGTCCCTGGGCATGCGACTGTTCGGCAACATGTATGCAGGCGAATTGGTGTTCATGCTGATCGCTTTGCTGGGTGGCGCTGCTGCGTTGTCCTTGGGTGGTGCGTTTGCCTTCTTGGGCCATGTGTTGGCCGGAACAATTTGGGCAATCTTCCACATTCTGATCGTGTTGCTCCAGGGCTTCATTTTCATGATGTTGACCTTGATCTACATTGGCCAGGCACATCAGGGCCACTGATCGATTTTTAGTTTTTGGTTTTTTTAATTTTTCATTTTTTCAATTGAAGGAGTTGTCATGACTAACGTTGCTTTCGTAGCTCTTGCTTGCGGCATTATCATTGGTTTGGGTGCGATCGGTGCCTGTATCGGTATCGCGATCATGGGTGGTAAGTACCTGGAAGCTTCTGCTCGCCAGCCAGAACTGATGAACGAACTGCAAACCAAGATGTTCGTGTTGGCCGGTCTGATCGACGCTGCGTTCCTGATCGGTGTTGGTATCGCGATGATGTTCGCGTTTGCTAACCCATTTGTTGGTTAATTTACAGCCACTTCCTTCGAACAACACCGCACGAATGTTTTAAGTCCAATTCGTGCG
>DASUEF010000075.1:0-3051 GCA_036275215.1 Limnobacter sp. | reverse complement strand
GGCTGAGGCACCGGATTATTTCTGCACGGTTGTGAATCCACCGTGCCACATTCGGTCAATTCCGGTTTGACATTCGCGTTGGGCAATTCACCCAGCACGATCTTGGACGGATGTTCGGCATCGTGATGCACAGTCACCGTTTGTGGCGTCAGGATTGACTGAAAACCCCATAGTCCGATCATGCTGGGGTTCTCAACATACATACGGATGCTGGAGCCTTTGCGAAACACATGGCTGAAGGGCATCATTTCAACACGCAATAATTCCGGCACGCCGGGCGTCATGTCCTTCAGTGATTCAGCGGTGTGCGGGTGGTAGGGTTGTAGCGCGCTTGAACGTTGTTCGTCCAGGGCCCGATGTGATGCACGCAGCCATCCGCGCTGAACGTATTGTTCTTGTCCATCAGGCCGAACCTCCACCATGGTCACCTGCAGGTCAACATCGTTGGCAGTGGTGGATACCCACAAATCTGCACTTGAGACGCCGTAGCTGGTGAAGGTGTTCAACAACGGTTTGGTGGTGAACACGGCACGACCCAAGGGATTGTCAGGAGAAACAGTCCATGTGTTGGCGGTAACACCGCCAGTTTGCGTGCGGTCAAACACCCCTGTACTGTCAATTACATTGGGTGCGGGAAGCGGGTAGCTGTAGCTGGTGCCGGGCCCTGCTGCTGCGGTCTCTTTGTCGTTCAGCATCAAGCCACCAGGAGCCAGATGAAACTCCTTTGCTTTTACTTTCACTGGAAGTTTTGGCAGTGTTGTCACGCTATTGGGAGCCAGGTTGGCTGCGTCGGTTTCATGCCAGATATGCACCTTGGGTGTTTTGTCGAAACCGTTGTCGATTCCTTTCAAGAAGTGATCATAAAACGATTGAAGTTGGGCCATGATGCCGTGGGAATACTGATGTATGGTGTGGTGGCCATTGCTGGTGATGATCCAGGTTTTGTTGGGATCCAGTTGGTCGTAGAAGTAAGCACCTCGGCCCCCTGTTTGTTCATCTTGCCAGGCCTGGGTCGCAAACACGGGCACATTGATATTGGACACCCAGTTTTTGATGCTGTGCGCGTGGTGCCAGGCGTCGTCGTTCGGGTGCTGCGGAATTTGAACCGCCAGTGAGTTCAGGTTGTTTTGAGCGGCATGAAGTGCGCCGTGTTGCAAACACTTGTTGTCGCCAATTTGCAGGGCGTCGCGATAGGCGATGGCCCAGTCGGCATTCAACCCGGCACCCCAAGCGGGTGGAAATGCGGCGTTCAGAATACCCCCCGGAAAACCGATGTCCCGGTAGGTGTCCACCACTGGCATACCGGGGCCTACAGCCACCAAGTGTTTAGGCTGCATGCTGGCGACCCACAATTGCATGATGCCTGCATAGGAATAGCCATACATGGCCACTTTGCCGTTGGCCCAGTGGCGTTGAGCCAGCCAGTCCACCGCAAATGCACCGTCTTGTGCCTGTTGCAGGTTAAACAGCTCCCAGCTGTCGCTAGAGCACGCTGAGCCGCGCAGGTTCACGCCCACAATCGCATATCCTTTGGCGAGCATGTCATACACGAAAATGTTGGCCGCACGCGATGGATCGCTGCCACCAAAATAGCCCTCGTACATCATCAGTACTGGAAAGGGGCCTTCACCTTCGGGTAACCAGGCGGTGTAACGCAGCTCGTTGCCATCGGGCAACGGAATGTAGCCCCATTCAGTAACTGAGGCTGTGGCTGGGTTGACGGCTACGTCGGATGGCTGCACCTGAGGTGCTGCGGTACCCGAGGGGCTTGTCCGCGCGGCGCTGTTTTCACCCGATCCACCGCAGCCTGCAAGCAGTGTGAAGCATGTGGTGAGCACGATGGATGTGGATAAATGATACGTCCTCAAAGTCTGTCTCCGGTATTGATTTCTTTTTGTGTATCTTGTGGTGATACTTCGGAAGCAGAATAGGTGGATGTTGGGCAGTGCGATAGAAGGCAGTTGCTACTTTTGTATGTACTTGCTACGAGTCATCACAAATTTGTAATTCAACCAGCTTGTTGTTTGCAAGGTACGAGGGAGTGAGTGCAAAGTAACGCGTGAAAGTACGGCTTAGGTGCGAGGAATCAGAGAAGCCGATTTCATGGGCCACCTCAGACAATGTTTTGTTGCGCACAAAAAGCTCTGCCGCGTAACGCATCTTGATCCACAGCAGGTATTGCCGAATTGAAATGCCCACTTCGTCTGTGAACAGGTGGGCCAGACGGCTCTCCGACAAGCCGCACAGAGCCGACAGCTTTTTTAGTTCAGCAACTTGAGGAATGTGGGTGTGAAGCCAGGAGGCGACCATGTCTACACGTCGGTCAAGTGGTGGTGCCCCAATAATTTCCGGAAAAAGCGCCTGAAGAATTACCTCGGAACTGTGACGAAGTTCATGGCAAGTGCGTTTGCCCGACATGCTGTCATACGCATGTTGCTGTGCGGTTTCATTCAGTCGTGACTGCAGGTCAAGAATATCCCTGCCATCCAGAATTTCGCGCAGTTTTCGGGCGTAAGGGTTGATTGGATCCACATTCAAACTGTAAAGACAGGTGTTGTTGGCGCTCAGCGTACGGGCCACGTTGGATCCAATCAAAAATGCGCGACCACTGTGCTTGTGGCCTGACGACTCAACTTCAAAGTCGCCATCCGTGCCGATCAGGATGACCGTGGATGGACGGCAGCTTTGCTCGCCCAAAAAGTAGGGGGACATGTAGATAAAACGATCTCGCCAGATCGACAGTGATGAGATGTGCGCATGGCTCATCGTTGTGCCTTGGTTGGGTCAACATATCCTTGATACATGTTTTTTCTGTGAATGGATTGATTCACTCAAAATTAAAGCCCCAATCCTGCTCCAACGCCAAAGAGGGTGGCCGCACCCAGTGCTGCAAACATCGCAGCAGCTATTCGGTGCACCAGCTTCATCGGAATTTTTTCAGCCAGCTTGTCGCCAGCAAACACCGCAGGCACGTCGGCAATCAGCATGCCCAGTGTAGTGCCCGCAACTACCATGAGCACATCGTTGTAGTGTGCTGACATGGCCACGGTG
>DASUEF010000074.1:0-2342 GCA_036275215.1 Limnobacter sp. | reverse complement strand
ACAGTGCTGGCTGTTAAAAAGTGATTGAAAATCAGTGTGTTAACAAACGTTTCGATTAGACTCTCTATTTCATTGGGCTGCTTCGCCCTAGGCCCACCGTCCCGCCGATTCAAACACTTCACCGCGCGGCCCTTGCACCTGTGCTGCGTTGGCATGGGCCCACTTCAGAGCTTTGCAAAATTCTTCGCTCAGGGGGTTGTCGCTTACGGTGTGCTGCTCCATGAAGTTTTTGGAGGCCACCATGGCGCGCAGCTCGTCCAGCAGGCCTGGGGTGTTGATGTATCGCACGGTGCCGTGCACGTAGTTGTCTACGCTGTCGGCCACGCAGTAGTCTTGCAAATCGAATGCGGCCAGCACGTCGTAATCGCTGCGGGAATGGGGCTCTTGGCCCAGCAGCCCAATGCTTGGCAAGCCCAGCACCATGCAGTCAATGGTGCTGGTGGCATTGCCGAAGGGGAAGGGGCTGAGCGCCAGGTGGTGCTGGTTAAGCATGGCCAGGTATTGGTCGTAAGTGGTGCGTTTGGCCACCGTGGCGTTGGGGAAAAACCGTTGAATTTGCCGCGTGGTGGTGAGGTGAGAAATACCGCCCTGATTGGGGAAGAAGGTGTACCGCACGGGCTTGTCGGCCAGGCGTTCAATTTCTTTGAGCGCCGCCATGAAGCCGATGTTGATTTTCATGAGGTTGCACGGAATGGCAATGCGCACTTCGTCGTTGGGCAGTTCGGCGGGTGGGGGCAAGCGCAGGTCTTTGTGAGCTTCAATCAGGCTGCCAATTTCGGATTCCAGCACCAGCATGTTTTCGGCCACAATGCCGGGCTCGCCCACGGTGCGGGTGTTGATGAACACCAAATCCATTTCTGTGCTGTGGGTGGTGGCGGGGTGGCCAAAGCTCATCACCTGCAGGGGAGCCCAACGCAGGTTGGCCATGGAGATGCTCCAGCTGCGCATGCCCACGCTGGTGAAGTAGGCGATGTCGGGCGCGCATTGGTCCAATACGTTTTGCACATTCAGTTCGTCTTGCGCGGGCACTTCAAGGAATCGATCAAACAGGCCGATGGCGTTGTCGTCCACGTCGGCATGCAAGGCCACCAGCACCAAAAAATAATCTTGTTTTAAGCGTTTGATGATGGGTGCATACCAGCGGTACATGGCATGGGCCGAGGAAAAACTCTCGGCCACCACGGCCATCACGGGTTTGTTGTGCGTGTTGCCGGGTTGGGGCACGCTGCCTGTGGGGCGCACGCGCAGGCCTTTGGCCTTGTGCATGCGTTTGTACCAGGCATTGAGGTGTTTTTTAATCTCGTGTTTTCCAGGGCTGGCGCTGTAGCTGCACAGCATCCACACATTGGCCACCAATGCACGGTAAACATCCAGGGTTTGCAGCGCCTCGTAGGGGTTGTATTGCTCCAGCAAGAATTGGCGGCCTGCTTCGCCAGCCAAGGTGGTGGGCATGCGGTCGAGCAACAGGCCGATGGCCAGCAACGCGGCGGTTTCGCTCTCGTCCAGGCTGAGTTGCACCAATTGCTCAGCGTCCAGGGTGCTGGTGGTGCTCACCAGCACATGCCGCAGTGCCGCTTGGTTGTGGGTGAGTGATTTGGCGGGGCGCTCTTTGGCGCGTTTGAGGAGCACGCGTTGCAGGGCCTGCTCTGAGCCATAACCAGAAATTTCAAACACCTGGCCAATGAAGCGCTTTTGCAAAGTGAGCATCACCACGCTTTTGAAGCTGAGGTTGTTGCTGCAATCGCTCAACAGGCGCTGGTAGACCGAGGCAATGCGGGTGCACAGCTCGCGGGTTGCGGTGGTGTCGAGTTCAAAGAGCTGGTTGTGCGGGCGTCGCTCGCACAGGTCGATCAACTGGCTCAGGGCCTTGATGTGATCATCCACATTGCCAGGTTTGCAAGCCACAGCATATTCGATTTGGTGAAGCTGTTCATCCACATCAGCGTACAGGGCTTGCAGGGCGTCTTGAATCGAGAGTGTGTCTGCGGTGTGGCTCATGTTTTTTCGTGGCAAAGGGGCGGTTGTTTGTCGGCGGTTGGCATGCGCAGGGCGTCCAGGTGCGGGGCAAGGCCAGTGGGCGTTTGAGGCAAGTGGCTGGCCAGTGCAATGCGCAGTTTGGGCAAGTTGAAATACGGCACGCTGGGGTGCAGGTGGTGCTCGGTGTGGTAATTCATGTTCCAGTACAACAAGGCCAGGGGCCGGGCAAGCAGCACGCTGCGGGTGCTTTGGCGCAGGTCGCTTTGGTTGCGGGCCAGGCTGGCGTGTTGCAACTTGGCCAGCACGCGGTTGGGCAAGGTGCACACAAAAGCGGCGCAGGTGACCAAGGGCAGCCACATCCACCA
>DASUEF010000073.1:0-5421 GCA_036275215.1 Limnobacter sp. | reverse complement strand
GGAAATGGACCAGCGGATGAACACATCAATCGGGCTGCCTTTGCCAGCGTTTTGGATGTCCAGCCCGTGCAAAATGGCGATGGTGGCCAACGATGCAGGCACACTGCCCAAGCAGGCCAAACCCACAATTTTCCATTTCACGGTGTTGCGCATGCGGTGTACCAAGGTGCCAGCGCCTTTGGTGATGGCCGCAAACGCCAGGTCGGTGCCCACGGCCGTGGTGGCGGGTACGCCAAACAGCACGGTTAATAAGGGGGTCATGAGGGAGCCGCCACCCACGCCAGTCAGGCCGACCAAAAGGCCGACTGCCAAGCCGGATACAACATAGACGACATCAATTTCGAAAGGCACGTGGCTGCTCTGCAAAATGGTTTTGGGGACTTGAAGTGTAGGCCTGCTGGCTTATAATTCAAACGATAGATTTTCCATTTATTTATTCCCTTGGGGTATAAAGCTCCCAATTCTGAAGGGTTGTTCATGAACCTGCACCAGTTGCGATTCATCCGCGAAGCTGTCCGTCACAACTTCAGCCTCACCGATGCAGCCAAGGCCTTGTTCACCTCACAGCCGGGTGTCTCCAAAGCCATCATTGAGTTTGAGGAGGAATTGGGGTTCCAGATCTTTAAACGCCATGGCAAGCGAATTAAAGGTTTAACACCACCTGGTGAGTTGGTGTATCAAGCATGTGAGCGAGTATTGGCAGAGTTGGAGAACATTAAACGGGTGGGGGAGGAGTTTGCTGCTCGGGACAGCGGACAGTTGACTGTTGCCGTGACGCATACTCAAGCGCGGTATGTCTTGCCCCAAGCGGTCGCCACTTTTCGCAAAAAGTTTCCCAAGGTGAAGTTGATTCTCCTGCAGGGCACGCCTGAGCAGCTGGCCCAGTGGGTGCGTAAAGACCAAGCGGATTTGGCTGTGGCCACGGAGGCCTTGGCCGATGAGCCAGACTTGGTGACCTTGCCCTGTTACGATTGGGGGCATGTGGCGGTGGCGCCCGCCAACTCGAAATGGCTTAAGCCTTTTGCTGGTGAACTGGGGCGGCAGATGGCGCTCGCAGATTTTGAACAGATGCCCATCATCACTTATGAGACGCACTTCGCTGGTCGAAAAAAAATTGACGCAGCGTTCGAGAAAGCAGGGGTGACCATTGATTTGGTGTTGGAAGCAATTGATGCCGATGTGATTAAAACCTATGTCGGTTTGGGTCTGGGTGTAGGCATTATTGCAGAAGTGGCCTTTGACGCAGCCAAAGACAAAGGCCTGCTGGCAGTGCCTGTGGACCACTTGTTTGGACGCAACACAACGCGGATCGCCCTGCGGCAAGGCGTGTTCATGCGCACGCTGATGTACGAATTCATCGCTGTGTTTGCACCCATGTTGACGCCCAAGTTGATTGATCGGGTCTTGGGAGGTGGGCAGGCCTACGACATCTGATGGTTGATGGCCCAAGGCCGAGCAGAGGCTTGTTTCTCGCTGAAAACCTGTGTCTCCCTTGCTGGGCCTGAATGCCCTGGGTCCGCCCCGACAAAACTGCGCGGTCGGGCTCGGCCCCTGCCACGCACCTGTGGTGCGGTGTCACCGGTCCTTTGCGGCACGCAAGGGCAGGTTTTCTGGATGCTCGCCACCAAGCCCTCTGCACCGGCCTGGGCCTGTTCGTGGCAACTGAGCACCTGCGCAGCCCCGGTGCGGCACAAGACCTGCGGTGTGATGCCTGGCTGGCCGATTCAGGGCAGCCCGCCCGGTTTGACCCACAGCCAGGGGCCGGAACGGCGCGGTCGACAAGCCTTGCTTGGCGGCAAGACGGGCCGGATGCAACAGCGACATTTTCGCTTTGCATGCCCCCTGGCCAGGGGCAAGAAGGGATAATCGGGCTGATCCAAGGCCAACAGGCTCACACCACGGGTCTATGAAGAGGCACCACGGGTCTTCAAAGACCCACCAGCCACATGCGTGGCCAGGCTCAGGGAGGGAAATACAGATTGGCGCACGCCTTGGGGCATGGCCCGGTGACTTCGAGGAGCAAGCAACAAAGCGAAGGGGCTTGGCCTCGGTGTGTGTTAAAGCGTTGACGGGGCGTGGCCTAGCCGCCACAGAGAAACAACACTTGGAAGGCTTTTCTCCGCATTGTTCCACGTGAAACATCACTCACTTGGGCCGCGGACGCCTTCGCCTTTATAATGCGGCATGCGATCGCCTACGTGGCGGTCTTCTGTTTTTTCCGAGGTGATCCATGTTTTATCCCGACGAGTTTGATGTGATTGTGGTGGGTGGTGGCCATGCAGGCACCGAGGCTGCTTTGGCTTCAGCGCGCACGGGCTGCAAAACACTATTGCTTACCCACAGCATTGAAACTTTGGGTCAAATGTCTTGCAATCCTTCGATTGGTGGTATCGGCAAGGGGCACCTTGTAAAAGAGGTGGACGCTTTGGGCGGTGCAATGGCCATTGCCACCGATGAGGCTGGCATTCAATTTCGCATATTGAACGGTTCAAAAGGACCTGCCGTGCGTGCTACACGAGCACAGGCAGATCGAGTGTTGTATCGGCAGGCCATTCGCACCCGCTTGGAAAATCAACCCAACTTGAGCTTGTTTCAGCAGGCGGTCGAAGACTTGTTGCTGGACGGAGATCGGGTGGTGGGTGCGGTCACCCAAGTTGGGGTCAAGTTCCGGGCAAAGGCTGTTGTGCTCACCGCAGGCACTTTTTTGAACGGCAAAATTCATGTGGGTCTTCAAAATTACTCGGGCGGCCGGGCAGGGGATCCACCTTCCGTGGGGCTGGCTCGGCGACTACAAGAGATGAAACTGCCCCAAGGGCGTTTGAAAACCGGTACTCCACCACGCATCGACGGTCGCAGCATTGACTTTGGCGTGATGCAAGAGCAGCCGGGCGATTTAGATCCAGTGCCGGTGTTTTCATACTTGGGCAATGCGTCTATGCATCCCAGGCAGCTGCCGTGCTGGATCACACACACCAACAAGAAAACCCATGACATTATTCGAGGTGGTTTAGATCGAAGCCCCATGTACACGGGGGTGATTGAAGGGGTGGGGCCCAGGTATTGTCCTTCAATCGAGGACAAGATCCACCGTTTCGCGGACAAAGAATCGCACCAAATTTTTCTGGAACCTGAGGGATTGACCACAAACGAGTATTATCCGAATGGGGTTTCTACATCGCTGCCTTTTGATGTGCAACTGGATTTGCTCCATTCTATCCGCGGGCTCGAGAATGCTTATGTTCTGCGGCCGGGCTACGCCATCGAGTATGATTATTTCGACCCCCGTGGCCTGAAGACCACGCTCGAGACCAAGACCATTGAAGGCTTGTTTTTTGCTGGTCAAATCAATGGAACCACTGGCTATGAAGAGGCGGCGGCGCAGGGTCTGCTGGCAGGTCTAAATGCGGCCTTGAAGGCGCAAGGCAAGGAGCAGTGGACCCCACGGAGGGATGAGGCCTATCTGGGCGTGTTGGTTGATGATTTGACGAGCAAAGGCGTGGCAGAGCCTTACCGCATGTTCACCAGCCGTGCAGAATATCGCCTAAGCCTCCGAGAAGACAACGCGGACCAGCGTCTAACGCCTGTGGGTCGAAAGTTGGGTATCGTGGACGATGTTCGTTGGGCGGCATTTTGCGCCAAACGCGAATCAATTGAGCTGGAAATGCAGCGCCTGCGTTCCACCTGGATTAACCCCAAAGTGGTTGCTCAGGCCGAGGCAGAGCGCGTGTTGGGCAAGGGCATTGAGCGCGAGTACAACTTTTATGACTTGCTCAAGCGACCCGATGTGCACTATGCCAATCTGTTGACCCTCAGCAAAGACACGGGTGAGCCTGCGCTGGCTGGGGCTGGTTTGTCTGGAGAGTTGGTGACCCAGCTTGAAATTGAAGTGAAATACGCTGGTTACGTGGCCCGTCAACAGGCCGAAGTTGATCGTGGTTTGGGCAATGAAACCATCCAATTGCCCCAGAACCTGGACTATAGCCAAGTGTTGGGGTTGAGCAAGGAAGTCCAGCAGAAGCTGAACACGCACAAACCCGAAACGATTGGGCAGGCGAGTCGCATCCAGGGTATTACCCCGGCAGCCATTTCTTTGTTGCTGGTTCACTTGAAGAAACGCAGCTTGCTCGGGCGGGCCGCCGGTGAGGGTGCGGAGCAGGTGGCGTGAAATCCCAAACCCGTGCGTCCGCACCAACGCGATCATGGCTGGGGCCAGACGATTTGACACGCCTGAAATTGGGGGTCACTACGCTTGGACTTGCGCTGAGTGACGAGCAGCTGGCCAAGCTTTTTGAGTATGGCCAGCTCATTCAAAAATGGAATGCCGTTTACAATCTCACGGCCATCCGCAGTCCTGCAGAACTGATTAGCCACCACCTGTTGGACTCGCTTGCCGTGGTTCCTTGCATCGACAAAGCGCTGCAGGGCGTGCTTAGACCCAGCTTGTTGGACGTGGGCGCTGGGGCAGGATTGCCAGGTCTGGTATTGGCCGTGGCTAGGCCCGATTGGCAAATCACCCTCATTGATACGGTTCAAAAAAAGGCAGCCTTCATGCAGCAAGCCATCGCGACCTTGGGGCTGACAAACGCGCGTGCAGTGCACGGTCGCGTCGAGCATTACTCAGTGGAATCACCGTTCAATCTCATTTGCTCCCGTGCCTTCTCAACCATGGATCAGTTTATTGCGCTCACCGCGCATTTGCTGCATCCCGAAGGGGTTTACGCAGCGCTGAAAGGTCGCTTGGAAGTGGACAACACGGTGCCATCCGGCTGGCGAATTGTCTCTGTGTACCCAATTGAAGTGCCTTTCCTGGATGAGGAGCGGCATTTGTTCGTCATTCAACGATAAAATCAAGTCATTCATATTCAGGACAAAACCATGGCGAAAGTTTTCTGCATTGCCAACCAAAAAGGTGGCGTGGGAAAAACCACCACCGCAGTGAACCTGGCTGCGGGCCTTGCTTTGGCTAAACAGCGGGTGCTGCTGGTGGATCTGGATCCACAAGGCAATGCCACCATGGGTTGTGGCATTGACAAGCGCAGCTTGAAACACACCGTGTACCAAGTGTTGGTGGGACTGGCCAGTGTGGCTGAGTCAACAGTGAGTGCAGAAGGGTTTGATGTGCTGCCAGCCAATCGCGAACTTGCGGGTGCCGAAGTGGAGATGGTGGAGTTTGAATCCCGCGAGATCAAGCTTCGTGAAGCCCTGGCCGAGGTGGACGATCAATACGACTTCATCCTCATTGACTGTCCACCGGCGCTGTCCTTGCTGACGCTCAATGCCTTGTGCTGCGCCCATGGCGTGGTGATCCCCATGCAATGTGAATACTACGCTTTGGAGGGTTTGAGTGATTTGGTCAACACCATCAAGCAAGTGTGTAAAAACCTCAACCCCAATCTCACCATCATTGGCTTGCTGCGCGTC
>DASUEF010000072.1:0-2962 GCA_036275215.1 Limnobacter sp. | reverse complement strand
CACCAAATTGTTTTCTACAAAGCCTTTCTGGCTGTAAAACAAATCGGCCTCCCAGGGAATGGGCGCAAAAAACGGCATGGCCAGCCAATACACAAACTGCGGGTACTTGCCATTGACGCGAATTTCCAGCGTCTGGTCGTCTAAGGCACGGGCACCCGGCAAATCAAAATTGCGCAAATCGAGCCACGGCAAATCTTTGGTGGCGGGTGCAAATGCACTGCCTGTTTCTTGCTGAATTTTTTTCTTCAGGGCTTCGTCGTGCGCCTGCAATGTTTTGGACAGCTCGCCCAGCCCCTGCACATACTCACCCATGTGGCCAAGAATGGGCGACACAATGCGCGGGCTGGCCAGGCGTTTGATTTCGTACACGTAGTCGTGAGCTGTCAGTTCGCGGGTGCCTTGGTGCTCAAAATCCAGTGGTGAAAAATATTGGTTGGCGGCATCGCCCAGTGCGTGGTAACGAAATTCGCCCTGCGCATTTTTGGCAAAAGCAGGGTGAGGTTGGTACAAAATACCAGGCCGGATGCGGATGGTGTAAACGCTGGTGTGCACGTCCCCGGTGGGAGCATCCTCAGGCAACACCTTGCCTTGGGCATCCAAGTAAACCGGCGTTGGCAACGCTTCTGCGGCCAGCGGCTCCAGTTGATAAGGCCTATTTAGGTAATGGTATTGAAACAGGGGCTCGTAAACTTGGTAGGTGAATTCGGCTTCGTCGGAGGTGTAAGACTGCGCGGGGTCGAGGTGTTTTGGCCGTGCGGTGAAGGCCGTGTAAAGTGTGGATTGCCCGGCGTACTTGCCGCCCTCCACATAGGGGTTGTTGGGCGCCTTGCTGCATGCAGCCAACCCCAGAGGCAACAGTGCCAAAACGGCCACGTTGCCTGCATTGCTCAACCACTTTTGCACACGCTGCCACACCGCCAAAAAACACCCTCACTTTTTATTTTTTGTGTGAAGCTTTATTTAAACACGGTTTTGTAGAAATTAGCCGCGCCACTCGCGTTCTGGCCCCGTGTCTGCGTGAATCCACCCACCTTTGGAGCCCACACGGAAGTAAAAGCCGACTCCACCGGCCCTGAAGCCTTGCACCAATTCCCCCAACACGCTGGGATGTAAACCTGTGAGGCGGAAATCGGCAGCCTGGCCACGCAAATGCAAAGAGTTGCGTGCTGCGGGCAATCCTTGCTCAATCAGCCGTGCGTTTGTTTTGGGACTGCGGTAACCAGAGGTGATTTCCACGGGCGCAGTAAAGCCGTATCGGCGAACAAAAGCCTGCGCCGCCCAGAGGGTATCAATCAGTTGTGTATCCATGCGAAAAACTTGATTTGCCTGCACGTCTCGCAACAAACGGCAAATCTGTTCATACGCGATTGGGTTAAGATGTCCGTCTTTCCAGTAGGTGATGCTCAAACGCTCTCCGGTTTGAGGGCGCACCATGTCGAGCGTGCGCGGCTGCAACCAAAAGGTTAGATCCACCAAAGAAGGGTCGAACAAATCGGGAGGCGGTACCATGCCATCGCTAGCGGCCCAACTGCCTGTTTTTAACCAGCTGTCGGAGACCCCTACAATGGCCAAGGTACTGACAGCTTTGATGAAAGATCGGCGGTCGAAGGGTTTCATCACTCTAACTTAAGAAATCACTTGAACTTATAATATGAGTTCTTTGAAAAAAAGTCACTAATCCATGTCTAAAAATCAGCAACACACCACAATTCGCACGCGTTTCGCCCCAAGCCCCACAGGCTACTTGCATTTGGGTGGCGCAAGAACCGCCCTGTACAGCTGGGCATTTGCCCGCCATCACGGCGGCCAGTTCATTTTGCGTGTGGAAGACACGGATGTAGAACGCTCAACACCCCAGGCGGTGCAAGCCATCATGGACGGCATGCACTGGCTCAACCTGGGGTACGACGAAGGCCCATTTTTCCAGATGCAACGCATGGACCGCTACCGCGCCATGATTGCAAAACTCCTGGAAACAGGCGATGCCTACCTTTGCTACTGTACGCAAGATGAGCTGAACCAAATGCGTGAAAAGCAACGGGAAAATGGGCAGCGCATTCGTTATGACGGCACATGGCGCCCCGAGCCTGGCAAAGTGCTGCCCCCCCCTCCGGAGGGCGTGAAACCTGTGGTGCGATTCAAGAACCCCCTCACGGGCGTGGTGAGCTGGGACGACCTGGTAAAAGGCCCCATCGCCATCAACAACGAAGAACTGGACGACCTGATCATTGCCCGCCAGGACGGCACCCCCACCTACAACTTTTGCGTGGTGGTGGACGATTGGGAAATGCAGATTACCCATGTAATTCGTGGTGACGACCACATCAACAACACCCCACGGCAGATCAACATTTTGAAGGCGCTAGGCGGCAATCAACCCCAGTATGGGCACATCCCCATGATTTTGGGGCCTGACGGCGAAAAACTCTCCAAACGCCACGGTGCGGTGAGTGTGATCCAGTATCACGAGGAAGGCTTCTTGCCGGAGGCCATGATCAACTACCTGGCGCGACTGGGCTGGAGCCATGGCGATGACGAACTGTTTACACGCGAGCAACTGGTGAGCTGGTTTGATGGCAGCAACCTGTCCAAATCAGCGGCGCAATTTGACCCTGAAAAACTGAAGTGGGTGAATGCGCATTACATGAAGCAACACCCCAAAGAACAGCTGTTGGCCGATTTGAGCGAGCGCCTGGGCAAAGCGGGCATTGAACATGCACACGGCCCGGCCTTGGGCGATGTGTTGGATGTGGTGCTGGAACGTGCATCCACCCTGGTGCAGTTGCGCGATGAGGCTGCGCTGTTTTACCGCGAACCCACAGTGAATGCAGACGAGCTGCAAACCATGCTGGCTGAGGCAGGTGTTGCCGCCGCACTCACAGAATTCAATGCCGCGCTCAACAACGTGGCGTGGACGGTTGAAGACTTGAACGCGTTGGTAAAAACCACCATCAAAAACCAC
>DASUEF010000071.1:0-31398 GCA_036275215.1 Limnobacter sp. | reverse complement strand
CTCGGGGTCGGTGATCTGGTCGCGGTAGTTGCGCACAGCGTCCATGAACATGCGCTCACCCGCTGGGAAAAACAGCGACAAGGCGTTCAGAAAATGGGAGACGTGCGGACCTCTTTCGTGCCAGTTGCCCACCTTGTGTTCAGGCAGATTCAACTTCACGTCGCGGCGGACAGGCATGACGTTCTTCATGGTTTGACTCCTACACTTGTTCTGGTGTTTTTATGTGTCACGTTTAACCGTGACAGTTCTCAATGTAACAATAAAAAAAGGCGGGAGCAATGGCCGAAACTGAGGGGCACTTCTAGAAAAGTATCGCAATTTCAATGTGTTGCGATGCAACATTCAGGGTGTGTGTGAGGGTTTGAGCTGCCTTGGGAGGCTTGTGCTTACTGGGTGTGCAAGTGCGTCAAAAAGCGTTGCGGCACTGGGGTAGACCGGCTGGTCTCTGGGTGGACCCAAACCAGCTTGGCGCTGCCCGTGGCCACCAACACCTCGGGGGAGTCGGTGCGCCGCAACTCGTAGCGTTGCACCAGGCTGCTTTTGCCAAGGTCGCCAGCAAAAACGCGCACTTCAACGGTGCCTGGTGCTTTGAGTTCGCGTAAAAAACTGCACTCGGTGTGCACAATCACCACATAGGCGGGGTTGTTGTCTTGGCTTTGGGGGTGAAGGTCGATCCATTCCACGCGTGCTTGCTCAAAGCAGCGAAAGTAGACCGTGTTGTTGACATGGCCCAGTTGGTCCATGTCCCCCCATCGCAAAGGCAGGGTGGTGGTGTACAGCAGGGTGGGTTTGGCGGAGGTGGTCATTGGGCGTTGCGTTGTTGGCTGCGCCATTGCCATGGCGCTTGGGGGTTTGGGGCGCGCCACAGCCCCAGGCGTTGTTCGCGGGCCTGGGTTTCTGCGGTCTCGTAAGCTTGGCGGTCACTGCGGGTTTGGGTTTTGGCGTAATCGCGGTACCACCAAAGCTGCCCTTGCGCGACGCCTTGCAGATTCACATCTATGTCGGAAGGGCAAAGCACCTGGCCGCATGGTTCGCCGGGCAACACCACTTTGCCCACCACGCGTTTGTAGCGGTCTGTGTTGTTGATCACCACTTTCACAGGTTTGTTAAGCACCTGACCTGTAAGCCATTCTCGGGATTGCTCGCCATGGGTCTGTTGCAATTCTGGGGCGTCCACAGCGTGCATGCGTACTTTGCGGCTGCGGCCGTCGCTGTCTTGCACGGTGAGTGTGTCACCATCGGCCACGCGGGTGACGATGCCGCTGAAGAACTCCCCTGCTTGTTCTATGCGACGCCCGCTTGGGGCTTCACCTTCGGCCTGTGCACCACCTCCTGGGCCATATGGGCTTGCGTAATAGCCAAGCAGGGCCACAACCAACGCTGTAACCTTGAGCAATACCCCGGAATGAAGAATTTTGAACCGCTTTTTGGACATGAATACACCGTGGGCCAGGCCCACCAAAAACAAGCTGGCAGCGATGTTACTACACAGTTAATATATGGACACCAGCACGCCTGCGTACAGGCGCACCCCAAACGCCAACAGAGACTACCATGGACCGAATTTCCCTGCAGTTCAACGCCGACAACACGGTGGCCACCGTGGCCCTGAATCGCCCTGACAAACACAATGGCGTGGACTGGCATATGCTCAAGCAAATGAGCAAGGTGCAACAGCAATTGGCCAAACACGCCAGTTTGCGTGCCGTGGTGCTGAAAGGCGAGGGCGCGTCTTTTTGCGCTGGGCTGGATTTTAAGTCAGTGCTCGCCGATCCTAAAACCGCGGCGGTGATGTATGCCAACCTGTGGCTGCCCATGCGCAATATTTTTCAGCGCTGGAGCACGGGTTGGAGAGACTTGGGCGTGCCTGTGATTGCGCAAATCCATGGCAATTGCTTTGGTGCAGGCATTCAACTGGCGCTTGGCGCGGACATCCGCGTGTGCACGCCCGACGCGAAGTTATCCATCCTGGAGGCCAAGTGGGGCTTGATACCCGACATGGGCGGTGGTGCCCTGCTTTGCGAGCTGGTGCCTGTGGACGTGGCCAAAGAGCTGACCATGACCGGCCGCACGCTCAGTGGTGAGCAAGCCAAGGCGCTTGGTTTGGTCAGCCACGTGGAGACTGATCCGCAGGCGAAGGTGCAGGCGTTGATTCAAGAAATCCTGAGCCGCTCCCCCGATTCCGTGGCGGCCAGCAAATTCATGATTCAAAACATTTGGGGCATTGATCAATCGGCGCACCTGACCCAAGAGCGCCGCTGGCAGCGGCGCTTGTTGGGATTTAAAAACCAGCGCATTTCGGTCCAGAAAAACAGCAAATCCCCCGAGTTGCCGTTCGCCAAGCGCCAGATTCGTTAAATCCATGCGGGCGCCCTCGCCGGTACAAGGGGTTGCAGCATAACAACACAAACAATATTCGAGCGGAGACAGCACCCATGAAAGCACTCACCCCCAACGACCAACTGTTTTTGTGGCTGGAGCGCCGCAACCAGCCCATGCACGTGGGGGGGCTGATTTTGTTGAAGCCCGGCAAGGGTCAAACAACGACCAGCTATGTGCACAAGGTGGTCAACGACATGCGTCATTTTGATCAGCCTGTTGCCCCATTCAACCTGCGCTTGAAATCCCGTTTTGGGATGTGGTTTTGGGTGGAGGACGATGAGTTTGATTTGGAGGCGCATTTCATTCACCTCTCTTTGCCCAAGCCTGGAAGAATTCGCGAGCTGTTGGAGTTGACTTCCAAGTTGCATGCAAGTCCCCTAGACCGTGCCAAGCCACTGTGGGAAGCCTATCTGATTGATGGCCTGGAAGATGGCCGTGTGGCCCTGTACACCAAGGTGCACCACGCCTTGGTGGACGGTGTGGCTTGCATGAAAATGCTTCAGCGCTCGATGGCAGACAACCCTGAAATTCTGGACACTCCACCTTTTTGGGCCAATCCCAATTTGCGCGGTCAGGCTCGCCGTTCAGAGACTGGTGAGGGCATGGCCACCCTACTGGCCCAGGCTGTTGATTCGGTGAAGACCCAGGTCTTTAGCTTGCCCAAGGTGGCCAAAGAGGTGGGGCGCTCGCTGTGGCAAACCAGCGTGGCCGATCCGGATTTTGTGTCAGTGATCCAGGCGCCCCGCAGTGTATTGAATCAGCGCATCACGGCCTCTCGCCGGGTGGCTGCTCAGTCTTGGAGCATGGAGCGTATCAAGGCCTGCGCCAACGATTTGAACATGACGCTCAACGACGTGGTGCTGGCCATGTGTGGCTCTGCCTTGCGTGCTTACCTGATGGAATTGAACGCGTTGCCTGCGCGCCCTTTGGTGGCCATGGTGCCAGTTTCGCTGCGCAAAGACGACTCTGCCACAGGCAACCATGTGGCTCTGTTGTTGGCGAACCTGGCCACCGACACGGAGGACCCTGTGGAGCGGATTGAAAAAATTGCCCGTTCGGTGAACCACTCCAAAGAAAGGTTTGCAAACATGACTCAAACCGAGATCATGAATTATGTGGCCACCATGATGGGCATCAGCGGACTGAACATGCTCACCGGCATTGCGCCCAAGTTGCAGGCTTTCAACATTGTGATTTCGAATGTGCCTGGGCCAAAGCATCGCTTGTATTTCAATGGCGCGGAAGTGGATGGGGTGTATCCCGTTTCGCTGCTGCTGGATGGTCAGGCCCTGAACATCACGCTCAATAGCTACGACGGCAAGTTGGAATTTGGCTTGGTCGCTTGCCGCCGCACCATGCCCTCCATGCAGCGTTTGCTGCAATTTTTGGAGGACGGTTTGGTGGAGTTGGAGAACGCGGCCCGTGCGGAGGTTCAAGCCAATGTGAGGGAAAGGCAGCGGGCCTGAGCGCGCCTTTAGGCCTCATCGCTGTAACGCGAGGCCATGGCGAGCGTAAACAAAAATGGCCAGCGCTGGAATGAGTCATACATGGCTTGATCCTGTTGAATATCCTGGTACATGTTGTGGTCAAACCCCTCCAGTTGGGCAGACAACGCATAAATGTCGTGCGCCATGTCTGCCGGTGGCATGAACAGGGCGGGTGGTTGTCTCGGATCAAAGGTGGCCATGTTGGATCCTCATGGTTGAGTCGTTTGCACAGGGCCAAGCCTCTTCCACGCCGTGCCCGGTGCCTTTAGCCAATACGAGCCTTGTGTTTCCATCACGGTGATGTTGCCTTGTTGTGCCACAAATCGTGTGCTTGGCAAATCGGCCATCAACACAGGCCACGCCGGTTGGGTTTGTTGCTCTGGTGAAAGCGCTAGCCATCGGCCAATCAATTGGCTCAGTGCAAGGTAACTCACGGGTTGTTTCACACTCACGGGGCCTTTGCTGGCGGGCTTGTAGTCGCGCGCAATCCAATATCCAAACACGGGCACTTTGGTGATTGCTGGTGTGGGCAGCTCCCTCAAGCCCACCAACTGACCATATTCGCCGCTTAGGCCTGCGCCATGCTCTGGCACCACCAGCACCAAGGCCTTGCGACCGCTGCGCCGTATTTCACCCAAGAGCGATTGCAAATCATTGAGCAAGCGCTCCAGACGAATGGGGTAGCTTTGCAAGCTGTTGAGTGTGTTGTTGACCATGCGGTTGCCGTCGTGCAGCGTGATGCTGTTGTAATACAGGGCCACTGCATCTGCTGACATGTTTTGGCGATCATTCCACCAGGTTCGCAGGTAATCCCCGTCACGGCCAATCCGCGATCCATCGAAGGCTTGTACGCCGACTGTGACCGAGTCGTGTTTGAGTGCCTGCCGAGGTGAGGCGCCCATGTTGGCTTGGACAATGTTGCTGAAATCTTGAAAACGTCCGTCGTGGTTCATGCCCATTTGAATTTCGAAACCGGAACGGCGCAGTTGTTCAAATAAAAGGCAATTGTCTTGCGGACTTTTGTACAGATCGTCGTGCGAGGTTTGTCCGCATTTGCCACGAAGCAGACGGATGGCTGCTGGCCCGCTGTAGCTGGTTGCCGAGTTGAACTGCTCAAACATGAAATCGGCAGTGCGCAGCGCTGGATGCTGACTCAACTTCGCGTATTGCAGATCGGCCCAAGACAAAGAACAGATTTGCAGCACGAGGATGTCGAAGTCAGGTTGCACGATGGGGGCGAAAGGTTCTAGCGCCAATTTGGCCTGCCTTTCAAAAAAACCTTTTAGAACGCCACTGGGCCCGACGTTTCCGGCTTCTTGATCACGCAAGGTGGTGGCGCTTTCCTGATCGCGTGCCACCTGGAGTTTTTTAAAATCCACCTGCCCCAGGGCAAGAAGCTCAGCTGGGGAGAGATTTTGGCGGGCCTGTGCCTGCGGCAAGGCGGCCTGTGTTGGTTGTTTGGGTACATTGTCCATGAGCTGGGCATGCATCAAGCCCCACAGGCCCAAACCAAACATGGCTGTAAATACCCAAGTGCTAAGCCGCACATAGCGATCCACAGCACGCATCAGCAATAGCGCAAACAGAGCAGTCCAAAGCATCCAGGTGGGCACGGTGCGTTTAAACAGCTCCCACAAATATTCCGGAGAAAAACCAAACAATGCGCGAATTTGGTCCAGCAAAGCCACAGAGACCACAAGCCCAAGCTCGTGCAGCAACAGTGCGATTGCGGGCAATGAGAAAACGGCGTAGCGCAGTACGGTGATCAAGCGTTTGTGCTGGTAGAGGGCCGGGTTGCTCAACAGCAGCAGTCCAACAAGCACCAGGTTGAGCCAAGGAGACAGCACAAGCAGCCCCGCCCCATGCAAGACCAACTTGATGATGAAATAAAGATTCCAGATCAGCACAGGATTAAACCTCCCAAGGGGCGGTTTGCTGGCGTTTGCCCATCAGGCTTTTGGCGACAGATTGACCAATTTGTTTGAGCCATGCAAACAGCCGTGCGTACCCAACCATGCCTTTTTGAAACACATCTTTCAGACCGCCCAAGGCCCGGTCGCGGCGCTGGTCCTCTTGCCAATTGAGCCATGCATCTGCTCTTCCAAAGGTGCATTGAATCAACTGTTTTTCTTGCTCTGGAGTGAGGCTACCAAACGTGGCTTCCAATAGGCCACGTTCATTGAAACTCACTTTTGCGGGAAATAGAAACTCACGATCGCCCCGATTGAGCCCAACTTGCACCTGACTGAATTCGCGAATTCTTGAGGTGTTTGGTACGTTCAGCGTGAGGCCCGCTGCCGAGTACTCCTCGGTGTAGCAAGTCACGGTATATCCACCCGGCAAGCGCAGAAAAGCGGGGATCACCATGCGAACGCGGTGGTGAACATGTTTTTGAATTGATTCGGTGGCCACACCCACAGCAGCTCCTAGAATGGCCAGGTTGAATCCGCACCACAATAGGTTCATCAATACCGTGCCCACTTCATGGGTGTTGAAGAAAAACAGCCGCCCAAGGCCAATCACAAAACCGAGCAAATTGATCAACAAAAGAATGAGGTAAGGCTTGGCGATGTTGGCATCAAAATAACTCTCTTCAATCAATCCACCTTTGGAGGTGACGTTGAACTTGCCCAGTTTGGGGTTGATGAATGCCAGTGTGGTGGGCAGGATGATGTACCAGGACAGCACGGTCTCGTAGACCTCTGACCAGAAAGAACGCCGGTATTTGCCTTGAATGACCGAGTTTGTGTAGCTGGAGATGATGAGTTGTGGCAGGGCATAGCTCAAAATGGTCACCGCTGCTGCATTGATGAGGTGAAACTCAAAATACAGGTAGGCCATCGGCATGATCAGAAAAATCAAGCGTGGAATGCCGTAGAAAAAGTGCAGCATTGCGTTGGAATAGCAAACACGCTGGAACAGGCTCAACCCCTTTTTGAACATCGGGTTGTCGGTGCGGAAAATCTGGGCCATTCCTCGCGCCCAACGTATCCGCTGGCCGATGTGCCCAGCCAGCGTTTCTGTGGCCAAGCCAGCTGCCTGAATGTTGTTGAGGTACACGCTGTTGTAGCCCAGGCTGTGCAATTTCAGTGCGGTGTGGGCATCCTCCGTGACTGTTTCTACGGCAATGCCCCCCACCTCCAAAAGCGCCTTGCGTTGAATAACCGCGCAACTGCCACAAAAAAACGAGGCATTCCAGTAATCGTTTCCGTCTTGAATGAGGCCGTAAAATAACGATCCCTCATTGGGCATTTGCCTAAAAAAATTGAAGTTGCGCTCAAATGGGTCGGCTGAGAAAAAGTGGTGCGGTGTTTGCACCAGCACGCATTTCGGGTCTTTGCCAAACCAGCCCATGCTGGTTTGTAAAAATGATCGAGTGGGAATGTGATCGCAATCAAAAATGGCAATGTATTCGCCATGGGTTTGCTTCAGGGCGTAGTTGATATTGCCCGCTTTGGCGTGAGAGTTGTCTGGGCGAGAAATGTATTCAACCCCGGCTTGGCGAGCAAATTCCTCAAAGGCTGGGCGGTGCCCATCATCCAGAATGTAAACCGTGAGCTTGTCCAGGGGCCAATCCAAACCTTTGGCCGCATACACGGTGGGCCGCACCACTGAAAGTGGTTCGTTGTAGGTTGGGATGTAAACATCCACCCTAGGCCATTCGTTGAGGTTGAGCTCCATGGGCATGGGTTTGCGCTTGAGTGGCCAGGCGGTTTGAACAAACCCGAAAATCAGGATGAGCCAGGTGTAGGCCTCGGCCGCGACCAAGGTGTAGCCCAAAAAGATTTCCATGCCGCTTTCGAGGTCTAGCGAGCTGGTGAATCGCCAAAATACATAACGCGCAAGCAACAACATGGTGAGCGCCATCAGGCAAAGATGTGCAAATCGCTCTGGCATGCGCTTAAACAGCATGGCAAAGGCATAGCACACCGCGATGAACACCCATTGACCTGCCAGCGGCAAAGAGGCTTGTGCAGTGAACAAGAACAAGCCCAAGGCCAGCAAGCCAAGCCCCCATCGCAAGGGGCGTCGATGCATCACCAATGCGGCGGAGCGGGAAATGCGTTGTTCCATGCCTGAACCAGACAATGCGCGATCTACCAACACGTTGGCCCAGTTGCGGATGTGCCGGAAAGGACGCCTCAGCGCATGTTCAAAGAGCCAAAACAGGGGGTGCAAGATGTCTAAAATTGCCTGGGTAAGTACCCGGATCGCGTTGTGGAGTGCACCGGAGAGGCCACCTTGGTGTTGTGCTCCTCGCAGGGTCGTGTTTAGGCTGTCTGGCCGCAGCCAGAGCGCTTGGAACATTCGCATCATTCGTGCTGTGATTGTCAGGTGTGGCAGCTCGCGCAGATCGAGCAGATTCTCCATCCTGTTAATCCATGGTTTGTGGGTCCTCATCCAATTTCCCCGTCAATCCACAATGCCAGCTTGTTCAACTCTTCCACCAACTGCGAATTGGGTGCGTACTCAGACAGAGGCACGCCGGCGGCCTGGCTTTCAGGCAAAGATTGATCTTCGTGCAGGTAAAATGGCAGCAGGCGATGGCTCAGCTTGGCCTTGCACAAAGTCCACACGTCCAAGTGCAGCACTTTACTTGAATCAAAGCGATTCATTAAAAAATAAGAGCCTCCCCTGGCAGTCAGCAGTTCTTGCAGCACCGCGTCAACCCCGAGCACAGCACTGAGGTCTGGCACAAGGGTGATGATGTTTAGGTCTGACAATTCAAAAAAAGCCTTGCACCAGGCAGAGGGCCATCTTGGTAAATCGACCAGTACCACAGTATTGTCTGCAATTGCAGAATCGGTGAACAAGGACTTCAGCCGATTCGGTTGCTCGAGCAGGAGCCGATGTAGGGCCAATCGTTCTACATGGTTGCTTGTGCCAAAAGGCATCACAGCTTCACCACGCGCCGTGAGGTGAATACACGATGAGACGTCGGCACCATGTAGCAGATGTTGCGCCAAACCGTTGGCGCTGGCTTCGGAGAGACCCAGCTTAAATTCCAGGTTATTCATGGGGTCCGCTTGCAGAAGCAGCACGGTGCGCCCCAGTCCATGGAGCTGGGTTGCAAGATTGGCTGCAAGGCTAGTGCGGCCTGCACCACCTGAAGTTGATGCAATATTGATCAGAATCATGCGTCCTCGCCATCGACAGGCCGGGCAATCCACTTGCCGTGTCGAACCAATTGGTTACACCCTTCGGGCAATTCGTTGTTGCTCCAGTTGACCCGATCACTCAACCAGATTCGAGTCGCCGGGTTTTTTAGCAAACGGCCCAGCAGCCAGAGCGCAAACAGCACGCCAAACAAGAGCCCACTGATCACCAGCGCAACGATCATCATGCGCGTATCCTCATGACGAATGTATTCAATCGATTTGTCCAAGGGCGCTCCTGTGTGGCATGAGACTCATCACCCCACAGTGCTTCTAAATCTGGCTCTTGTAAATCATCATCCAGCAGGTCTGTAATCTGAAGCGGCTCCAATTCCTCGTGCAAGTCATGCAACAGATCTTCTTGCTGTGCATCCGAAAAAACAACGTCACCACTGAATAATACGGCGAGTGGCTCCCTGAAGCATGCTTCGAGCCAATCCCTGAAATCCTGGTCGCTGGGAGGCAATGGCCAAAGCTTGATGGCATACAAGGCCTCTCTGCTGGCTGTGAATGCACATGCTGAAGCATTCCAGTTGATGAGTTTGAGGGCCGTTCTGGCGGTCATGTGAGGCATCAAGGATAGCCTTGCCAATGAACAGTGCACATGCCAACGTTTCGCCAACTTGAGCAGCATCAGTCCCTGTCGCGAAAACTCCGGCATGGGCAACACCGTCAGCATGCCAGGCATAAAAACTTCGTGGAGATCTCTTGCAAAATGCGGGTTCGCAATGTGGGGTGGCATCAGTCCCGTATCCAGCGCTTGGAGTCTGGTTTCTGGTACGCCGACCCAGCTTGATAGTTGAGTGCCATCGGTGAGTACCGTGTCTGCCCCCAGGCGCAACAGCACGGAGGCGTCCTGTTCGTTCACCTTGTGGCGACCCAACACATGAATGGCGGATGAGCCGGGTTCAGAGAACCGCAGGCTGTGGCACAAGCGGGCGAGTTGACCAATCGACTCGCAATGATCTGCATCAACAACGTGATGCACAGGCAACTCTGGCAGGGAATCGGGTTCGTTCCACAAACTGCTGTGCAAACCGTACGCGGTGGGCCACCATGGGCGAAAATCGAACTGAAATATGGCATCCACATCCGCAAGGCCATCTGCAAACACACTCCATGTGGGCAAATCGTTTTGCACGGGCAATAGCACATGTGCGTTGGCGTGTAGAGCCCATTGGTGGAGCAAGCGCATTTGATCCATCGCATTGCGTTGATCCAATGGCATGTCAGCACTTTTGAACCAAAGATCTGCGTATTCAACAATCACCAGCGTGGGATCTAATACCCGCAGGGTGTCGAGCGAGCGGCACAGGGCGCGGATGCCTCCTGCGTCTAGGGATCGTCGGATGAGTTCCCGAATGCTAATCACATCCAATCCCTTGGGGGCCCGACGTTTTCGCATGTGAGTTTGTAGTAGATCACGCACAACATTCTGCGCAATCGCGGTCAGCCACAAACAAGCTTTATAGCGAGTTTCTTCCTGCGAAAGTAACCAGTGTTCTACCATGGCCATGGTGCACCCATCCACATGGGGTGCGCGCACCACATAAACACCAGGTTTGGGTAAATCAAACATTCAGAACCTCGAGTAGGGTGTCACACTTTCAGGCGGCACACTCAGTTCAAAGAAATCACCAAACGAATATTTCATGTAGATCAAAGCCCTGTCGGGGTTGTACCCCTCAGAGCGATCAATTTCAAACAATCCGCCAACAACGAGGTTTGGAAGAACCTGGCGTTCCAAAGACAAACGCAAGCCGTTGCTGACCCCGCCCCCCGGGCCACCCGTGTCGCGTGTCGGATTGCCCTGGGCTGCGGCAGCTTGGGCAAGTCCCGGGTTCAGCGGATACAATTCGGTGGCATCTTCCCGTGATTCACTTGCACCCACTCGGGCTTGAACTTGCCAGGACCACCCATTCACATTGCCGGTCCAGGTGATCGGAAAAGACAGTGATCCAAATGCTTGCGGGCTGTAATAGCCCCCTTGGCCGAAGGTGTAGAAGCGGAGGTTTTTCTCGAAAGACCACAAAAAGAGCGATGCACCCACTTCCACTCTGTGCCCAGGCGATTGATAAACCGTCTTGCTCAAAATTCCCTGGAGGTTGAGTTCAGTGTTGTCTGGAATATTTTGCCCAGTGATTAGATTGGCTCTGCCAATGCCCACAAAATCCATCGTGGGTGACAGCGGTGTGTAATACACTGCGCTCAGGCCATTGCGCCGCGCTCCGCCCCAAGCTTGCCCTGTCAATGGGTCGATTGCGCCTGTGGTGGCTAGCACGCTACCGCCGACCATGCGGCGAGCAAAGTCGAGGCGTAAGGAGCCTGCCTCGCCCACATCGGTTCGCCACTGAACACCCCCAACCCAATCCGTCACTGGCATGTCACCCACTGTGCTGCCCAGGTCAAACCGCCAGTTGGTGGTTTGCATGCCAACCCCAACCACCTGCCCGCGATAATTTTGATTCAGCAGATTCGTATTGATCCCGGGGTCTGTAGACACAGTGGTTCCCAACTGACCAAAATTGACTGCATCTGGGGCGACTCGCCCCGCTTCAGCGCGCAAAGTATCCATGCGCAAGAACATGCTTTTCTCGTAATCCAACGCAACATCCAGTTGAAGTGGAATTTCGGTGCTTCGAATAAAAGAAACACCTGACTCCCCGTCGATTTCCGCATTCTCGTACGACATGCGCAGGCGGGTTTGCTTGCGTTGCCGCAAACCACGCTCCATGGTTTGTATCTCAGGCTCAGCGCGCCATGCCGGTGTTGCGACCAATGCGCTGGCCATTTGGTTTAGTTCGCCGCGTTGCGCCAAGTCTCGGAGCTGGTCAAGGTGTTGACCATACCGCACCCGCTTATCCAGTGCTGTCATGCCCTCCGTCCAGTCCCCCTTGGGCACCGCATTGATGAGGGCAAGCGCATCCGCCCCTCGGTCCTGTCGAGCTGCCAGCAAAGCACTGGCAAACCGCATTTCTGCCCCTGGGTTGAGTTGTAACCCCGCTTGCATCACATCACGGGCCTTTGCCTGATCTGCTGGTTGACCCAAGTCATCGAGTGTGGTGGCCAGGTCATATCTGAACCAAGGGTAGTCTGGATTCAATCCGACAGCCTTCTCCAAAAGAGCGATTGCGCCCCGAGGATCTTTGGCTTGTAGTCGAGTCTGTGCCGCTTCGCTCAGTTGTTGGCCCTGCTCAAAGTTAGACACCAGTGGGCCTTGCTCCGGCACGGGAGTCGCGTCAGGTGAGGCGGCCTCAGTTTGGGACGGAAGCGCCGCTGCGGTCGCGCGCGGGCCACTGGGTGAGGGTGCGGCTCGGCGAGGGTTACGAGTTGTTGGGTTGGCTTTTGCCAACGCATCGGGTGCGCCATCGAGCTGACCGCCAAGCCGACTCAGCAGGGTACGGTATCTGGCGTCTTCCGGGTGTTGACGCACCAGGGATTCCACAGCAGAGCGCGCTTGCTCACGGCCTGTCACTGTGCGACCCATCAACGTGTATATCTGCACTGCAGCCTCACCCACTGGGGGTTCGTCCAGCAAGCCCTTGAGGCGTTGCGGGAGGTCTGGCGGTATATTCTCGCTGTCAGCCAGGTAACGTAATTCTGCAAATTGTTGTCGTTTGCTGCTGGCCAGCGCAATCGCCTGTTTTAACTCAATCGCAGGTGCAGCGGTTTTACCGTGAACACTTTGTAATTTGCTCAACCACACTTGCGCAGCCTGCACATCGCCCTTGGCCAAATCAATCAAACCTTGCCACCGCAAGGCCGATGCATTGCTTGGATCCAGGAGCAGTATTTTGTTGAATGACTGGCTGGCAAGATCAAATCGAAACCTGTCGTACCAATACACGCCTTTGGATTGAAGGGCTCGAATATTTTCCTGTTGCACTGTGGTGTTTGCGTAGGCACTGCCTGGGTGCCCAGGAAACATGGGCCAGGCAGCATACAAGGCCAGACCCAACAGCTTGAGTTTAAATAGCACGGGTTTATTCACAATTTTTTACCTCTTTGCCGTGCAATTGAAGTTCTCCAAGGCTATTAAAACTGTAGCGCTTTTCAGTGAAGCCCTGCGCGAAAAGGCTGAGGACGCTGTTGTAATAGCCGTACTTGAGCCAGTCGTCGGGATTTTTGCTGCGAAGGTTGCGTTGCCCCAAGGTGCTGGCCAATTTGTCCAAGCCCATGGATTTGGCCAGTGGGGCAACTGCAACTTGAAAGCCTGCTGGGCCGGGTTGAGACGCAGTTTGCCCCGATTGCGGCTCCAACCATTCTGGCATGTGTTGCCGCTTAACCAACAGCGCGGCCAGAGGCGAAAGCTGTTTTATCAGGGGGGCTGTGATGGGGTCATGGGGGTGGCTCATCGCAATCCACAGGTATGTTCGAATTGCATCGTAATCGCCTCTAGGCTCCCCTTCAGCCAAGCGTTTTAAGCCGTTTTGATACACCACCCAGTCTGGATAAAAGCCATTGCTGCTGCTGTCTAGAAGCAGTCGTTGGCTGGACAAATAAATGTCTGCCCACCGTTTGTCGCCTGCCCAGGCGTTGGCCAATCGTGCCATCAGGAAAGGCGGAACATAGCTTGGATTGAGCTTCACGCCGCCGTCCGCTTGAACAAAGCCTCGCTTGCCAGGCAATACGCTCAGTCCCAGTCCTTCAACATCCAGGCTCTCTTGAGCCAGGATCTGCTCGCCAAGCAATGTGGCTTTGTGGGTGTAAACAGGTTCACACCAGAGTCTGCCTGCTTCCAGCAATGTGTAAACAATCCAGAGATCGGCATCGGAGGCGCTGTTGCTGTCTATTACTCCCCAGCCGTTGCCTTGCTTCCCCCAAATCCATGCAGGCAGATTGTTTTTTAGATCACCTTGCGCGAGATTATTTTCAGTCCAGGTTAGGAGGAGGTCAAAGGCCCTTCGGTCTTGGGCGACCAATGCAAAAAACAAGGCGTAAGACTGGCCCTCTGAGACGGTGCGAAGATCGGCCTCGCTGAAGTCCACCACCCGTCCATCTTGGCTCACATAGGCGGCTTGGAAGCCAAGCCATGCCGGCCATTCTCGGGCCGATGCCGCACTGCATGCGCTGACTCCCAAAGTCAGCAGCATACCCAAGATTAAGCGCCTGAGGCGGCGTCCCAGGCTACCCATTTACTGCCCCCGGGTTCTGCGTGATGCTCGCCCCGATAGCCAACCGTAAGCCAAAATTGCCAACAACACACCCGCCAAAGCGCCGCTGACTGCAATGAGTGCAGGGTATTGTGAAAATACGATTCTCAATGTCAACCACCAAGGCAGGGATCCGCTGATGTAGGTGTCTCCAAGGTTGTAGCTTTGAATCTCATCTCCACGGATGAGGCTTACACTGCCGCGTATTTTGGCCACATCGTTGTAGTTGGACATGGCGGCAACCGCGCGTTCAAAACTGTCTTGGTCTGTGCCGGTGATCACAACGCCGGCTTTCTGCTTTTGCAGGTGGGATTCAAAGCCCAAGATTGCACCCAGCGAGCCTGCCGTTTGAATCAGTGCGCGGGCCCTTTCCCCCGGTGCAGTGCTTTGCTCGGATTGCCATAGTGCTTTGAGCCACTGCACGGGAGGTGGCATGCCCATGCTGCGCTCACTATCGCTCAACACCATTGGCAAGCTCATATTGCTTTGACTGAGCCAGCTCAACCGGTCACTGGTGCCCATGGCGATCCAGTGCTTATCGCCAATTTCATTGGGATTATTACCAAACAAAAGAGTAACACGGCTGGCTGGTAAACCAGTCCACTGCCCGAAAAGCCCCATCATGTTCAAAAATGCTCGAACTTCCAATGAATTGGGGTCTTGGGGCAAAACCACCGCAGTGTCCGCCATGTCGGCCATGATGCTAAAAGGGTAACCGCCGTTGGCAAACGCCGCCAAATTCGGCATTTGTGTGTAGTGGGGCAAGTCCGAAAAGTCCAGGGTGGACTCTGGGTCAATGGCGCCACGCGCGGGTTGACCCACGCCCGAACAATTGCGTTCTCCCTCGGGCATGAACGCAAAACCAAAGGCCAATTCATTGGTGCCACCCACCCGAAATGCCGGTATCTGGAGGGCTTCCTCGCTGCTGAGTTCGGCTTGTCCCAACAAGTTAATACCCAACTTGTTTTGACTTTGTTCCGTTCGCGGTGCCAGTCTGAACGATTGTATAAGCGCGTTGTTGATTTCGATATTAAGCAGTGAATCGTTCCACCGGGAAGGGGCGGTGTAGCGGTATTTCAGATCCATCGGAATATTGCGTCCGGTCCAGCTGAATAGGTCTGGCGGCAATCGCAGGCTCACGCTGGTGCGTGGCTTGTCGGAGCTCACCTCCAATTGCCCCGGAAAGTCGATCAACTCTGCAAACCGAACTGGTCGATCCGTGGGCACATACCGTGGTGCATCGTATGGCTTGCGGGCTGCCCCCAGGCTCACGGATTTCACCAATGCCTTTTGGCCGCTCAACACTTGGCCCTCGATCACCAAGCCATAGACTGCCTGCATGAGCTCCTCATCGTTGCGGCCCAGGACATAAAGCTGTTTGATCCATGGTTTTTCGACCAGGCTGTCGATGACCAGCATGGGCCCTTGGATCTCTTGTTTGCTCATGCCGGCAGGCATTAAGTCACCCGTCGATAGCACGATGCTATGCCGGTTTTGCGCCGGTAGTTCCATCACATCAAACTCGGCCTGTCGGTAGAAAGCTTGGGCTCCTAGCCAAGACGCGAGTACTCCGGCCGCGCGCACGTTGCTCTGGCTGCGTGTGACTGGGAGCACCAGAGGCGTTTTAAGCTTGCTGTTGTCCCTGGGGTCAAAAAATGGCGCGGGAAGGAGGGCGAGATCGTTGACCAAATTCAAGGGGGTAGAAACGATGGTGAGCGAGCTTTCTGGTCGAATATCTACCCGAAGGGTGGGGTTTTGGGGAGCCACACATTGTGCGTCATAGGTGCCGTCGTACTCGATCCGGACCGTTGCAAAGTCAGAAAACAACACCGGGTCCAGATCTAGGTTCACGGTGTGGATCACCCCGGCCTTCGTTTCGCTCAATTGATGTATGGTCGAAAGTTGATTATTCACGTAAACGCGAATGAAGGACTGGTCGTGGCGCATGCCAGCGGGATAGAGCAATTTAAGCTCAAGTTTTGCCTGCTTTACAAGCTCATCCAACCTGATACCAGCGCTTAGGTCAACAAACCTGGACACGCCCGTGAGTTTTACGCCGTTGGGCTGCCCCATGGTTGCAAAGCTCAAGATTCTCGTTTTTTCAGGGGGGGCGATTGCGGCCAATTCTGGTTGAGCCGGTGCCTCAGTTTCCTGAGACGGGGGCAGTGGCTGTGCAAGGGAAGGCTGTAGCGTTAGCCAAAATCCCAAAGCAATCAAAGAGCGCGCGAGTCCAGGTTTCATGATAAGTGCCAGTTGCGTAGTTTTAAAACGGTAAATAAGTGAACTTTTTTCTTAATTTGAAATTTACTACCGTGCACCCACCACGTTATCCTACAGTTTCGTGAATACTTCAATTACACAATTAAAAATTAACATTTGTGTAGTGGGTGTGGCAAACCGCGCACGGCTAGAAAAGAAATTTAACTATTTTTTAGGGTTTGATGATGGTTGCAACCGAAGACATTGGAGGCGTGCAGGTTTTGCGAGTTGACGCAGTCCGGCTGGACAGTGCTGTGGGGACTCTCATTCGCAACGCAGTGGTGTCCCACTTGGAGAGCAAAAAGAAGTTCGCTCTAGATATCACAAACGTCAAGCTCGTTGACTCGGGCGGCCTTGGTTCACTGGTCGCCCTGCTCAAAAGCATCACGGCAAATCAGGGGCGGCTTGTTCTTGTGGGCATGAATAAACCAGTGCGCATGATGTTTGAGTTGTCTCGCATGGATCGACAGTTTGTTCTCGTGGATGACTTGAATGACGCTCTGAATTTGCTTGAGCAGGCCTGAACGCTTGTGAAGTCGAATACGCCGCGTCTTGCATTGCCCAAAATCTTGGTGGTGGACGATTCCCAAGTGGAGCGTACCCTGTTGGTCCACATGGTTACAAAATGGGGCTATCCCGTTGAAGTGGCTGCCAGCGGACCAGAAGCGATCGAGGTGATTGTTCGCGACAAAATTCAACTGGTGTTGGCAGATTGGCAAATGCCGGGCATGCAGGGCACAGAACTCTGTGTGGCGCTGCGCAATCTCAACCTGGGGCACTACACCTATCTCATTTTGATGTCAGCGCAAAATGATGAGTCATTTCTGATTGAAGCACTCAACGCAGGCGCAGACGATGTGCTCAGCAAACCCATCGACAGCAATGAATTGGAAGCACGCTTGGAGTCGGCCGTGCGGCGAATTGAGTTGCAAGCAAAAATGGCGCATCAAACAGAAGAGCTTGCCAGGGCCCACGATGTGATTGCGCGGGATTTGCGGGCGGTGTCTAGCTTGCAACGAAGCTTCCTGCCCGACCCAGCCAGCCCCCTTCGAGGGCTCAATTACCAATGGCTATCTGTGCCTTCCAAGTATGTGTCGGGCGATCATTTGCAGGTATTTGAGTTGTTGCACGGGGTGTACGGTTTTTATTTGTTGGATGTGTCTGGTCACGGAATTCCTGCGGCTGTTAAATCCATGCAGTTGGTCCAAATGTTTGCGGACCGCTCGAACTCCAGCATCGTGTTTGAACCTGCCACTGGCCGGGAAGCAAGGGTTGTGGCAAAGCCCAGTCGTGTGGTAAGTCGGCTGAACAGAATTTTCCAGCAAACTGAATCCGACCTTTCTTATTTCACGATGATTTATGGCGTGTTTGACAGCAACACAGGGGCTGTGTCCCTGTGTCAGGCGGGGCATCCATCGCCGCTCTTGCTGACCGAACAGTCGGATGTGCGGGTGTTGGGGCAAGGTGGTTACCCAGTGGGTTTGTTTGATGTGGATGATTTCGAGGACATCGAGCTTCAACTTGGCCCTCAGGACGCATTGTTGCTTTACTCCGATGGCGTCACCGAGGTCATGAATACCCAGGGTGAAATTTTTGGTGAAGAGCGACTGTTGCAATTCGTTGGGCGGCAAGCCACGCTCTCTCGCTGGGTTGATCTGCCCGAACGGATTGAAACCGAAGTGCAGCGCTGGGGCGGATTGACCGGTCAGCAAAAAGGGTTTGAAGACGACGTGTCGATCCTGATGTTGGCCCCACGCCCTGGCGTGCTGGATCAGAAAACCGACACCGATCCGGATCAGCAGGTGCCTGAGCTGGTGTTTCGATTGCAGGAGATGCAGCAAAGGCTCGCGCCGCCAGCAATTGCCGCCAAGTCCGTTGTGATCGTGGATGATTCTCGAAGTTTTCTTAGAATTTTCGAGGCCATGCTGAATAGTTGGGGATACGCGGTTCATGCGGCCCGCAACGGCCATGAGGCCCTGGCGCTCATCGAGCAGGTTCAGCCAGATTTTGTACTCACCGATTGGGACATGCCAGGCATGAGTGGCATTGAGTTGTGTGAGCAGGTGCGCAGCCATAAACAAAATGCCTACACCTACATCATCATGATCACCGGGTATGCAAGTCGCGAAGATTTGTTGCACAGTTTGAAGGTGGGGGCTGACGATTTTTTGACCAAACCGGTCAACCCCAGCGAGTTAAAAGTTCGTTTAAAAACAGCAGAACGAATTGCCGACCTACACATGGGGCTCGAACGTCGACACGAGGAGCTTTCACAGCTCTACGAGGCCTTGCAGCGGGACATGCGCGAGGTCTCCCGAATACAGCGGGCCCTGCTTCCAAAGAGCAAGCCAGATCCCTGGCCTGTCGGTCTGCAAACTTTGTATCGACCCAAGGGGTATGTTTGCGGATTGCAGATGGGTGTGCTGGAGACTCAACCCAATGAGCATGGATTTTTTATGATTGCCATGCCGGGTGAGGACACCGCCACGGCGTTACAGACCATGGCTTTGGCCCGTTGGTTCTCCATGGCCAGGGCCACCCGGGTGCTTTTTCCTGTGGATCCCAGCAGTGCGAAGGTGCGTCGTTACCTCGCAAGTCCCGACCAGGTCATGGCCCAGCTGTCAGAAGCGTCGCAATCTTTGCGAAGCGGTCCCCGTTCATTCGACATGCTGTATGGCTTGATCAATTTGGATCAGGGCACACTGCTGGTTGCGGGCATTGGTAAATGGTCTTTGGTGCTGGCGCAGCCAGGCCATGAGCCTTACTGGAAGGATTTGTCCATGCCAGGCGGTGATGAGGAGTTTGAGGACCAACATGTGCTTTATCAGGGCGTGATTCAGCCAGGAAGCCGGGTTTATTTGTTTCCCAGTGAAAGCGCACGAACAATGGGACTTGCGACAAAGCTTGACTGGGTTGATCGGATCTTGGTGAGGGAGCGTCACGGCAATCTGTTGAACAAGGAGTTTGCGCATTTGCTTGCGCCTGTTGGAACGGCGGGTGGCGTGCAAGAAGACCTTGCCTTGCTTGCCATGCAGTGGCGTGAATGCTTTGACGTGCGCCCCCTAACACTTCCGCTGATCACCCTTGAGGCGCAAATTGACATGCTGCGCCAGCACGGCCTGGCGCTTGAAGACACGCTGGTTGAGCACAGCAATTGCCTGGACTTGGGGGCTTGGCGAGATCATCTTGCCTTCGAAACGGTGTGCGACACGGTCAGTATTGGCGTGCTTAGCCGGTCGGTTCGTGGGTTTGTCGAGAATTTGGGGTTCCCCGAAGAGCTTTGCTATAACATCGATTTGGCCGTGTCAGAGGCGCTGACCAACGTGATGGTCCATGGATTCAAACATGTTCGTCCAGAGCCGGTATGTTTGTACGTGCACGCCTTTGAGGGGGCGGTGGCTGTTGTGCTGGAGGATTGTGGTGCATCGATTCCTGGGGATGTGCTTGGCAACCTAAGAAACGCGCACATGTTTGATCACGACGTGTTGCTCAGCGAGTTGCCAGAGGGCGGCATGGGTTTAACATTCATGCGCATGGTGTCCAAACGATTTATTTACACCCCGTCCAAAGTGGCAGACCCTGGTCAACAAAACCGTTTAATCTTGCTGATCGCCTGACACAGCACGCTGTCCTGTGGGTTGACTGTCGTCGGCGGGGTGGTCACAGTTTTTGAGCTTATCGTCTGTTGCGGGCAGTGTGGCTCCACCCAGTGATGCAATTCCCAATTCGCCGGGCATGGCCTCTGCCATCTTGTCGAGCAAACCCACGATGCGATCGTCTACAAACTTGCTCGCAGATTTTTGCAGGGCACGCGATACCTCCGACTCAATGGCCGTCATCGCCAGAGGACGAATTTTCCAGATCAGTTGCGCCAGGCGTGGCAATTCATCCTTGGGAGGCAATTTGTCACCGTACTGGTCAAGCTCCTTCACAAACAGAGAGACCGCTTGGTCACAAAAAATCTCCAAGTGGCTGCGCAGCGAGGCAATCAGCTCCAGCAAATCGATCAACGGAATGCCAGCGCGGGCCATCTCTGAGCCAGCATGCAGAATTTTCGGGCTCGGGGCACGGTATTTTAAGCCGTCTGGCTCCAGCAACCCCAGCTCGATGGTTTTGGCCAATGCGCCACGGCTCAGGTTGGTGCCAAACATGCTGGCCAAATGCACCGGGTTGAAATTCTTGGGTGTTTCGTCGGTCCACGGGCTCGTGATGGCGTGCGTTAAACCCAGCAACTGCCGCAAGTCGTAGCCTTTGTCGATGGCGTCCAGCATTTCCTGAATATTGCCCAGGGTGTAGCCACGCCCCAACATCTGGCCAATCAGCTTCAGCCGGGAGAGGTGGTCCTCATTGTAAAACCCAACTCGGCCACGTTTTTCTGGCGGGGCCAACAAGCCGCGGTCTTGGTAGGCGCGAACATTTCGCACTGTGGTGTTGGCCGTGCGCGCAAGCTCATCGATGGTGTACTCGCGCCCTTGCCCGGCGGGCGGGGTGTCTTTGGCGGCAGATTTTTTGAAGCGGAATGAAACCATTTAAGAATTGTAACCAAATGTGAGAGACTCTAGCGACCTCATGTTCTGAGCAGCAACCATCATGAACAAATCAATCCTGTTTGCCCTGTGTTTGGTAACCGGCCAAACCCTTGCCCAACACGACAGTATTCAATACAAAACCCTGGACGAAGAGGCCTTGCGTGCTTGTATTTTTATTGAAGACCAGCAGTTGCGTTTGCGCTGCTTCGATGATGCCACAGGCCGCAGCCTCGTGGTGAAAGATGGTTCGTCACCTGCTGCAGCTGCGCCACTGGATGGTGGTCTGCTTTTATACAAAAATGCCGAGGACTCAACATTGTCCTGGTTGGACCAGCGCTGGGAGCTTGCACCCAGTGCAAAACGCGGCACCTTCAGCATTCGCCCTTATCAGCCAGTTTATTTGCTGCCGGTTTACCACAACAGCTCCCCCAACACCCGCCCCAGCAGCCCAAACCCCGCGAACACCGTGTCCACGCCCGAGAACCTGGACAGCAATGAGCTGAAATTCCAGCTCAGTTTGAAGACCAAGGTGATGGAAAATATGTTTGGTGACAATGGGGATCTTTGGTTTGGCTATACCCAATCCAGTCGCTGGCAGGTGCTCAACAAAGAGCTCTCCCGGCCATTTCGTGAAACCAACTACGAGCCCGAACTGATATTCACCTGGCGCTCCAGTTGGCGCGAGTTCAAAGAAGCCACGGGCTGGGAGCCACGATTGCTGGGTTTAAGTCTAAACCATCAATCCAATGGCCGGGCCTTGCCGCTCTCTCGTTCCTGGAACCGCTTGATTGGCATGGTGGGGTTTGAGCGGGACAACACCATGTTCCAGTTCCGCCCCTGGGTCCGTTTGAATGAAGATTCTGCGGAGGACGACAACCCGGACATCAGCGATTACATGGGGCGAGGCGATTGGCTCTTGGTGCACAAGGTCAATGGACACGAACTGTCCCTACTGACCCGTCACAACTTCCGGGGAGGGGATGAATCCCGGGGGGCCGTGCAGTTTGACTGGGCGTTCCCACTCACCAGCAATTTGCGCGGGCATTTGCAGTACTTCACCGGCTACGGTGAGAGCCTCATTGATTACAATTACAAATCAGATTATTTGGGACTCGGTTTGTCCCTGGTTGGATGGTATTGATCAAACACCTCACTCGAATTCTTTGCTTGTGCGCAGCCCTGTGTGCGCCAACCGGTGTGCAGGCGGCAGCGCCCAAACAGCCCGTGGTGTTTGTGCTGGCGGCTGGCACCAAGGTGGTTATTACCAATCACAAAGGGCAACGCTACTCAGCCCTGCCCACTCAGCGCCTGGCTCTGGGGCACGAGGTGCAAGTGCCCAGGGGGCAGCGTTTCTCAGTCATGGTGCTCAAAACCGGTAACCGAAGGGTGTATTGGGGGCCGGCCAAATTGCGGGTGATTGCAGACACCGTGCGCGTGTTAAAGGGCCCTGCGGTGAAGGTATTCCCCTTGGATCAAGCTGACCAAGACCTGGTTGAGCAGTGGCTGGTGTATTACCCTCGCAAGCGCCCGCAGGCAGAAACAGCGGACAAACCGCTGGAAGAATCTGCCACACTGCGCGCCATTGCCCCCAGAGATGGCGCCATGCTGTTGACTCGCAATCCGGAGTTTCGCTTTGAAGGCAAGTTGCCCCGCGAGGGCAACCTGATGTTGTTTGACGGACGTGGCAAGCGGTTTTGGGTGCAGCCGCTGGAAGATCATTGGGTGACGCTGCCACCCGCCGCCGATTTTCAGTGGGGGCAGCAATTCACCTGGGAGGTGAGGAAGCTCACGGGTGGGCGGGTTGCCTCGGGTTCATTCAGCATTGCCAGTGAAGAAACAGCGCGCAGCTTGCTGGCCGCCCGCGTCCCTGATCTGCCTGGCACCCTGCCCGAATCACGGGCGCTGTATGGCATGCGTCTACAACTGGCCAAGGCCTACACTGAGGCAGACGAGGTGTGGCACAGCCTGGGTCTCAGCCTGGATGAAGCGGGCCAACCCCACCGACTCAAAAAACCAGAGTAATTAACCGTCCAGTTCACCCCAACGCTGGTAAGCGTCCTCCAGAGCAGCTTCGACGTCTGCCATGCGCTGCTGTGTGGCCGTGATGCTGGCAGCGTCTTGCTGATAAAAAGCAGGGTCGCCAATTTTGGCCAACAGGTCGGCCTGCTCAGCCTCCAAGGTTTCAATGCGCTGTGGCAAGGCCTCCAGCTCCCTTTGTTCTTTGTAGCTTAGCTTGCGCTTGCTGCTGGTGGTGTTGGTGGCGCTGTTGGGTGTGCTTTCAGGTTTGGCTTGCGTGGGCGCGCTCGCTCGGGGTTCAGCCATTTTGGGCTTGTCGGCCCAGGGGTCGCTCACCCGCTGACGTAGCCAGTCTTCGTACCCACCCACGTAATCGCCCACCACACCATCGCCCTCAAACACCAGGCAACGCGTCACAATTTGATCCACAAACTCCCTGTCGTGGCTCACCAAAATCAAAGTGCCTTGGTAACCCATCAATTTCTCTTCCAGCAACTCCAGGGTTTCAATGTCCAAGTCGTTGGTGGGTTCGTCCAGCACCATCACATTGGATGGGGTGGCAAACAATTGGGCCAGAATCAGACGGGCTCTCTCCCCACCAGACAAACTTCGCACAGGTTGACGTGCCCGGTCTGGGGTGAACAAAAAGTCTTGAAGGTAGCCAATCACGTGGCGGGGTTGACCATCGATGGAAATGAACTCTTTGCCTGCACCAATGATGTCCACTGCCGTGTCATCCTCATTGAACTGGCTGCGCAACTGATCAAAATAGGCAATTTCCAGCTTGGTGCCCAGCTTGATGTGGCCACTGTCTGCTTGCAATTGGCCCAGCAGCACCCGCAGCGCCGTGGTTTTGCCAACCCCATTGGGGCCGAGCAGGCCAATTTTTTCGCCACGCACAATCACATTGCTGAACTGGCGCAAAATTGGAAACCCCTCCAGGGCCAGGCTCACATCGGTGATTTCTGCCACCACCTTGCCACTGCGCTCCGCTTCTTGCACCTGCACTTTGGCCGTGCCCACCACATTGCGGCGCTCTGCAAACTGCGTGCGCATCTCTTTCAACGCACGCACCCGGCCCTCGTTGCGGGTTCTGCGAGCCTCAATGCCGCGGCGAATCCACACCTCTTCCTCAGCCAGCTTTTTGTCAAACAGAGCCTGGGCTTTTTCTTCAGCAGCCAAAAACTCGGCCTTGCCTTTGAGGTAGCCCGCATAGCCACCCGACCAGCTTTTCAACATGCCCCGATCCAAGTCGCACACGCGGGTGGCCAGCTTCCGCATGAAAGCCCGGTCGTGGCTTACAAAGATCACCGCCCCGTTGAATTGGCGAATTTGCTCCTCCAACAGTTCAATGCTGGGAATGTCCAAGTGGTTGGTGGGCTCATCCAGCAGCAGCACATCTGGGTTGCTGACCATGGCGTTGGCCAGCATCACTTTGCGCTTCATGCCCCCCGACAATTTGCCAAACGGCAAGGCAGGGTCCAGCTTCATGCGGCTGAGCATTTGGTCTACCTGGCTCTCCAAGTGCCAGCCGTGGTGCTCCGTCAATGCGTGTTGGGCTTTTTCCAGGGTGCGCATGGCCTCTTCAGTGGCAGGTGGGTTCAGGTTGGCGTGTGCAACCGTGCTCACGGCCTGGCCCAAATCGCCCAGGCCCAAAGCCACCACGTCAAAAATGCACAGGTTTTGCGCTTGAGGAACAGCCTGCTCTAGGCAACGCAGGGTGATGCCGTCCTGGCGGATCAGTTGACCATCCTCAGGGGTAATGGCACCCGTCAGCACCCTGAACAGCGTGCTCTTGCCCGTGCCGTTGCGGCCCACCAAGGCGACTCGCTCACGCTCTTCCAGAGAAAAATCCACCTGGTCCAGCAGCACTGTGGCGCCAATGCGGTAAGTAACCCCTTTCAAACCCAACAACATGATTTATTCCTGTGATTCAGTGATTGCCAGCGCAGTGCACAGCGCTGCATCTGGCGTGAATGCCCATTGATTGATGGCCGCCGCGCACGCACTGGCGGTCATCAACTGGAATTTTGCCACCTCTCCGTCGAGATTGTTGGGGCAAACCCCCGCCTTGGTTTGAGCGCGGTACAAATACAGTGTCTCGTGGTGCCAGTCCCCGTGCGGCAGCGGGCGAGACACGGTCAGCTCTGCTGTGCCCATGGGCTTGACCCATTCCAAATCATTCTGGGTCAGGCCAGCTTCTTCATGCAATTCACGCAGCACAGTGCTGCTTACGCTTTCGCCGAAGGCGACGCCACCTGCAGCCAAGTTGTCTAACATGCCCGGGTTTTCATGCTTGGTCTTTGCACGCACTCCCACCCAAATCAATCCACCGGGGGTTTGCACATGCACATGCACCGCCCTGCTGCGAAGACCCAAGGTTTTGAAGGTGCTCCGCTCCAGGCCACCCAATGTTTCATCTGTGTGTGCAAGCACGGCTTGCAATTCATTGCGCCAGCCTTTGACCAGGCCAGCGTGCCTCAGGCCCTGCGCCAATGTACCCAAGGCAGCGGGTAGTTGTTCAGCCACCCCGGGCCAGCGCACATGCAGGGCGTTGTCCTGCAGCGTGCAGTCAAATCCAGCCTTGGACAATGCCAGGCGAACACTGGGCAAAGCCAGGGCGGCCACATGGCCCATTGCGCCATCCAGAAAATTCAGGGGGATGAACTGCGCCGCTTCCCTGGCAGTGTGGTCCCGCCAGCGTTGAACAAATGGCGTGAATGCTTGGCGCAGCCTGTTTTTAACCCAAATGGAATCTGCCTGGGGCCGATAAGTCTGCATCAGGTTTGAATCAACTTTTTGGTGTTCTGGATGCTCATCAAAATCCCTGCACCCATGCCCAGGGTCACCATGGCGGTGCCCCCATAACTCATCAAAGGCAGGGGCACGCCCACCACGGGTAGGATGCCGCTGACCATGCCGATGTTCACAAAGGCGTAGGTGAAGAAGATCAAGGCCATGGCGGCTGCCATCAGGCGCGAAAACATCGTGTGCGCATTGCCCGCAATCACCAAACCCCGCACAATCAGGCAGGTGTAAAGCGTGAGCAGCACCAAGCAGCCAAGCAGTCCAAACTCCTCCGCCAACACCGCAAAAATAAAGTCTGTGGTGCGTTCTGGGATAAATTCTAGGTGGGTTTGTGTGCCCTGTAAAAACCCTTTGCCGGTGAACCCGCCAGAGCCCACCGCCACGGTGGACTGGATGATGTGAAACCCTTTGCCCAACGGGTCTTGGGTGGGGTCAAGCAAGGTCAGCACACGTTGACGCTGGTAATCGTGCATCAAGGTCCAAAACACTGGCAGGCTGGCAACAAACAACACGCTGAGCGTGGCCAGTACTTTCCATGAAAGCCCAGCAAAAAAGATCACAAAGAAGCCGGATCCCAACACCAGCAGGGCAGTTCCCAGGTCGGGTTGTTTCAGAATCAGAATGCCCGGGATGGCCAGCAAGATGGTGGCCACGGCGAACTCCCGCCAACTCGAAATGTTTTCACGTTGCTGAAAAAACCAAGCCAGCATGAGCGGCATGGCAATCTTCATGATCTCGGAGGGTTGAATGCGCACAATACCGAGGTTGAGCCAACGCTGTGCACCTTTTGAAATATCACCAACCAGTTCCACCGCGATCAAGAGAATCACGCCAAGCACGTACAGTGGCACGGCCAGGCGCATCAGTGTGGGGGGTTTGATGTTGGCGGTTACCCACATCACGAGAAACGCGATGAACAGATTGCGGCTGTGATCGGCGAAGCGTCCCTCGAAATCATAGGCAGCGCTAAATTGGGTGATCAGTGCAAAAATCACAAGACTCGCAAGAATGGCGCTCAAAACTGGATCAAACACCATCACGAATGGCCGTACCCTCGGCCAGATGGGTTCTCTCTGCATGGTGCGGTTCATGGTGTGGCTCCCTCGGTGTTCATCATGGGCGCTGGCAGCACCAGGGGTGGATTGTCCTGGGCTTGCAAAGCCCAGTATTCGTCCAGCACTTTCTTGATGGCGGGTGCCGCAGATTGACTACCAAAACCAGCGTTCTCAACAATGGCAGCCAAGGCGATCCGGGGTTGATCAATCGGAGAAAACGCAATAAACCATCCGTGGTCTCTCAGGCGTTCGGCCGCCTCTGCACGGTCTTTGTAGCGCTCCCCCTGTTTAAGACCAAACACCTGCGCAGTGCCTGTTTTACCCGCCACTGGATACTTCACATTTTGGAAAACCAGGCGGGCGGTGCCCTCCAGCACTGCCCCGTGCATGCCTTTTTTCACCGATTCCACATGCTCGGGTTTCAGGTTCAGCTGGCTGAACGCTTCCAACGGTTTTTCAATGACTTCGCCCGTCACCGGGTTCTGGAATGCCCTCACCAGGCGCGGCGTGGCTTTCACGCCCCCGCTGGCCAGCACCGCAGTGGCGTGTGCAAGTTGCAAAGGGGTGTAATTGTTGTACCCCTGGCCAATGGCCACGGAGATGGTTTCGCCAGAATACCAGCGCCGGGTTTCGGCGGTGCGGAATGCTTTGGCCTTCCAATCCCTGGAAGGCAGCACCCCAGAGCGTTCACCATCCAGGTCAATGCCTGTGGGCGATCCAAAGCCAAACTGGGCCATGAATTCGGAGATGATGTCGATACCCATCTCGCTGCCCAGCAAATAGTAGTAGGTGTTGCAGGATTCTGCGATGGATTTGTACATGTCCACCAGGCCATGCCCACCGATCTTATCGTCCATGAATCGCCGTGCACCGAAATCGAAATAACCGGGATCTCGCAACACCTGGGAAGCCGTTCGGAATCCCCGGTCCAGCGCAGCCATGGCCATGAATGGCTTGAAGGTGGATCCCGGCGGGTAGGTGCCTGTCAGTGGGCGGTTCAATAGAGGGCGGTCGATGCTCTCATTCAAGGCTTTCCAGTTTTCGGAGTCGATCCCCTCCACGAACAGATTGGGGTCGAAAGAGGGTGCACTCACCATGGCCAATACATCGCCATTGCGGGGGTCGATCGCGACCAGTGCGCCACGTTTGCCTTCCAAGGCTTGTTCGGCGGCTTCTTGCAGGCGTATGTCGATCGAGAGCATCAAGTTCTCCCCAGGCACGGCCGGGGAGCGGGACAACACGCGCACCGCACGGCCTCCAGCCGAGGTCTCTACTTCCTCAAACCCTGTTTTTCCATGCAACTGGGATTCGTAGCGTTTCTCCAGACCGTCTTTGCCAATGTAAACCGTGCCACGGTAGTTGGTTTCTTCCCCTTGCTCTTCAATACGCTCCTGGTCCTTGGCTGAGATTCGACCAATATAGCCCAGCATGTGCGCTGCAAAAGGACCGTAAGGGTATTGCCTAAATAGGCGTGCGCGGATTTCTACCCCCGGGAAACGGAAGCTTTGCACGGCAAAGCGCGCCACCTCTTCATCGGTGAGCCGGGTGCGAATCGGAATAGACTCAAAGCGTTTGGATTCAAAGCGAAGCTTTTTGAATCGCCGTCGGTCCAGTGAGGAGATCTCCACAATTTTACCCAGCTCGTCAATCAGCTTGTCCAGATTGTCAATTTTGGACGGGGTGATCTCCAGGGTGTAGGCCGAGTAGTTGTTGGCCAACACCACGCCATTGCGGTCCATGATGAGCCCGCGGTTGGGGACGAGGGGCACAATCGTGATTCGGTTGTCTTCGGCTTTGGATTGGTATTTGTCGTAACTGATCACCTGCAGCCACAGGAGCCGCGCCACGAGGATCATGAACAGAAAAACCACGAACAGACCCGCTAGAAACAGCCGGAACCGGAACTGTTTGAGCGATTGTTCTGGGTGGTTGAACTCGGTCATATCGGGCGGTCGTCGTCTCGGTTTTCAGGCAATTTTTGAGGGGCCAGCAACAGGAACTGCGCCAAAGGCCATAGTGCAGCCGTGAGCGCACTCTCGAAAAAAATCAAGGGGCCAGGAAAATCGCCGCCAAACATCACACGAATGGTCACAGTGATGGCCTGCGCCGCCAGCAACAAGGGGAAAATATGGGCTGCTTGCATGAGCGGAGAAAACCACAACACCCGTCGATGGATTGTGATCGCAAAATAAGAGAGCAAGGTGTACGCCAGTGCGTGCTCGCCAAACACGCTGGCCGAATGCACATCCACCGCTGCGCCAAAGCACCAGGCCGCACCAATGCCGATGCGGCGGGGTTGACGAATATTCCAAAACACCAGCACCAGCGCAAGAAAGTCGGGTGTGATCCAACTGCGATCCACGGGGATAAACTTCAACAACAGCGCGGCGAACAGCGACACCGCCATGAACCATGGGCTGGCTGGGCGAAGAATTTCGGATGCACCAACTGGATTAATTGCCACGTGAGCCCCCTTGTGTCGAACTGCCCGGTTCGGAGGCTGTCAATTCCTCTCGGAACGTGTCCAGCACCAGCACAAAGCGATGTCGCTCAACGCCGGCAATCGGCTCGCAAAAAATACTGGCAAACGCATAGCGAGAATTTCTCTCCACGCGAATCACCCGTGCAACCGGGATTCCTCGGGGGTACACCCCATCCAGGCCAGACGTCACCAGCAGGTCGTTTTCTTCAATGTCTGCGTTGGCTGCCATGAACCGAAGTTCCATCAGGCCTCCGTCCAGACCGCCGTAGGCCACACTGCGCAAACCGTTGCGCAAGCTCTCCACCGGAATGATCTGTTCTTTGTCAGTGATGAGAGACACCTCGGCTCGGCTTGGAAATACTCGGGTGACCTGGCCCAGCAGGCCCAGTTCATCAATCACGGGCTGACCCTCTTTCACCCCTTGGATGAGGCCCTTGCCAATGATGATTTTTCGGGAGAACGGGTCACGCGCATCGCTCACAATTTCGCTCAAGATGGAGCGCTTGACTTGAAGGGTCGAACCCACGTTCAACAGCTTGCGCAGCTTTTCGTTCTCGGCCTTCAAGGTTTGCAATTCATGCAATCGCTGTTTGTCCGCCAGCTGTGTTTTGGTGAGCTCGTCGTTCTCTTGTTTGAGAGACTCCAGGGTGGTTAGGTACTCTGAGGCCTTCGCCCCCAGTTCAACCGGGAAGTTTGCGATGCGTTGAAGCGGGTAGAGTGCCGTGCCCACCACCTGCCGCACCACCTCCATGGCACCATAACGGGCATCCACAAACAGCAGACCCACCGACAATGCCACAAAAAAGAACAGCCGGACGCGAGCCGACGGGCCTTGTTTGAACAGTGGTGGCGGGGTGTACTCCATAGGCTTTTAAAAAAGATTTGGCCCGCATCGCGGGAAGTGTCGGGCCGCCTCGGTGTTCCATGCATCGCCCCCGAAGGGGCTTGTGTTTACTCGCTGGTAAAAATGGTGCCCAGTTTGTCCATGCGCTCCAGTGCCAAGCCGCAACCGCGTACCACGCAGGTCAGAGGGTCTTCAGCCACATGCACTGGCAAGCCAGTTTCTTCCATCAGCAGGCGGTCCAGGTCGCGTAGCAGTGCGCCGCCACCTGTCAACATCATGCCGCGCTCTGCAATGTCGGCACCCAGTTCAGGTGGGGTTTGCTCCAGTGCAGATTTCACGGCTGAAACAATCGCATTCAGCGGCTCGGTGAGGGCTTCTAGAATTTCATTGGAAGAGATGGTGAAGCGGCGTGGAATACCTTCCGACAAATTGCGGCCAGTCACTTCCATGTCTTTCACTTCCGAGCCAGGGAATGCCGAGCCAATTTGTTTTTTGATGGCTTCCGCAGTGGGTTCGCCGATCATCATGCCGTAATTGCGGCGAATGTAGCTGATGATGGCTTCGTCAAATTTGTCGCCGCCCACTCGCACGCTGCCAGCGTACACCATGCCGCCCAGGGAGATGATGCCCACTTCGGTGGTGCCACCACCGATGTCTACTACCATCGAGCCAGATGCCTCAGAAACAGGCAAGCCCGCGCCAATGGCTGCCGCCATGGGTTCTTCAATCAAGTACACCTGCGATGCACCAGCGCCCAGCGCACTTTCGCGAATGGCACGACGTTCAACCTGTGTGGAGCCACAGGGCACGCAAATGATAATGCGTGGGCTGGGCGAGAACAGACGGCTCTCGTGAACCATCTTGATGAACTGCTTGAGCATTTGCTCAGTCACGGTGAAATCGGCGATCACGCCGTCTTTCATGGGGCGAATGGCCTCAATGTTGCCGGGCACCTTGCCGAGCATCTGCTTGGCTTCCAAGCCCACAGCTGTGATGGTCTTTTTGCCGTTGGGGCCGCCTTCCTGACGGATTGCAACCACCGAGGGCTCATCGAGCACAATGCCCTTGGTGCGGGCGTAAATCAGCGTGTTGGCCGTGCCCAAATCGATGGCCAAATCATTGGATAAATAGCTTCGTAGAAACCCAAACATGGTGATGTTCTAACCTGTAATGTGTGGTTGGTGAGCCGCCAAGCCCGCGTTGCTCAAAGTTGTCCTGGTGTGTTGT
>DASUEF010000070.1:0-1007 GCA_036275215.1 Limnobacter sp. | reverse complement strand
ATGGCCTGCCTGGCCATGGCGTTGATGGACTGGTGCAGCAGCCCGAACACCCAGCGAATGGTGGCCGCCGACGCATCAGCCACGGTGGCCACCGAACGGCCCAGGTAGGCCATCACGGCGTTGAGCATGCCGGCCACCTCTTTGGCTTGTTTGTGACCAGCTTGGGCGTAGCGAGCCAGTATCTCGGCCATTTGATCCAGCACGGTGAATCCGCCAGTGCCGTAGTGGCTCACACTAAGCAGGCTTTGTGCGCCCAGGCGGCTCAGCATGTCGTGAACGGCTTTGTTGATCAACTTGAGCGTGCGCCCACTTAACATGGCGCCGGGCGTTTTGATGATTTGCTCAAAATATCCGGCCTCTTTGTCATGGGCGGGGTACAGGGAATTCTCCAGTTGCTGCTGCTTGCCTTGGGTGAGGCTCTGCATTTGCTTCCAGCTGGTGTCGACCATGCTGCTGTACCCATGGCCAAGCGCGTGCTGCAGTGGGTTTATTTTTAACCAGCCCCCATCGAGCAGGTAGGTGCCATGCACATAGGGCGAGTGCACAAAGGGGTAGCAGGGAACCATGGTGACCACGTCGGCCTCGTTGGCCACCCGGTGCACGTGCTTGGCATTCATCTTCTTGCTCAGGTGCTCGGCATATGGCACCAGCCCAACCCGGGGCGCGGCCACCGTGTAAAGGTAGGCGTTTAAACCCAGCTCGGCGCATGCGGCCGCGTTGAGGTTGGCCAGCGCTCCGCCCAGGCTGTGGCCCATGCAATGCACCGCCGTGGGTGTAAAGCCCAGGTTTTGAAGCCTGATGAATTCTTTGAGCTGCTGAACATAGCTTTTGAAGGTGGTGCAGAAACCTTTGTGCACCGCATGCCCTGTGGGACCAGTGGCAAGCGTGGCGTTAAGGTCGGTGCCCCAATCCGACCCGGTTACAGTGCCGCGCGTGGCAATCACAAGCTCCTTTGAACGACCACCATTTAACTGGGCCATGAAACCAAAACCACTTGCAACAGGGCT
>DASUEF010000069.1:0-15355 GCA_036275215.1 Limnobacter sp. | reverse complement strand
TTGGGCGGCGCCGCCATCAAACATGTGGTGTACGACCCCTTTTTGCCGGAGCAGTGGGTAGACACCGATGCGCGCAACCGCTTTTTGAGCGCTGTCGATGAAGTGGACAAAGCGGGGCAGCGCATTTGGACAGCCTTGTGGAGTTCGATGGAAGGCTAAGCCACATCTATGGCCGCAGGCAGAGCCTCTTTTCTGGCCACAAGCCGCGCCTTTTTACTGGCCACAGGCAGAGCCTCTTTTCTGGCCACAGGCCGAGCTACTTTTCTGGCCACAGGCCGAGCAGAGGCTAGTTTCTCGCTGAAAACCTGTTGATCCCTTGCTGGGCCTGAATGCCCTGGGTCCGCCCCGACAAAACTGCGCGGTCGGGCTCGGCCCCTGCCACGCCCCTGCGGTGCGGTGGCACCGGTCCTTTGCGGCACGCAAGGGCAGGTTTTCTCGATGCTCGCACCAAGCCCTCTGCACCGGCCTGGGCCCGGTGCGGCGCAAGACCCGCGGTTGTGATGCCTGGCTGGCCGATTCAGGGCAGCCCGCCCGGCTTGACCCACAGCCAGGGGCCGGAACGGCGCGGTCGACAAGCTTTGCTTGGCGACAAGACGGACCGGATGCAACAGCGACACTTTCGCTTTGCATGCCCCCTGGCCAGGGGCAAGAAGGGATAAACGGGCTGATCCAAGGCCAACAGGCTCACACCACGGGTCTATGAAGACGCACCAGCCATACGCGTGGCCAGGCTCAGGGAGGGAGAAACAGATTGGCGCACGCCTTGGGGCATGGCCCCGGTGCGCTTCAGGCGCAAGCAACAAAGCGAAGGTCAGCCCCGTCCGCCGTGAGCCGTGCAGGCGAGCTGCAGCCCGCCTGGCACCCTCAATGCATCACAGGCTGTCGGAAGCGAAGTCCGCCAACCGCGAACGTTCCCCGCGCTGCAAGGTGATGTGTCCCGCATGTGGCCAGCCTTTGAACCGGTCGACCACATAAGTGAGTCCTGAAGAACCTTCCGTGAGGTAGGGGGTATCAATTTGCGCCAGGTTGCCTAGGCAGATCACCTTGGTGCCAGGCCCGGCGCGGGTGATCAGGGTTTTCATTTGTTTGGGCGAGAGGTTTTGCGCTTCGTCGATGATGAGGAATTTGTTGATGAAGGTGCGCCCACGCATGAAGTTCATGGATTTGATGCGAATTTTGGTCTTGATCAAATCGGTGGTGGCCGAGCGCCCCCATTCCCCACTGCTGGGGTCTGGTTTGTTGAGCACTTCGAGGTTGTCTTCAAAGGCGCCCATCCAAGGTGCCATTTTTTCTTCCTCGGTGCCGGGCAAAAACCCGATGTCTTCGCCCACGGGCACGGTGGCCCGGGTCACGATAATCTCAGAGTATTGCTTGCTCTCCAACACTTGGGACAGACCTGCAGCCAGCGCGAGTAGTGTTTTACCGGTGCCAGCTTGGCCAAGCAAAGTCACAAAGTCACACTCTGGGTTCATCAAGAGGTTGAGCGCGAAGTTTTGTTCGCGATTGCGCGCGGTGATGCCCCACACGCTGTTTTTATTGTGGCTGAAATCCCGCAAGGTTTTAAGCACAGCGGTGCGGCCACTCACTTCAAGCACTTGAGCAATCAAGGGAATACCAGTTTCGCAATAAACAAACTGGTTCACCATCATGTCTTTCACGGATGGGCCGCTGATTCGATAGAAGGTGCTGCCACCCTGCTGCCAGCTCTCAATGCCTTTGCTGTTTTTTTCCCAAAAATCGGCAGGCAGTTCTTGAAAGCCCGAATACAACAGGTCGCGGTCTTCAAGCACTTGGTCATTGAAGTAATCTTCTGCCAGCAGACCCAGTGCGCGCGCCTTGATGCGCATGTTGATGTCTTTGGACACCAACGCGACTTCTTTGTCTGGATGTTGCTTGGCCAGTGCAAATACCACGCCGAGAATTTGGTTGTCGGCCTTGCCCACGGGCAGGGTTTTCGGCAGTTCGGCTGTGAGTTCCGTGGTTTGCACCAGCAAGCGCCCCATGGCATCTGCATTGCCCAGGCGGTTCAGTGCAACGCCTTTTTCAATGTCCTCGATGTTCTCCATCAAGGCGTCCAGTGAACGGCTCACCTGGCGTGCGTGCCGAGCCACTTCAGACATGCCTTTTTTGTGATTGTCCAGTTCTTCCAGGGTGATCAGCGGCAAAAACACGTCGTGCTCTTCAAAGCGGAAGAGGGAGGTGGGGTCGTGCATCAACACATTGGTGTCAAGCACAAAAATTTTCCTGCCCGTGTCTTTCACCTGCCGTTTGGTGCGGGCAATGGTCGGCGCTTTTTTGGCTTTGCTGCCGTTTGCAGTACTTGCAGAGCGAGGGGCGTCGGTTTGATCGTGTCGGGCTGTGATCGTATTGTTGCTTGCCAACACCAGCGATGCTTTTCCAGTTGTAAGCGTCGTGCTGGAATTTGCCAGCTTTTTCGGGCCTGTTTTTTTGCCTTTGGGGGCGGGTATGGGGGGGATGTCGTTCAGGGTGGTGGCGAGTTTGCTGGGTTCTTTGGGCAGAGGCATGTCAACGATCAGAAGTTGGGGAAACTCAAAAATTGCGCAGGGTCGTCACGCCTGCGCCCATGTGCTATTAGTCCGTCATTGTTTGAACAAAGTCAAGCACCGCCTGTGCGTGACCCGGCACCTTCACGCCCCTCCATTCCTGCACCAGGGCACCTTTCTTGTTGATTACAAAGGTACTTCTATCAACCCCAACGACTTGTTTGCCGTACATGTTTTTGGTCTTCATCACGCCAAAAATATTACAAACCTTTTCGTCCGGGTCGGAGATGAGTTCAAAGGGAAATTCCATTTTTGCTTTGAAACTTTCGTGTGATCGCAATGAGTCCCGGGACACACCAAACACTGCGCAATCTGCCTTTAAAAATTGGGGGTGGAGTTCACTGAAGTTTTGCCCTTCAGTGGTGCAGCCTGGTGTGTTGTCTTTGGGGTAAAAATAGATGACAACACGTTTGCCCAGCAGGTCCGAAAGCTTGAATTCTTTTCCTGTGCATGGGGCAGTGAAGTCGGGAATGACGCTGTTCAATTCAACTGTCACCTTGGCGGCTCCTTCTTGCATCTATTAAATTCAATCATGTCAGTATAACCATGGCTTTTCATGGCTTGATCAAGTTGCGACAGTCTTGCGCACTTATGATCGGGCCAGCAGGGCAACACCAATGATAATCACGCCAATTGCGATCCAGCGTTGCAAGCTGACAGGCTCGTTCAGAAAATGTTGGGCGGCCAATGCATTGATCACGTAACCAATGGCGAGCATGGGGTAGGCTAGGGTAACATCTACTCGGGAGAGCGCCATCAACCAAATGAGCAGGGAAAAACCGTAGCAAAACAAGCCGAGAATCATTGGCCACTGTAGAAACAATGCCGACATGGCCGACAGGCTGAGCGCACTGGATGCCTCAATCACCCCCACTTTGTTGGTGGCCATTTTGAGAAAAAATTGAGCCAGGGCGTTGAGCACTACCCCCGACAGTACAAGTGCTGCGGCATAAGCGGTCATGGTCTGGGCCTTAAATCAGCAATGCAGCAACCACCTGGCGACCTTCGCCCACCAGGATGTTGTATGTTCGGCAGGCAGCTTGCGTGTCCATGTATTCCACGGGGCATTTGCGGCTTACAAAAAATTTCCGAATGTCCACCCCCGGAAATACCTGTCTTGGGCCAGTGCCAATCAGCAGCACCTCCATACTCGCCGGGCACTGGGCGTGCAGGGCTTCAACCTGGGGCAGAGTGAGGCCTTCTCTGGCGTTGGCGGCCCAGGGCGAGGGGGGCAGATTGCTGCCAAACACCACACTTTGCCGATGAATAAAGCCACTGATGACCACGCCATCTTCGTCATAGCGTTGAACAATGAACTGGCTATCCAAAGCCTCGGGTTGAAATTTCATTCGAAATGCGCTCCAGCACGGGACCACACCTTGGCACGGTGGGGCCTAAACGGTTAAATTATAAGACTTTGCCCGGCGCAAAATAATTCATCACAACAATCCACTCACAGGTCATTATGAAACCCATCCTCAAGTCTGCCAAATTGGCCAATGTTTGCTACGACATCCGCGGTCCGGTGATGCAGCGAGCGCGCCAGTTGGAAGAGGAAGGGCATCGCATCCTGAAGCTTAACATCGGCAACCTCGCGCCCTTTGGCTTTGAGGCACCTGATGAGGTTCGGCAAGATGTGATTCGCAACCTGGGTGATGCTTCAGGCTACAGCGATAGCAAAGGTTTGTTTGCTGCGCGCAAGGCCATCATGCATTACACCCAGCAAAAGAACATCAAGGGAGTCACGCTGGACGACATCATTGTCGGCAATGGCGTGTCTGAGCTGATCGTGATGAGCATGCAGGGGCTGCTCAACAATGGCGATGAGGTGTTGGTGCCTGCTCCGGATTACCCCCTGTGGACCGCCGCCATCAGCATTTCCGGCGGCACCCCCCGCCACTACCTGTGCGATGAGCAATCCGATTGGTACCCCGACACCAAACACCTGCGCAGCCTGATCAACGAAAAGACCAAGGCAATGGTCATCATCAACCCCAACAACCCCACGGGTGCGCTGTATCCGGTGGAGGTGTTGCAGGAGTTGGTTCAAATCGCGCGTGAGCATCAGCTCATTATTTTCGCCGATGAAATTTACGACAAAATGTTGTTTGACGGTGTAGAACACACGTCCATCGCCTCGCTGGCCGATGATGTGCTGTTCATCACCATGAACGGTTTGTCCAAAAACTACCGTGCTTGTGGTTACAGGGCAGGCTGGATGGTCATTTCAGGGGACAAGCGCCACGCCACCGATTACATCGACGGCCTGGGCATCATGGCCTCCATGCGCCTATGTGCCAACGTGCCGGGCCAATATGCCATTCAAACCTCATTGGGCGGCTACCAAAGCATCAACGATCTGGTCGGACCTGGCGGGCGTTTAACCCGTCAGCGCGATCTGGCTTACGATTTGATGACTTCCATCCCAGGGGTTACATGCGTCAAGCCGAAGGCGGCTTTGTACCTGTTCCCTAGGCTGGATCCCAAGCTTTACCCCATTAAAAATGACCAGCGGTTTATTCTTGAGCTGTTGGAAGCCGAAAAAGTGTTGGTGGTGCAAGGCACGGGCTTCAATTGGCCACAACCCGATCATTTCCGGGTGGTTTTCCTGCCCAACACCGACGATTTGACCGATGCAATGGGTAGAATTGCACGTTTCCTGGAAAGTTACCGAAAACAACACCTTGGCTGATTTACAAATGAACAAACCTCTTCGCGTGGCCCTTGTAGGCGTGGGCACAGTCGGATCTGGCACGGTCAACGTGCTGAAAACCAATGCAGCAGAAATTGAGCGTCGTGTGGGCTTTCCCATTCGCATCACTGCCATTGCCGACCTGAACACCGAGCGCGCCCGCGAACTGGCTGGTGCCGATGTGCATGTGAGCAGTGATGGCTTTGAGGTGGTGAAGCGCGACGACGTGGACGTGGTGGTGGAGCTGATTGGGGGCTACACTGTGGCCAAGCAATTGGTGCTGGCCGCGATTGAAGCTGGCAAGCATGTGGTCACGGCCAACAAAGCCTTGCTCGCCGTGCATGGGGATGAAATATTTGCCGCCGCACAGGCCAAACAAGTGATGGTCGCCTTCGAGGCGGCCGTGGCTGGTGGTATTCCAGTCATCAAGGCCATCAAAGAGGGCTTGGCCGCCAACCAGATTGAGTATGTGGCCGGCATCATCAATGGCACCTGCAACTTTATTCTTTCTGAAATGCGCGACAAAGGTCTGCCTTTTGCAGACGTGCTGGCCCAGGCTCAGGCCTTGGGCTACGCTGAGGCCGATCCCACCTTCGACATCGAAGGCATTGATGCCGCCCACAAAATCACTTTGCTGAGTTCCCTGGCGTTTGGCATTCCTGTCCAGTTCGAGAAGGCCTACGTTGAAGGCATCACCAAGCTCACCAAAGAAGACATCCAGTTTGCTGAGCAACTGGGGTACCGGGTGAAGTTGCTTGGCATTGCTCGCAAAACCGCGCAGGGTGTGGAGTTGCGCGTGCATCCCACGCTGATTCCTGCCAAGCGCCTGATCGCCAACGTGGAAGGCGTGATGAACGCAGTGCTGGTGAAAGCCAATGCAGTGGGCCCAACCCTGTATTACGGTGCAGGTGCGGGCAGTCTGCCCACCGCTTCGGCCGTGGTGGCCGACCTCATCGAAATTGCCCGTGCAAGCCAGGCCCCATTGGCAAGCCGGGTGCCTGTGCTCGCTTTCCAAAACGAAGGCATCCAGCCTGTGGACGTGCTGCCAGTCGCCAAGGTGGTGACTGCGTATTATTTGCGCCTGGCCGTGGACGACAAGCCTGGGGTGTTGGCTGAAGTGACCCGTTTGCTGGCCGATCACCAAATTTCTATTGAGGCCATGATTCAGCGACAAGCCACCGCCGAGCAGCAAACCGCTGAAATCGTGCTACTTACTCACCGCTGCGTGGAAGGCGATGTGAACAAGGCGATTGAGAAAATTGAAGCGCTGGCCAGTGTACATGGCCCGCTGACCCGAATTCGCGTAGAGGACCTGAGCTGAAATGAAATACTTCAGCAGCCGAGGGGGCATGCAGCCCCAAGACTTTTCCGAGATTTTATTGGAAGGCCTTGCGCCAGATGGTGGTTTGGCCGTGCCTGAGTTCTACCCACAGGTTGCCCTGCATGTGTTGGAGAGGTGGAAAACCCTCAGCTATGCCCAATTGGCTTTTGAGGTGCTGCGCCCATACGCGACCGATATTCCCGAGGCAGACCTGAAGGCGCTCACCGCCAAAACATACACCAAAGCTGTGTATGGCACAGATGAGATCACCCCTGTGCGGGAACTCTTCGATGGCATGAAAGTGCTGGAGCTGTCCAATGGCCCCACCTTGGCTTTCAAAGACATGGCCATGCAACTGCTGGGCAATTTGTTTGAGTACCAGCTGGGGCGGGTTGGGCAAGAGCTCAATATATTGGGTGCCACCAGCGGAGACACTGGCTCTGCTGCGGAGTACGCCATGCGTGGCAAAAAGGGCGTGCGGGTGTTTATGTTGAGCCCTGCCGGCAAAATGAGTGCATTCCAGCGCGCCCAAATGTACAGCCTTCAAGATCCGAACATTTTTAACATCGCCATTGAAGGTTTGTTCGACGACTGCCAAGACATTGTGAAGGCCGTCAGTGAAGACCTTCCGTTCAAGAGTCGCCAAAAAATCGGCACCGTGAACTCCATCAACTGGGGGCGTATTTCTGCCCAGGTGGTGTATTACTTCAATGCCTACCTCCGCACGGCCGCCAAGGTCGGTGATCCAGTGAGTTTTGCTGTGCCATCTGGCAACTTCGGGAACGTGCTGGCTGGGCACATTGCCCGCCAAATGGGGTTGCCCATTCGCAAGCTGGTGGTGGCGACCAACGAGAACAATGTGCTGGATGAGTTTTTCCGCACGGGTGTGTACCGTCCTCGCAAATCTTCGGAGACCTACATCACTTCCAGTCCATCCATGGACATTTCCAAAGCCTCCAACTTCGAGCGCTTTGTGTACGATTTGGTGGGAAGAGATCCAAAAGCCCTCAAGGCTTTGTGGGACGAGCTTGCCGCCAAGGGGCAGTTTGACCTTTCTTCAGACAGGCGCTTTAAAAAAATTGAAGCGGTCTACGGCTTTGTCTCGGGTTCATCCGGCCACGCCAACCGCCTGGCTACGATTGCCGAAGTGTACAAGCGCACAGGCACACTGATTGACACCCACACCGCCGACGCGGTGAAGGTGGCGCGTGATCACGTGGAGCCTGGCGTGCCCATGGTGGTGCTGGAAACGGCGCTGGCCGTGAAGTTTGCCGACACCATTGTGGAAGCAACCGGGCAAACTCCACCCGTACCACAGGCTTTCTCCGGCATTGAATCTTTGCCGCAGCGGGTTGTGAACATGCCCATCGATGTGGCACAGGTTAAATCTTTCATTGCTCAACACACCGGGCTGTGAGGTTCGTACAGGGTAGGGGCCCTTTTTCGATAGGGTTTCCCTGCCTTGCGGCTTACCTCGATCTGGTCAACAATAAAGTGTTTAAGACGTTCAGAGACGCTTCACGTTGAGCCAGCCCACAGACTACCTTGATGCCCCCCTGAAGTCTGTCGCCAAACCGGCCAGAGAGACGCCACCTCGCAAGGGTTTGTCCGCACTTGCGGTAGACGATGAGCCGGGCATGCGCCATTTTCTAGAAAAAGCGCTTGAGACTCGCTTTGCCCGGGTGGACACCGCCAGCTCGGTTGAGATGGCCCAGACCCTTTTTGACCAGCATGATTACAACACGATTGTGTTGGACATCAGCTTGCCCGGCAAAAATGGCTTGCAATGGCTGAGCGAACTCCGGCAGGGTGGTTATGAGGGCGATGTGATCCTGATCACCGGCTACGCGGACATGGACACGGCGATTGGCGCTCTAAGGGCAGGTGCCCAAGATTTCTTGCAAAAACCTTTTCGCATTGATCAACTGTGGTACGCCCTGGATCGTGCAGCAGATCAAAACCGCTTAAAACGTGAGAACTTCGTACTCAAACGGGCGGTGTCCAATCTCCAGCAAAACGAGCAAGTGATGGTTGGCGAAAGCCCGATGATTCGGCAATTGCGCAGGTTGGTGGCCAAAATTGCCCCCACCGATTCCACCGTGTTGCTTACTGGGGAGTCGGGCTCGGGCAAAGAGGTGCTTGCCCGCACCATCCACGGCATGAGCATGCGCAGCGACCGCCCCTTTGTCCCCATCAACTGCGGTGCGATTTCGCCGGAGTTGATTGAAAGCGAATTGTTCGGTCACACCAAAGGCGCTTTCACGGGCGCCACCGAAACCCATCAAGGTTTGTTTTACTACGCCCAAGGCGGCACCCTTTTCCTGGACGAAATTGGCGAGTTGCCGCTGAGCATGCAGACCAAATTACTGAGGGTTTTAGAAGATCGCCGCATTCGCCCGGTGGGCAGTAATCGGGAGGTGGATGTGGATGTGCGTATCGTTGCGGCCACCAACGTCAATCTGGATGTGGAGGTGAAGCGAGGGCGCTTCCGCCAAGACCTGTATTACCGCCTTCAGGTGTTGCCTGTTGAAATGCCCCCCTTGCGCTCGCGGCCAGAGGATGTGGAGCTTTTGGCCAATTATTTCATGGGTGTGTTTTCTCGCAAGTTGCGGCTCGAGCCCATCGCAATCAGCCCAGACATGCTTGCTCGGTTGCAGGCCTATGAGTGGCCGGGCAACGTGCGGGAATTGCGCAACTTCATTGAACGTTCACTGATTCTGGGTTATTTCCCCAAAGAAGATTTGCCCTTGAATTTGGATTTGGATGAAAAGCAGGCGATGGATGAAGAAGGACAGAATCACGCCGACGAGTCGCTGGAGCAGATCGAAAAAAATCACATTCTGAAAGTGCTCAATGCCTGCAGTGGCAATAAATCTGAGGCGGCGCGCAGACTTGGGGTGTCTCGTAAAACCCTGGAAAGAAAGTGCCTGGCGTGGAGCCAAGAGTAGACCAGCGTCCTTTTCCGTCGCGGGGGCACTTCTGGCCCTCCCATTGGACGGTCAAAACCAAGCTGGTGATCACGGCGTGTATACCGCTGCTTGTGCTGGTGCCTGTGGTGGCCATGCTGGTGTGGTCGGCAGGTCAGGCCGCCTACAACAAAATTCTGATCTCCAAGGTGCGCAGCGATTTGGTGTTGGCGCAGCAAAAATTCACAGATTTGAAAATGGACAAGCGCGATGCCCTGCGGTCGTGGGCGGAAAGTGCTTACCTGCGCAATGTTCTTGGCCGCAATGGTGGCAAATTGGATTCCACGGAGCTGGGCATTCAAGCAGAAAGACTGGGGCTGGCGTATCTACGTTTGGTGAGTTCCACTGGCATGGTTCGCAGTGCTCATCCGAGTCGTTTGCCTTACATGTTGGACAGCCAAACTTTCAAGGTGATGACCGAGCGCCAAGAAGGTGTGCACATGGTGCTCATGTCCGAGGCAGAGATGAATCAAATCTCTGATACGCTGGCAGCCCGCGCGGTGCAGCCGATTGTGCCCACCAGCGCAGCACGACCTTCGGCCAAAAGCATCGAGAATCGTGGTTTGGTTGTGCAAGTGCTCCAGCCCTTGTACCACCAGGGGGAGTTTTTGGGCACGCTGGAGGGCGGCCTGCTGCTCAACGGCAACCTCGCCTTGGTTGACCAAATCAACGACCTGATTTACTCACCCAACACATTGCTGGAAGGCTCAATCGGCACCACCACCATTTTTGTGGAGGATGTGCGCGTGGCCACCACGGTGCGTTCAGATGGCATTGCCAGGGCCTTGGGCACCCGCGTGTCCGAGGAGGTGAGGCAAAGCGTGTTGGGCCGTGGGGAAATTTGGCTTGAGCGCGCCTTCGTGGTGAGCGATTGGTATGTGGCAGCCTATGCCCCTTTGTTGAGCCCGGAGGGAGCGAGAATCGGCATGTTTTATGTGGGTTTTCTAGAAGCACCTTATGCCAACATCAAAACCCAGTTGCTCTATCTGTTCTTGCTGGCTGTGGGGGGGTCCATGTTGCTGGGCGCCATCATGGTGATTCGTTTGGCCTCCGGTATTTTTTATCCCCTGCGTCGCATGAACTACATCATGAGCCGACAGGAAGGTGGTGACACAGCCGCGCGGGTGGGGGACTTGCGCAGACAAGATGAGTTTGCTGACTTGGCAGATCATTTTGATGCCCTGCTTGACCAGCTGGAATATCGAAGGCTGGAGTTGGAAAATTTGAATGCAGAATTGGACGAGAGGGTGCGCCAGCGCACTGCAGACTTGCAGGCCACCAATCAAAAGCTGCATCAGGCGGTCGAGCAATTGCTTGCATCAGAAAAGCTCGCCGTGATGGGGCAACTCACCGCTGGCATCGCGCACGAATTTAATAATCCCTTGGCTGTGATGATGGGGCACTTGGATTTGATCCGGATCACATTGAATGATCCGGGCAGCACCAAGACCCTCCGCTTATTGGATGAACAAATTCATCGAATGCGCAACATTGTTCAAAAGTTGTTACAGTTTTGCAGGCCTGATGAGTATGCTTCTTACACCGAAGCCCTGGATGTGAACGAGGTGATTCACGACAGCCTGCTTTTTGCCAAGGCTGAAATCGAGTCGGTGCGGGCTGAGGTGGAACTGAAGCTGGACGCCACCCAAACTGTGCAGATCAGCAAAACTGAGCTTCAGCAAGTGATGGTGAACTTGCTTATCAATGCGGCCCATGCACTGGAGGCCTCGGCCGGTGCCACTCAAAATACGCTTGCCCAAGTGCCATCCTTGTGGATTGAAACTCGGGATTTGCAATTGCCCGATGGCCAGCCTGCTGTCAGTATTCGTGTGCAAAATAATGGTTTGCCCATTCCGGCAGAGCAGTTGCCGCTGATATTTCGAATGTTTTACACCACCAAGCAGGCGGGGCGGGGCACAGGGCTTGGCTTGCCGGTCTCGCGCATGTTGCTACAGCGCTATGGTGGTGATCTCACGGCCCGAAGTCCCGTGCTTCCTGAAGACAACCCGATGATTGGGGCGTGTTTCGATATTGTGTTGCGCAGCAAGGCCAGGCCATCGGCCGATATTTTGAAAGAATCCGCTCAGCAATTGCTGCAGATGGAGAAAAAACTCTCGGAAGGAAATTGAAGTGCCCAATGTATTTGGATTTGCCGGTTTTTCCGGTGTGGGTAAAACCACTCTCATCGAACAATTGCTTCCCTTGTTAATTTCAAAGGGGATCAAGGTGTCGGTGATCAAACACGCCCATCATGATTTTGATATTGATCGCCCAGGGAAGGACTCTTACCGTCACCGGGAGGCCGGTGCGTACGAGGTATTGATCACTGCGAACAAACGCTGGGTACTGATGCACGAATTGCGTGACGAGGAAGAGCCCACGCTGGAAGAGCAAATGTTAAAGCTGTCGCCCTGTGACTTGGTCATTGTTGAAGGTTTTAAGCGCTCGAACATTCCCAAAATCGAAATTTGGCGTGAGGCCAACAACAAGCCCATGTTGCATCCACAAGATCCCAATATCATTGCGGTGGCCTGCGATGTTGAGATTGATTGCAGCAGCCTGCCTTGGTTGCCGCTGAACAATCCCCCAGCAATTGCAGAATTCATCATGAACCGATTCATCAACAAGCCTCAATGATTGCACTGGATGATTTGATTGCCCAAATTTGGCCGCTCGCCCAGCCGGTCAGCGACTGCGAGACCGTGGCCATTGCCCAGGCCCAAGGTCGGGTGCTTGCCTCAGACCTTGTGTCCGCTTTGAACGTGCCTCAGCATGACAACAGCGGCATGGATGGGTATGCAGTGCGTTGCCACGACCTTTCCCAGGCGGGCGTTGCGCTGCCTGTTTCCCAACGCATACCCGCTGGTGCCAGCCCGCAAGGATTGCAGCCGGGCACTGTGGCACGCGTATTCACGGGCGCACCAATTCCTGCCGGGGCCGATGCAGTGGTCATGCAAGAAGACGCCAGGGTATTGGATGATGGGGGGGTGGCTTTCGCTGTGGTGCCCCAGCCTGGTCAGTTTATACGCCGTGCTGGCGAAGACATCGCCCAGGGGCAGGTGGTGTTGCATGCAGGTGCTGTGATGGATGCGGTGCGCGTGGGCCTTGCCGCTTCAATCGGTGTGGCTCGGGTTCCTGTGCGCAGGCGCCTCAAAGTGGGCGTGATTGTGACGGGCAGTGAGTTGCAAAACCCCGGTGAACCACTCGGTCCAGGCAAGATTTACAACTCCAACGAGTTTGTGTGGGTTGGGTTGCTGAAGGCCATGGGGGTGGAAGTGGAATCCTTGGGCATCGTGCCAGACAACCTACAGGCCACCTGCGATGCGTTCACAGCGCTCTCCCACTGCGATGCGGTCATCAGCTCTGGTGGTGTTTCCGTGGGGGAAGAAGACCATGTGAAGCCAGCCATTGAGCGCGTGGGCACTCTTCAATCCTGGAAGGTTGCCATGAAGCCGGGCAAGCCCATGGCCTTTGGCCAAATCGCCCGTGCCGACGGTCAGGTGTGTTGGTTTTTTGGTCTGCCAGGCAACCCGGTGTCCAGCGCATTGGCGTTTCAGCTCGTGGTTAAACCGTTTTTAGCCATGCTCCAAGGGCGAGCCTTGGCGCAAGTCGATTGGCGCAAATGCACGCAGCCCGTGCGCGCGCAATTCGCATGGACGAAGCCTGACTCCCGGCGGGAAGAGTTTTTGCGCGTCGCGCTACAATATGGTGCAACGCATGGCGAGGTCACGCTGTTTGGTAACCAAAGTTCGGGGGTGCTCACCTCCTTGGATCAATCCACTGGTGTAGTTCGCTTGGCTGTGGGGCAGGCTGTACAGCCCGGTGATTGGGTGAAGTACATTTCTTATCAGGATTTGATGGCATGAGTATCAAGGTGCGCTTTTTTGCAAGCCTCAAAGAGCACATGGGCTGCGACAGCATCGCAGTAGAGGCTGATTTTGCACCAGCCACGCTGGCTGGACTAACCACATACCTCCGGGCAAACAACCCTCAATTTGCAAAAGCAGTCAGTGAGGTTGGGCGTGTGCGTGCGGCTGTGAATCACGACATGGCTGACGATGCCACCGAGGTGTCTGCAGGCTGTGAGGTGGCCTATTTTCCGCCTGTGACGGGGGGTTGAATGAAACGAAGCAAGGTGGTGGTGCAAGAGGCTGATTTTGATGTGTCCGAAGCCTTGCTTTGGATGCGCAGCGGCTTGCCCGATATTGGTGCTGTGGCCTGTTTTGTGGGCACTGTGCGGGATGTGAATGACAACAGCGCTGTAAAAAGCATGACCTTGGAGCACTACCCAGGCATGACTGAGAAAGCGCTGGAGAACATTTTGGCTGTGGCCGATCAACGATTCCAGATCACCTCGGCGATGATCATTCATCGTGTTGGTCCACTAAGCCCGGAAGACCAGATTGTGTTGGCAGCCGCAAGCAGTGAGCACCGGCAGCAAGCATTTTTGGCGTGTGAATTCATCATGGACTATCTCAAGACCGAGGCGCCTTTTTGGAAAAAGGAAGACACCCCGACCGGTGCTCGATGGGTGTCGGCGCGCGACAGCGACGATTCTGCCAAGGCACGTTGGGAGGATGCCTCTTGAACGCAGGCGCCTTGTTGGCCGTGTTTTTGGGTGCGGGTTTGGGTGGTGCTGGTCGGTATGTGCTGGGTGTGCTGTTGCCGCAACCCGCCTGGCTGCCCATTGCTGCTAGTACCTTGGCGGTGAATCTGCTGGGCGGCTTTCTGGCTGGATTGCTGTATGCAGCCGTGGGCCCCAGCTGGCTGAAGTCTCACCCGCTGGGCCTGTTCATGATGACGGGTGTGCTCGGTGGGCTCACCACATTTTCGGCATTCACAGCCGAGGGCGCAGCACTTCTGGCTGAACAGCCATCGCTCGCAGTCGTTCAAGCGGGTGCGCATGTGCTGGGCTGTTTGCTTGCCTTTTGGCTAGGCAGCAAAGTCTGGATCTCCTAGTGTTGTTCCCAGGGCAAGCCATGAAATCGCCAGCCATTCATGCTCGAGCGATGGTGATTGTCGTCTTTGTCGCCCTCAAAGCCTTCTAGCACATTGATGGCGGCTTCAAAACCATGTTTGGCCGCCAGGGCTGCGGCATTGTGTGAGCGTGCGCCGCTGCGGCACAAAAACAGCACAGGCTGATGCTTTTCTACTCGGGCAAGCACGTCCTCAATGAATGTCGGGTTGCGCGTCCCATCGGGGTAGGTACTCCATTCCACGTGGAATGAACGGTCTTCCGAAAATGTGACACATCCCACCCAATCCATTTCGGCTTGGGTGCGAATATCGATTAACACCGCATTTTCATCTTCGTTCAGGAGTTGCCACGCCTCGGGTGGCGTCAGTGCGCCCAAGTAGCTGAGGTCTTTTTCAACAGCGCGCTGCCGAGCCAGCTCAAGCAAATGGGCAACAGAGGGTTTCATGATGTGAGCCTTGTTTTTATAACATCGAATGCGTTTATTGTAATACACGCACGCATCGAAGTTGTGTACTCAAATGAGACGCACCGCGATGGTGCAATACGCACGCAAATGGTGCATATTTTTATTTGCACACTTTCGGGGATTGCGCTGAAAAGCCCATCTTACGGGTGATTACAAGCTGGTACGGTGTTTGCTTTAAGACGTCACGTCAATGACTGAATTCTTAATTTGCGACGCTTCCAGCACATCCGAACGTGCTATTGTTTCGCTTGTTCTGAAGAGCCCGTTTCAGTCAGAAATTTGTTAGATCACTATCCACCTCACGTACCAGGAGAGTTTCAATGGCGACCGCCCAAGATGTAATGAAGATGGTTGCGGAAAACGAAGTC
>DASUEF010000068.1:0-1201 GCA_036275215.1 Limnobacter sp. | reverse complement strand
AATTTGAATTGAAACTCAGACATGAAGAAGGGCCCTCGCTTGAACATGCGCCACGGGAAAGGTCATTTGAAATTGGCTCGCCTCAAAGGCTGCCACCACATCGCCGGTTTGTATGGCGGGGAACAGGGCCGAGGGTGTGCTCAGCTGTTGAATGCTGGCCAATTTGCAGCGCCCTTTGGCGCTGGGTGTGTACACATACCGCTGCCCATCGAGGCTTTGCACCAAGGTGCGCATAAAACCAGGCACCAGGGCGGTGTGCACTGGGCAGGCCCAACCTTTGCCTTGGTAACGCAGGTCGATGAGGGTTTGGCCCGCATGCGCCACACGCACGCGCTGACCGCCATCGGGTTGGGTTTGCCAGCTGAAGTTGGCCAGTTGCTTGGGTATGCCCCAGTTGCGCCGACCATTGTCCACACTGGCTTGGCTGGACACCCAAATGTTGCTGATGGTGAGGTGGCGGCGGCCATCAAACTGTGCGCTGCCGGGGATGTACAGCAACTCTTGGTAAGGCCCCACGTTGGAGTGCTGGTAATTGACCAACATCAACACGGCAAAGCGCGAGCGAAGACCTGGCACCATGGCCTGCTCAATGGCGGGGTCGGCCAAGGCACGTGCCGTGGCGCTTTTGAGCAGCACAATCAAGCCATGGCCTTGAAGTTGCCAGGGCGCTGGGCATGCCGAGGTGGTTGGGTTCAATACAGTCTCCAGGGTGACGCAATGCCACGGCTTGTGCCGCTTGTGCTGTTGCGCCTATACTTTGCCGGAACATATTGTCAATAACGGAATGAGTTGTCAACTTTATGACCATCACCGCGCAGGCCATTGGCCTTTCTCGCGCTCAGCGCCAAAAGCTCCAACTCCGCAGCGAGATCATTGAGGCGGCCTTTGAGGAGTTTTCTGAGCGGGGTTACCACCAAACCGCCATTGCCGACATTGCGCAGCGCCTGGGGATTGGGCACGGCACGTTTTACCGCCACTTTGAGAACAAGCGGGACATTCTGGAGCATGTGCTGGATGCGGCCATTGAAGATTTGACGACCGCACTGAGGGACGATTTTTCCCCCGAGAAAGTGAACTCTCTGGCCGAGTACAAAACGCAGTTGGCCAGCATCCTGAAAAAGCTGTATGCCTTTGCGCAATCCAACCCCCGCGCTTTGCGGCTGATGCTGCTGGAGGCCACCTCGATTGATGGCGAAATGAC
>DASUEF010000067.1:0-1026 GCA_036275215.1 Limnobacter sp. | reverse complement strand
AAGCCGTCAAAGAGGGCCCGCTTGGCAAGCGGGCTGATGAGCCTGAGTGGCAGGCCCAGGCCGGTGCGGCCGACCATGGCAAACTTCCAAACAAAAATGCAACCCTGTGCTGCGGGGCTCACTTCGTAGTATTCCGCAAATTGTTTGAAGGTGGGCGCGTTGGCCTGTTCCACATAAAAGGCGTGGCGGCGCTGCGCTTCATCCCAAATAAAAAAGCGCTCACGCAATTGAATGAGGTTGAAGCTGGCCCCCATGTTGCGGGTGGTGCCCACACCAAACGGGCGTGCGCTGCTGTAAAGCCCATCCAGTGCTTTGCACCAGGCCAGTGGTTTGTCTGCCACCAAACCAGCCCACACCTCGTCGGCGGTTGCGTCCAGGTGCATGCTGTACGCAAAGCGGATGGGGGCGTTGTCAAAAAACGATTCGTCGGTGACCTTGTCCAGGTCGAACCAAATGGCCATGGTGATTTCCTTGAAGTGCTGGGTTGACGTGCAAGCTACAAAGTTACATCACTTCTGGCGTTATCGCTCAATATCAGGGCTTTGGCAGGTGGTAATAAATGGCCAAAGCGCCGTCCTCTTCAAGCGTCACCATTCGTCGCTCGTCGATAGAAAGGATACGCTTTCTCTGTTCCCACTTGCCCTGCCACTGGGGGTCCCTGCATTCCAAGATCCCGGTTTTTATTCTGTCTTGTGCCTCTCCAAAGGGCGAATATCCAATGCCCGTGTTGCTCTGGGAAAATTGCAAGGGCCTCCCGTTGGCGTCAATCGCTTCTGGGGGTAGCGTTTCGTTCATGCCTTTGATCACGTCTTTTGGAGATGCTTCTTCCAGCGCCAAATGAAGTTTTCCAAAAGCGCATGCCCCAATGGGTGAGGACTGGCCGTGTGCTGCGCCGAGGTTGATGGTTTGGCCGAGTTGTGATCTGAATTGGTCAACCGTTGTCTCAAAACATCCTATTGGGCAGCGGATTTCCAAAAGTGTCCAAGTATTCGGTAGGTCGGCGGCAGACACTTGTGCAGCGTGGAT
>DASUEF010000066.1:0-11862 GCA_036275215.1 Limnobacter sp. | reverse complement strand
CTATGATGGCTTAATTGCAGAGGGAAAATCATCGGGAAAAAACCACGCCTGCCGCATCTATGCTCCCGTGGGGCCGCACCAGCACCTGTTGGCTTACCTGGTGAGGCGCCTGCTGGAAAATGGGGCCAACAACTCGTTTGTAAACCAACTGAACAATCCAGACACACCGCTAAAACAGGCCGTTGCAGACCCTTTGACCCAAATACTGGCCCAGGGCCGATCCCCGGGCCAACCGCACCCCAAGTTGCCTCTGCCTCACCAACTTCATCTTGCACACCGGCAAACTGCGGTGGGTCTTAATCTTGCATGCAGACGGGTTCAGCAAACCATCGATCAAGCGCTGCACAATAAGCAACCCAAGCCCTGCCAGCCCAATACGCAGACCGACGCCCAACATGCCATCGATGTGGCGTTCCAGGCTGGAGCTTACTGGAGAGCCCAGTCGCCAGCCCAGCGGGCCGAATGCCTGCAGCGTGCAGCCCATCTGCTACAGCAGAACATGCTTGAATTCACAGCCCTGCTGGTGCACGAAGCCAAAAAAACCCGCGCCAATGCGGTGGCTGAAGTGATGGAGGCCATCGATTTTCTATATTTCTACGCAGCCCAGGTTCGCAACACCTTCCACAACAGCACCCATCTCCCCTTGGGCGTGGTGGTGTGCATCAGTCCATGGAATTTTCCACTCGCCATTTTCTTGGGGCAGGTGAGCGCTGCTTTGGCAGCGGGCAACACGGTGGTGGCCAAACCAGCAGAGCAAACCCCGCGCGTTGCCAAGCGCGCCGTTGAATTGCTGTGGCAAGCCGGCATTGCGCCGCAGGTTTTGCAGGTATTGCATGGAGAAGGCAACACCGTGGGCACCGCGCTGGTGGCCCACAAACTGGTGAGTGGCGTGTTGTTCACCGGGTCCGTAAAAACGGCCGAGGTCATTCGCAAAAGTATTGCAACACACCTCGCACCAGATGGGCAGCCTGTTCGCCTGGTGGCCGAAACAGGTGGGCAAAACGCGATGGTCGTAGACTCCTCGGCGCTGCTGGAGCAAGTGGTGCAAGATGTACTCTTGTCGGCTTTTGACAGCGCGGGTCAGCGCTGTTCTGCACTGCGGATATTGGTGGTGCAAGATGACATCGCCCACCCCCTCTTGCACATGCTCAAAGGGGCCATGCAAGCCTTGCAAGTGGGCAAACCCGAAGATCTTCAAACCGATGTTGGGCCACTGATAGACCAAGCTGCAGCCATTCGCGTCCAGCAATACATACGTCAAATGCGCAGTCGCGGTCTGCCCGTGTTTCAATGCCCAGCACACCAGGAGCAAGCGCAGCGGCTTGCAAACGCGATTGTCCCCACCCTCATCGAAATTGGCACGCCGAAAGGTTTGGCGCAGGAGGTGTTTGGACCCGTGTTGCATGTGTTGCGCTGCAAGCGCACAGCCATGGATGCGGCGCTCGCAGACATACGCGAACTGGGTTATGCGCTTACTTTCGGCATACATTCCAGAATACAGCAACACATTGACCATTGGCTTGCCAACAACAATGCGGGCAATGTGTATGTGAACCGAAACATGGTGGGGGCCATGGTGGGCGTACAACCCTTCGGCGGACACGGGCTTTCCGGCACCGGCCCCAAAGCCGGTGGCCCACTCACCCTGCTGGCGCTGCTGCGCAATGCCCCGAGCGATGCCATACTAAAAAGCCTAAAGGCCATGGGTGCCCAAGCGATGGCTGAACGCGAGGGAATATTTACTCTGCCAGGCCCCACTGGCGAAAACAATCTGTATGTGCTTCACCCCAAAAACCATGGCTCCCGCCTACAGGAGCCCATTGATTGGTGGACCGACTGGTCAAGCTCGATAGAACAAACCATCAGCATCAACACAGCTGCCGTGGGTGGCAATGCGAGTCTGCTAACAGAACCCGCAACGGCAATCAATCTACAGGCTTCAAGCCAATGAATCCAACCCTATAGAAGACGCATCAAAACCGTCATCCCCAACTTCTCTTCTTGAAATAGGACGCCCCGGACCGCGCCCGCCGCCAACAAGACTAGCGACCAGCATAGACACCCCCGAGGGATCCTCCTGCGCTTGTGCACTAACGATTTTTCCGATTCCACGCCCACCGTCGGCCGCAGTTTTGATGATCATGCCAACGGGCTCAACCACCGGCGCAGCAGGCGCGAACGCGCCTTCACTTCCCGCATTGGACAAAGCGGACGCTAGCTTGTCTGCAGCGCCTGGCACACCACTTGACACTCCTGCAGATTGCCCCACAAGTGGAGCCACCACTTTGCTCGTGAGCGGTGACGCCACTGAAGAATCCGACATGAGACTGTTGCCCACTGCGCCTATTGCTGCGGCAGCACCAGTGCTTTCGCCTCCACGGGAACCAGCGAGTTCGGCCACCGGAACAATTATCGACTCCACAGGATTGCCCTCACCTCCCTGGCCAACACCCGCAGCCAAAGCGTTCAAACCACCAGAAATACCACTGTCATCGCTTGCATTTGAATCGCTGGTCCCTATTACATTCGCCACGAGTTTAGCGGTCCCGGTGGGCTCGCCCATTGAGGCTGCGCTCAGGTTGTCGCCCGCATTCAACAATGCCAGGGACACAGGCTCGGTGAAGAGAGTTACGGGTGCAGCGGGTGTCTGAGCTGCACCGGTGCCTATATCCTGAACAAAACCTGCTAGACCTATTCGGCTAGAGCTGCTCGGCTCGGGTTCAGGCTCCGGCGCTGACTGTGCGACTTCAGCGCCCAACAACTCTGCCATCAACGCGATACTGCCTGTGAAATCCATCGAGGCGTTTTCAGCCAGTGCCTCTCCACCAGTGCGCAACCCTGTACCCAATTGCTCTACCACGGCATTGGCACCGTCAGTCACAGGGCTGACAGGAGCCAGCGGGCTATCAGCAACGGCATTTGATACGGATATTGAAGCGGTCTCTAGAGCCCCCGGAGCACCTTCCGGATCTTCATGGGATGATCCAAGCACCGGCCCCAATACCTCCACAGTCAAAGGTGAAAAAACACTCGAATCGTCGGCAATCACACCCGATAACTCTGCCACCACCGCCGCCGCACCGCTGGTCTGCCCATCGTCCGACCCCAGCAACTTGGCCACTGGTTCGCTCACCGGGCTCAGCGGGGTGTTCTCGCCCCCCGACTCCACGCCGCTGGCCACCGCATTGATGGCACCCACTGCACCGCTGTCATCCGAGCTCTCCGTCTCTTCACTTCCAAGCAGACCAGCAATCGCCTGCCCTGCCCCTGTGGGCTCCTCAGCTGAGCCCCCCTCTGCCGACTCCCCAGCAAATAACAACGCATCAGCCACCGGTCTGCTCACCACTGTCAACGGCTCGAGCGCTGACTGTTCCAAGGCCAAATCCACATCGGCAACGGCACCGGCCAGGCCAGATGTCGTGTTGTCCGCCCGCGGCACAGGCTCGGGTTCCACTTGTTCTGTGGGCGCCCCAAACACCTCGGCCAACAAATCCACCACACCGGTCGGCTCGGCATCCCGATTCTCATCCAGTGCCGGACCCACCTGCTTCAACCCCATCGCCAGTGGATCGATCACCATGGGTACGGCCTCACCGACTGTTGCCAATGGCGAGAAAGCACTGCCCGGCGCCGTCAAGGCCTGTACCCCCTCGCTCAAATCCACCAGGGCAGCAGGCAAACCTCCAGAATCCGTTTCCGAACCCCCAACAATCGGGCCGGCCAAGTTTGCCGTCACAGGGCTCAGGGCACTGTCATCCTGCGCCATCACTGCACCAACACTGGACACGGCACCAGCAACACCGCTGGTCTGCCCATCGTCTGCTCCCAGTAACCCGGCCACGGGCTCGCTCACCGGGCTCAATGGAGTGTCCTCACCACCCGACTCCACGCCACTGGCCACAGCGTTGATGGCACCCACTACACCACTCTCGGATGATCCACCACCCGATTGGCTCACCCCAAAGATCTCGGCCACACTGGAAATCACGCCAGTAGGATCATTTTCACCAACGGCGACCATGATGCGTCCGACATCGGTCAAGCCCACAGCAACGGGTTCTAGCGCATCACTCATCGGTGAGGCTGGAGTTTGTGCAAACCCTTCACTCACACTATCAACAGCACCTGCAAGGCCATCCGATTCATCAGCAGGTGAAAGTGGGGGAGTGTTGGCATCGGCGGGTGGTTCTTGAACGTCGCTCGCTTCACCCTCACCAGAAAAAAGATAAAGCCCCCCAGCAGCCGCAACGGCCGTTAATGGGCCACCACCGGCTGCCAAAAGGCCACCACCAAACAAGCCAAATACACCACAATCAGCGCCGTCATCCTCTGGGTGCAGTGGCCCTCCGTTGAGAACCACACCGTCATCGGACAGCGCCTTTACTCGAACTAAGCCGGTCTCTGAAGAATTGCAATCAAAACCCTGAAGATGAGCATTTGCACCAGGCAGCAGCTTAAGCAAGGCAACCCGCTTCTCCGAGGCAGACGGATATATTTCTAACACCGCATCAAAATCACCAATATTGGACAATTGGTCATCGATGAAAACAGCGTCTCCAGATCGGATCTTCAAAACCTGGTTTGCCCTTACAACGCTCAGCTCCCCGCTGATCAACACAATTTTCGACATGACTGTTAGATGAGTTAAATTACCTCGGTACTACTCCCCATCAACAGAGTTAGATGTAGATCTAAATCAGAATTAACAATCACTTACAAATGCCGGGATTTCATCATGACAAATAAAAACCCCCGAAAGCCACAAGGACTGTTCGGGGGTTTTTTAATTGGCGGAGACGAGAAGATTCGAACTTCCGATACCCTTTTGGGGTATGCTCCCTTAGCAGGGGAGTGCCTTCGACCACTCGGCCACGTCTCCAGAAGGCCGCATTATACATGGTTTGCGCCGGCTTGTTGGCCAAAAGCCAATTTTAAGCCGGCTTTTAGCAAACCAAGTTGGGCCTGAAAACTTTAAGCAGCGGCTTTGTCCAATCCGAAGGCTTTGTGCAAAGCTCGCACCGCCAATTCCATGTATTTGTCATCAATCAGCACAGACACCTTGATCTCTGACGTGGAGATCATTTGGATGTTGATGCCTTCTTCAGACAAAGTCTTGAACATCAGGCTGGCAACGCCCACGTGGGAGCGCATACCGATACCGACAATCGACACCTTGCACACATTGGCGTCACCGGCCACTTCACGCGCATTCACACTGCCCTGGATCTTGTTTTTCAACAATTCCATGGTTTTATTGAATTCATTGCGGTGAACGGTGAATGTAAAGTCGGTGGTTCCATCCATCCCCTGGTTCTGAATGATCATGTCCACGTCAATGTTGGCATCGGCCACCTGACCCAGAATCTGGTATGCCACTCCGGGCTTGTCGGGCACACCGCGAATGGTCACCTTGGCTTCATCACGGTTGAAAGCGATACCGGAAACGACGGCCTGTTCCATGTGTTCATCTTCCTCAAAAGTAATCAGGGTGCCGGACACTTTTTCTTCGTCCAGCGAAATCATTGGATCGGTGAGGCTGGACAGCACTCGGGTGGGAACCCGGTACTTGCCGGCAAATTCTACAGAGCGAATCTGCAAAACTTTGGAGCCCAAGGAGGCCATTTCCAGCATTTCTTCAAAACTCACCACACGCATGCGGCGCGCCTCCGGAACCACGCGCGGATCAGTGGTGTACACGCCATCCACATCAGTGTAGATGAGGCATTCGGCCGCACCCATGGCAGCCGCAATGGCCACTGCCGATGTGTCGGACCCGCCACGACCCAACGTCGTTTGGTTGCCTTGCTCGTCGATGCCCTGGAAGCCCGTGATAATGACCACTCGACCAGCGGCCAAGTCGGCTTTCACGCGTTTGTCGTCAATGCTCTCAATGCGAGCTTTGGTGTAAGCGCTGTCGGTTTTGATGGGCACCTGCCAGCCTGAGTAGCTGATGGCATCCAATCCCTCGGCCTTCAGGGCCATGGCCAACAATGCAACCGAGGCTTGTTCGCCCGTGCAACACAGCATGTCCAGCTCTCTGGGATCGGGCTCGGCTTGAATTTCTTTGGCCAGACCGATGAGGCGGTTGGTTTCTCCAGACATGGCTGAGGGCACCACCACCATTTGATTGCCCGCGCGGTGCCATTTGGCCACGCGCTTGGCCACGTTTTTAATGCGTTCCGTGGACCCCATGGAGGTGCCACCATACTTGTGAACAATCAGCGACATACGATTAAACGCCCTGCACAAACAAAAAGCGCGAACCATTTCGCGCTTTCTTATCAATAGCTTGTCTATTTTACCTCAAGCGCCTAGCCAAAACAGGCATCTTGCAAAAATGCGACAATTCAAAAGTCAGCGAATGTCAAACTTCAGCCTTCTCCAGCCCACCTTGGAGGTAGGCCAAGCAGGCACAGTAGCAAAACTCACTGGTTGGCCGAGTACCCCAAATTCATTTGCAAGCCGCCAGTTTCTACAACCTCGGGGTGCTTGCGCATGTATTCCAAACGATCCAGGTACTCTGCTGTGATGTCACCCGTGATGTAATGACCATCGAAGCAACTGGCATCAAAGGTTTGAATTTTTGGATTCAAATCCCGTACTGCGCGCTTCATGTCCTCAATGTCTTGGTAAAACAACGCATCCGCACCAATTTCTTGGCAAATCTCTTCATCGCTGCGGCCAGAGGCAATCAACTCATCTCGGGTGGGCATGTCGATGCCGTACACGTTGGGGAATCGAACCGGAGGTGCAGCAGAGGCAAAAATCACTTTGCGCGCCCCACTCTCGCGAGCCATCTGAACAATCTCTCGGCTGGTGGTACCACGTACGATGGAGTCATCCACCAACAAAACGGCCTTGCCCTTGAATTCAACTGAGATGGCATTGAGCTTTTGGCGTACGCTCTTCTTACGCACCGCCTGCCCCGGCATAATGAAAGTGCGGCCAATGTAGCGGTTCTTGATGAACCCTTCCCGGTAAGGCACGTTGAGGTGATTAGCCAGTTCCAGCGCAGCTGGACGGCTGGAGTCCGGAATTGGCATCACCACGTCGATGTCTGCAGCCAATGGGCTTTTCCGAATTTGGTCCGCCAGATACTCGCCCATTTTTACGCGGGCCTCGTAGACCGAAATACCGTCCATCACAGAATCTGGTCGAGCCAAATACACGTACTCAAAAATGCAGGGATTGAGCGCAAATTTTTCGGCACATTGTTGTTGGTACAACTTGCCGTCCACATCCACAAACACTGCCTCGCCAGGCACGATGTCGCGCACAAACTCAAAGCCCATACCTGCCAACGCGACAGACTCTGAAGCAAACATGTACTCGGTGCCTTGCTCTGTTTCGCATTTGCCCATCACCAAGGGGCGAATACCGTGCGGGTCGCGGAAAGCCAAAATACCGTAACCTGCAATTTGGGTGACGCATGCGTAAGCACCCCGTGCACGGGCATGCACACCGGCAACCGCACGGAAAATAGTTGCGGGATCCAAGCTGTAGCCATGCGCATTGTTCTGCAACTCATGCGCCAGCACGTTAAGCAACACTTCAGAATCGGAGTTGGTGTTGATGTGGCGACGGTCATTTTTGAACAGCTCGGCCTTCAGGCGCTCGCTGTTGGTGAGATTGCCATTGTGAGCCAGTGTAATGCCGTAAGGCGCGTTCACGTAAAATGGCTGGGCTTCCTCGGAGCTGGCAGCCGAACCCGCTGTGGGGTAACGCACATGCGCAATGCCCATGTTGCCCGGCAATGCACGCATATTTCGGGTGCGAAACACGTCGCGCACCAAGCCGTTGCCCTTGGACATGGAAAATGCATTGCCATGGGCTGTTGCAATGCCCGCAGCATCTTGACCGCGGTGTTGTAGCAACAACAAGCTGTCATACAAAATTTGATTCACTGGAGAAAAACCGGCGATACCGACAATCCCGCACATTCAACGCTCCTAGTAGCGAACCCACTTTGCCACAGTCTCGGGCAGGTGCGGCTTGATTTCTCGCATCGCATCCACCGCCAAAGGGGACAAAGTGGCATTGCGCCAAAACGGCTGTTCGGGCAAGGAAGTAAAGCCTGCACCCGTGACCAGCACCAAAACAATAAAAATACCCCGGGCAAAACCGAACATTCCACCCAAACTTCGATCGGCAAAGCCCAAACCAGCCGCAGAAACAATTTTTCCAAGCAAAGAAATCAAGATGGCGCCCACCACCATGGCTGCAAAAAACGCCGCTGCACAGCCTATCAGTGCCTTCATGGGTGGGCTTAACGATTCAGCCCAATCCATGTAGACCACCAACTCATGACCATATTTGTTGGCAAGCCAAAAAGCGATCACCAGATTGGCCAGGGAGAGTACCTCTTTGACCATGCCACGAAACAAGCCAAGAATGACCGACAAAAGAACGACGGCGATCACCACATAATCGAAGAGTGTCACTGCACCACTCTCCCGCTGCTGTACCCAGCCTGGGCCAACTTCGCCTTGGTGTCATCGGCCCTGGCTTGACCATTCAATGGCCCAACTCTCACCCGGAAGACCGAGGTGCTACCGCTTTTCACGCTTTCAACCTTGGCGGCAAATCCCTTGCCACCCAGTTCTTTCACCAAGGCATCTGCACGGGCCTTATCGCTTACTGCGGCCACCTGCACCCAATACACATCGCCCTTGGCAAACTGGGCAATCGGGTCTTCGGAGGCGGGCTTGGTCGCCTTAGCTTCAGGCTTCAAGTCGGGCTTAGATTCAGGTTTGGGTGCCTCTACTTTGGCCTCTGGCTTGGGCTCTGGTTTGGTTTCTGGCTTGCTTTCTACTGGGGCAGGCGCGGACTCGGCAATCTTGGGCGGTGCTGGCAGCACAGGTGTTGTGGCCTGTTCCTGCACAGCCACCGGTGCCTCCAATTTGGGCTGCTCGGGCACCTTCGCAAGCTCCACCGGCGTGTCTGCGCTCGGTCGCGCAGGCACCACCAACTCCACGTCACTTGCGGTTTGCACAGGTTCGTTTTCAACCAAAGCGGGCACAACAATGATGGCAGCAAGAAACAGTGCGATGGAGCCCACCAGGCGCCTTCTCGACTTGCGTTTCAACTCATCAACCTGGTCGTTGTTGACTTTGTTCCTGGCAGTCGAACGCGAACTAGAACTCACCTGCACTCCTTAGATCAAGACGGTCGTTTACGAAGATTGTCCTTGGCCTTTAACGCTTCTGCGACCGTGAGGAATGACCCGAAAACCAGGATTCTATCATTCGGCTGCACAGCCTTCGTGACCACAGCGTACGCTTGCTCCACACTTGCATACATCTGCACAGATTTTTCTGGCGGCTGCTTGGCAATTCCGCCATCGGCAAGTGCCTGCGCATTGGCTGCCCAATCAAAAGGCGCATCTTCCACACCGGCCTGACGCACAGCATCGGCCAATTGTTCTGCACTGCGCCCGCGATCGCCGGTCAGGGGGACCAAATGCCAGTGATCCACGCGGTCTTTCAATGCATCCACCACGGCAGTGGCATCTTTGTCGGCCAACATACCAAAAATGCAATGGGTGTATGGGAAAAATCCCATGTTGTCCAGACTCTCACGCAAGTGTGCTGCGGCGTGAGGATTGTGCCCAACATCCAGCACCACGGTGGGCTGCCCAGGCAACACCTGGAAACGCCCTGGCCATTCCACCAACAAAAACCCTTGACGGATGGACTGTGCAGGGATGGGCAAGCGGTCTTTCACCGCCTCCAGAGCGGCCAAAACGCCTGCCGCGTTCAGCAACTGATTGGCACCGCGCAGCGCCGGGTAGGCCAAGGCACCACGACGCATGTTTCGACCGCCGTAACCCCACTGTTGCTTGTCGCCACTGTAGTTGTAATCGCGTCCAAACAGCCAGAGGTCTGCACCAATCGCCTCGGCGTGTGCCACCACACTGGCAGGCGGCGCGGGGTCACTCACAATCGCAGGCTTACCCGGGCGAAATATGCCCGCTTTCTCGCGGCCAATGCTCTCGCGATCGGGACCCAAGAATGCCTGGTGATCCAAGTCCACACTGGTACAAATGGCGCAATCGGTGTCAAAAAGATTCACAGCATCCAGGCGTCCACCCATGCCGACCTCCAGCACCACAGCGTCCAGGGGATGCTGGGCAAACACCCGTGCCACAGCCAGGGTGGTGAATTCGAAGTACGTGAGAGTCACCGCAGGCTCGCTGGCACGGCGGGCCGTTTCCACGTCGGCAAAGGCCTTCACCAACTCAGTGGCCTGGACCTCTTGCCCGTTGATGCGCGCACGTTCGGTGAAACGCATCAAATGGGGGGATGTGTACATGCCCACGTTGTAGCCCGCCTGCATGAGGATGCTCTCCAGCATGGCGCAGGTTGAACCCTTGCCGTTGGTGCCGGCCACCGTGAATACAACACCCGGCAACTGTATGCCCATGCGTGTCTGCACCACTCGCAAGCGGTCCAGGCCCATGTCGATGGGTTTGCTGTGGATGCGTTCAAGGTAAGCGAGCCATGCGTCCAGGTTGTCGCTGGGCGCTGGAGGAACGGGCAACTCACTACCGTTTGGGGGCACTGCGGAGTTCAAGATGCGTCTCGGGGTTGAATCATTAAGCGGCTTGACCAACTGCGGCCGATTTGCTGAGCAAACGAAGCAATGCCGCCAATTTGGATTTCATGTCGCGGCGGTCCACAATGCAGTCGACGGCACCCTTCTCCATCAGGAACTCAGCGCGCTGGAAGCCTTCTGGCAAGGTTTGACGCACGGTTTGTTCGATCACGCGCGGGCCCGCAAAGCCGATGAGTGCTTTGGGTTCGGCCACCACCACATCGCCCAAAAACGCAAAGCTTGCGGACACCCCACCCATGGTGGGGTCGGTAAGCACCGAAATATAGGGCAAGCGAGCTTGCGAAAGCTTGGCGAGCATGGCCGAAGTTTTAGCCATCTGCATGAGTGAACCCAAACCTTCCTGCATGCGCGCACCACCAGATGCGGCAATGCTGATAAATGGCACACCAGCATCCAGTGCTGCTTGCACGCCACGGCAAAAACGCTCGCCCACCACCGAACCCATGGAGCCTCCCATGAATTCGAATTCGAAACAGGCGATCACCACTTTCATGCCATCCATGGTGCCCATTTGCACCACCAAGGCGTCGGTTTCCCCTGTGGTCTCCTTGGCTTCATTCAAGCGGGCCGTGTAACTTTTGCTGTCCTTGAACTTGAGAGTGTCCATCGGCACCACTTCCTGACCCAGTTCAACCCGCTCTGCGTTGTCAAACAGCAAATCCAGGCGCTCACGTGCGCCCATGCGCATGTGATGCCCACAGGAAGGGCAAACCATGGCGTTGTTGACCAAGTCGTTGTGGTACAACACTGCGTCGCAGGCCTTGCATTTGGCCCACACACCCTCGGGCACGCTTTTTTTATTGGCGTCCCCAGGGGTTTTTGAAGAAATTCTTGGCGGAATGATTTTTTCTAGCCAACTCATACACAATCCCTTGTTTTGTTTTATGCCTTGAACTGCGCATCCAGCGCGGCACGGATAGGTGCCAGAAATTGCCGAGCCAATTCAGGCGAATGGGCAGGATCCCCCGCCTCCAGTTGTTGAATGAGTGCCGAGCCAATCACCACGGCATCGGCAGACTGAGCAACGCGGCACGCCGATTCAGCATCCCGAATGCCAAAACCAACCCCCACAGGCACATCGGTGTGCTTGCGTATGGTGGGTAGTTTAGACCCCACTTCGCTGGCATTCAAATTTTGGGCACCCGTCACACCCTTGAGTGACACGTAATACACATACCCACTGGCCGCTTTGGCCACTTTCTCAATTCGATCATCGGACGATGTGGGCGCCAGCAAAAAGATGGGATC
>DASUEF010000065.1:0-1001 GCA_036275215.1 Limnobacter sp. | reverse complement strand
AGAATGATGGCAATCAGCATTTCAGGCACGCTGGCGCGCACATTGCGGCCAATGATGTAGCCGTTCACAAAATACTCAAGCTTGTGAATGATGAACAAATACATGACCGAGCCCAAGGCCACAAAAACGCCGTAGCGAATGGTAAGGACCAGAATAAGGGTGTTGGCCATGATGTTGCCGGCCGCAGGAATAAGGCTGGCCACGGCGGTGAACATAAGCAGCAGTTCACGGAAAGGAAGCACCACATCAAACGCGGGCAAAATGCCGTAAATAAACACGGCCGTGCAGAAAGTGTTCCAGATACTGACATAGACCTGCGCGCCCATCAGCAGCGTGAAGCAGCGTACGTAACGCTCAAGGGTTTCAAGCCAGGCATCAGCCAAAGGCTTGGAGGGCCCACCCGCCGCTGGTGAGGGCACCATGAGCGCCGCGGAGACACCGAGAATAAGGGCAAACACAAATTGCAGGAAAATGAAGAAACTGGCGCCGCCGAAGCTGCGGATGTAGCCCACGAAGTCGCTGTCGTCTTTGCTGATCATGCGGAATAACTCGCTGGGTTTGCCTGGTATGTGTTCTTTAATCGCCTGAGGCAGGCTGGCGGTGACTGAATTCAGGTTGCGCAGGGCCTCCTCAACCAGCTGTGGGCCTTGCTGGGTCATGGTGCCCAGCACAAAGCGTATCCCACTGTTCAAGCCGATTCCCAACAACACCACGGCCGCAGCCACCACTGCGGTGGTTAAAAAGGTGGGTAACCAGCCAAACAGGCCGCGCATGAATGCGCCTTTGAATTTATTGATATGGGGTTGAAGCAGGCGCACAAAACCGCGACGGGTAAAGCGGGTGAGGGCAAAAATGGCGAGGCCTGCGATGAGCCCAACCCCGATTTTGAGGCTCAACATGCTGACCCAAATGGCCAAAATGCCAACTACGGACGCATATTCCCAACGAAGGGTGGTGTGTTCTTGATGCTGCGGTACTGGGCTGGGCATTTGGATTCTTGG
>DASUEF010000064.1:0-2836 GCA_036275215.1 Limnobacter sp. | reverse complement strand
ACGGCGTAGCCGGCTTGACGCAGCGATTGCGACAAGCCCTCAGACAACAAGCTGTCGTCTTCGGCCAGAAGTATTTTCATCCCTGTCTCCTCAGTGCAGGCCGGCCAGTTTGGCTCTTTTTACCTGAACATGAATGGTGTGTATTGTCTTGATTTTAGCCTGAAAGCGCAGTGGCTTTCGCCGACTGAATTGCGTCACGGGTGTTTCGAGCCTCCAGCGCAGCAGCGCTTGCAAAATCGGCCTTGGTGCTGGCGTACAAAATGGCGCGAGAGGAATTGATCAGCAAACCCCAGCCTTGGCTGCACAGGCCATTTTTTACCGTGTTCAGCAAATCGCCACCTTGTGCGCCAATGCCAGGCACCAGCAGGGGCGAATCGCCAACGATTCCGCGCACCGTTTTGATCTCTTCGGGGTAGGTGGCACCCACAACCAAGCCAATCTGGCGGTGCGGGTTCCAAGTGGTAGTGGCCAGCTTGGCGACTGTTTGATAAAGCGGTTCGCCTTTTTCGGTGTTTAAAAATTGCAGGTCGTTGCCACCTGGGTTCGAGGTGCGGCACAGCAGAAACAGGCCACGGTCGGCATAGGCATGATAGGGCTCGACGGAATCGCTGCCCATGTAGGGGCTAAGGGTTACGCTGTCGGCCTTGTAACGCTCGAACGCTTCAATCGCGTATTGCTTGGCTGTGGCGCCGATGTCGCCGCGTTTGGCATCCAGAATGGTAGTGGCGTGTGGCGCAATTTCGTTGGCGTAAGCCAGAATGTTTTCCAGCGCCGCTTCAGCCTTGTTGGCTGCAAAGTAGGCGATTTGAGGCTTAAAGGCACAGGCGAACTCGGCGGTGGCTTTCACAATTTCGAAGCAAAAGCGTTCAATTTCTGCGGGGCTTGTGCCATAGCCTTCGGGCATGCGGGAAATGTCTGGGTCCAAGCCCACGCACAACATGGAATTGCTGTGTTGCCAACTGTCAGCCAGCCGTTGAGGAAAGGTAGAAAACTGCGAAAAACGATTGCTGGCCATTGCGTGTGAGAACAGTTGGGAAGTTCAAGTATTGTACAGGATCAGGGCAAGCCCCTAGGGCCAAGCGTGGACCGATGCACTACACTGGGGCACTTTACTGAATGATCGTTCACTTACGTGCCTGCTGCAAAATTATCCCTGCCTCAAATCCAGTTGCTTCTTGGTATTACAGCCATTTGGGGTTTGAACTGGCCTGTCATGAAGTATGCGGTGACTCAGTACCCACCCTTACATTTCCGCACCCTGTGCATGGTGTTCGGCATGGTAGCCATGTGGTTTGTGGCTCGGCAAATGAAGGTGTCGCTCAAGGTGCCGCGTGAAATGTGGGGACGTGTGGCACTGCTGTGCCTGCCCAATATGATTGGCTGGCACTTGTTTTGTATTTTGGCCGTGAAGGAACTGAGCTCGGGCCGTGCAGCGATTTTGGGCTACACCATGCCAGTGTGGGTGGTATTGACCGGTTTGATGTTCGCCCACCCGGTAGGGCGCCGTGGCTGGATCGGATTAAGCTTGGCGATGGTGGCTGCGATGTTGCTGCTCTCTTCTGAATTTGCAGCCATTGCTGGCAGCCCTCTGGGAGTGGTGCTGATGCTTATTGCTGCGGCCTGTTGGGGGCTTGGTACTACGCTGATTCGGCACTATCCCACGGGTTTGCATGCCCTCACCTTTACCCATGCCATGATGCCGCCTACCATTGTGGCCATGGGTTTGGCTGGTTTTTGGTTTGAGGGAACCGATGTGGGTGCGCCGCAAGGTTGGTCGCAGTGGTGGCCAATTTTCTACAACGCTTTTGGTGTGTTCGCATTTTGCCAGGTTGCATGGTTTAGCCTGGCCAAATCGCTGCCACCCATTGTGTCGAGCTTGTCCATCATGATTATTCCGGTGGTGGGTGTGATGGCAGGGAGTTTATTCCTTGGCGAGGTACCGCATTGGCCTGACTTTGCAGCATTGGTTTTGATTCTTGGCGCGATGGCTGTGATTCTCGTGCCGGGGAGAAAGAAAGCAGTTGTCGGCTGAAGCGCGGGTTACTTGTGTCGCACAGAGCTGGTGATTAAGCGCTGGTCACCGCTGCTGTTCCTGGCCAACTCGGCATGGGTTACTTGTTCCGCACAGAAAACCGCTGAGTCCCTTTTTGAATGGATCCTTGCTCACCTCGCTCGGCAAAAGGGCGGGCCGAGTCTCGGCGTCGGCTTGTAGCCGACCGCTGCGAATCAATTCAAACGGGGCGGTTTTCTTGAAGTGCGCCCCAAGCAATCCCACTGCCGAGTTGGCTTGAACCCGCAGAGTGCGCCCATCTGCAAGTTCAGCGCCCAGCTTCCCGTGCAGCGCTTCGCCATAACCGAGCGACGCACAACTGTGTTCAAAGCCCTGTCGACGCTGGCGAATTTGCATCACTTCACAGCTCACGTACGGATATGCAGCCCAATCGGCGGCGGTGTTTCGATTGCTTCGCCTTCAAGAAAACCTGCCCTTGCGTGCCGAGCAGGGCCGGTGTTGCCCAGCATGGGCGACAGAGAACAGACCCGACCCGCAGTTTAGGAGGGTCGTTCTCAGGCATCGCAAGGCTCAGCAAGGGATCAACAGGTTTTCTGGCGAGAGATCGGAACCCAAGCCAATTGGGCGATTAATAAAACTGCGAGAGAGCGGAACCCAAGCCGAATGGGCGATTAAGAAAGCTCCGAAGGGTCGGAACCCAAGCCGATCGGGCAGTTAACAGGCAGGCGAGAGATTGAAACCCTCGCCCATTGGGCAATCAATACTCGCCGATCAATTCCGGAAGTACTTCCTCGACCGATACACCAACGCCTCACCTTCCCGGAA
>DASUEF010000063.1:0-2535 GCA_036275215.1 Limnobacter sp. | reverse complement strand
GAGCGCAATGAAGCGCTGGTGGCTGCGGGCTTTGCGCCCTTGTTTGGCAGCCGGCCGATTGATCATCGTGAAATGGACACCATCAATGAAGTGATTGATTTGATGTTGACTGCACAGCACGCAGCCCCGGCCATGGTGTTGGACAGTGAATGGAATTTGCTGAAATTCAACCCCAGCTTTGTACGTTTGTTGCAATTGCTGGAATTTGACTTGGCCGCATTACAAGCCACACCCAATGTATTGCTGGCGCTGACTGCACCCGGTGGTTTGGCCTCGCGCCTGGAGAACCCGGCCGAGGTGCTGGGTGATGTGCTGAAAAGGGCTCAGCGTGAGGCTTTGCACGTGCCCGCCTTACAGGCCATGTTGAAGCAAATTCCGCAATCGATGTTCGATACCAAACAGCCACAGAACTTCAACAACCCCACCTTGGTAACCCGGTTTAAAAGCACGGTGGGTGAGCTTCGCTTTGTGTCAACTTTCACCAGTTTCGGGGCGCCTTTGGACATCACTGCCGCATCGTTAAGAATTGAACATTTGTTCCCCGCTGACGAAGCCACTCGAAAGGCGTTTGCCTGATGCGTACGCTGTTGTTGTTTTTGCTGATCGCCTTGGGTGCATTTGCAACATGGTGGTTTCTTCAAAAACCCAGCCACAACCGGCAATGGGCTGATGATGTGACCCACATGCTGCATGCCGATGTGATGGGTAATCGAGTGGTGTTGAAGAATGTGCGCAACTTTGAGTGGCGCACAGAAACCGATTACACCCCGCGTTGGGAAACACGTGAATACGATTTAAGCCAGTTGCAAACCGCCGACCTCATCCTGTCGTACTGGATGGGGCCAAAAATTGCACACACGCTTGTTTCATTCGGTTTTGCCGATGGCCAGTACCTTACTTTTTCACTCGAAATCCGAAAAGAGCAAGGGGAAAAGTTTTCTGCATGGAAGGGGTTTTTCAGGCAGTACGAGGCAATTTTGGTGGCGGCAGATGAAGCGGACATTATTAAAACCCGCAGCAATGCACGCGGTGAAGACGTTTATATTTTCAGGCTGGCTATTCCGCCCGAACAGTTGCAAACCTTGTTTTTGGCTTATGTGGAGCAGGCGAGCAAACTGGAAAAAACCCCCGAGTTTTACAACACGCTGACCAGCAATTGCACCACCGTGGTGTTTGATATCGCCAAACGAATTGTGCCTGATTTGCCCTTGGATTACCGCTTGCTGCTTAGTGGGTACTTCGCGGAGTACGCGCATGCGCAGGGCGGTTTGGTTGAGGGTTTCGCTTATTCCGAACTTCAGGAAAAAGGCTACATAGTGCCCCGTGCCAGGGCCATGCAGGCCGGTGAAAACTTTTCGGAAGTCATTCGCCGGGGCGTGCCTGGCATGTGATGTGGTGGGTCAGCAGCCACCCGCCCAGCGTGGGTCATTGATGTTGTAGCTGCGCGGTTTCATATAGTCCACCGGGTCGCGCAGGTAATCTACTTCGGGTGGGTTGGGCAGCTTGCTGACAGCCTCCAGCCAACTGTTTTCATAAGCCGAGGCCCCACCCCCAATACCGGGTGTCCAGGCGTCGTGGTGGTTGGGCAAGGCCACTTTGGGTTTGGTCAGTGCCACATACGCCAGGGCGTCGCGGTAGGCACTGGTCACCAAACCAAAACCCACAATTGCATTCAGTTGCACATCCACGCATTCGGGCAATTTGACCAAGGCGTTGGCCACGGCTTCGCTTTCTGCATTGCCTGCTTTCATCACTCCAGTGGAGTTGTGCCAAAACCAGGCAAAGTCGCCTGCGCGGAAGTGATAGGCCCAGGTGCCACCTGCGGGTTGGCCCACACCACCATCGTCACGCAGCGTGCCCACAAACCGAAGTGCCTCGGCCAGGCTGGTGTTCAGGTAAGTGGGGTAGGTCAGCACGTCGGGAATGTACACAAGCGGCATACCACCGCTGAGCAGGTCGGTGGGTTCAGCGGCAGAGTGAGTATGCTGTACAACATGCACGGGCTCGACATCTTCCCAAATTTGAATGGCGCGGGTGCTTCCAGCACCCGGGTTGGTTTGGTCGCCCAGGTTCAAGCACGGAAAGCTGTTGGGTATGCCCTCACTGGCGGCGCGTTCGCGGGCGATGTCGCACACATTGCTGCCTGCAACCAGCAGGGCGTTGCTCAAGCCGGCCACATAGCCGGCATCCGCAGCGTGGTCAAAGTGGCCGTGGCCAATGAAGATTGCCTCGGGTTGAATGGCGGCCAGTTCCTCGCGGCCAATCGGTACGTAGTTGGCATGCACGCCCACAATTTCCCAAGCGTCCATCAAGAACAAATGACCCTTCATGCTCACAATGAAGCTGGACACACCCACCCACCAGAACTTCACTTGTTCAGGGTCCATGGCATTGGGGCCCAAAATGCGTTCACGCGTGGCTTGAAGTTCGGCACTCGCAGTGCCCGCTGCGGGCAGGGGTGTGAAGTTGGCGGGCTCAAACACATTGGGCCGTGTTTCGTTGGGACTGGTTCTTGCCGTGCTGGCGCTGCCTGTG
>DASUEF010000062.1:0-7633 GCA_036275215.1 Limnobacter sp. | reverse complement strand
TGAACAGGGCGCTTGAGCTGAAAGACTAAAGCAGTAGACGCTTTGCGCAACATCAGTTGCGCAAAGCGTCCACCAACAACTCCGCGAAATAATCACACGGCGGGCGTCGAGACTTTCCGCTGCGAGACAGCACCACTTCCACGGGCTGCAAGGGCGGTAGCCCTTCGGCAGCACCCAATTGCAACAAATGCGCAGGCATACCGCACTTTGCCAATGGCGCAACCGCCAGCCCCGCATCCACCATGCTTACCAAACCTTGCACCGCAGGGCTCTCATACGACATGCGGTACGGTATTTTTGCTTGCTGCAGGGCCTTTAGGGCGTGTGCACGCGCCGTGCTGCCCTCCCCAAACACCGCCAGTGGCAATGGCCGCTCCTTCCAAATGCTTTTGTTGATGGACGAGCCCGCCCACACCAAAGGCTCCATGCGCAGCAAAGTGCCTGGGCAGCCCTTTGTGCGGGTGATGCAGGCCAAATCCACCAGCCCGTCTTTCACCATGCGGGCAATTTCGTGACTGGGTCGCCCCACCACTTGGATTTCCACCCGAGGGTAAGTGGCCGAGAACTTGCGCAACACCGGTGGCAGCAAGGACGAGGCGTAGTCGTCTGGTACACCAATGCTCACCCGGCCGGTGAGCTCAGGTCGGGTAAGCTCCGCCCAGGCCTCCTCCCGCAGGGCGAGCATTTGGCGGGCATAGCCCAGCAGGGTGTGACCGGCGGGGGTCAGGGCCAGGTTGCGTGTGTCGCGCACAAACAAAGGCTTGCCCAACAAAGATTCCAAACCTTTGATTTGCATGCTCACCGCCGAGGGCGAACGGTGTACCGCGGCAGCACCCGCCACAAAACTGCCTGCATCCACAGCGGCCACCAGCATTGCCAGCGCATCAAGGTCGAGTTTTTTCATTTCATCAGTTTTTCTGATTAATACTTTTAATTTAATTTGTTTTACGAAATTTATCCAGCAATCAATAATTGCTGCCACAAGCAACTCACAGGAAAACTCAACGTGCAAGACATGGCTTCGCTGTATGCGTTTTTGGTGGTGGGCGCTTTGCTCTCCATCACACCTGGCCCCAACATGATCTATGTGATCTCCCGATCCATCACACAGGGGCGGCGCGCTGGGCTCACCTCGCTGGGCGGCGTGATGGTGGGGTATTTGTTTTATCTGTTTGGCGCGGCCTACGGCATCACGGCGTTTTTTAAAACACAGCCGCATGCCGCGCAAATGCTGAGCGCCTGCGGTTCGGTTTACATGGCCTATCTGGGCTGGGGAGCAATTCGCCCGGGTGGGCGCTCACCACTGGAAATTCGGGATCAACTGCCGCGGGAGCATTCGGGCAAGCTGTTTGTGATGGGCGCAACCACCAGCCTACTTAACCCGAAACTGGCCTTGATTTTTCTCACCTTGTTGCCTCAATTCATCGACGAACACCAGGGCCGGGTGCTTGAGCAATCGCTGCTGTACGGTGGTTTATTGATCGCCATGTTTGCCACGGTGAATGCGGGGATGGCGGTGTGTTCGGGCAGCATGGCCCAGTTTTTGGCACGCAAGCCCAAGTGGTTATTGGTGCAGCGGCTGGCGATGGGGTGCACATTGCTTGCGCTTGCAGCAGACATGGCGAGACAAGCCCTACAGCTTTATTGAAGAAGGTAATCCACCGGCTGCAAATAAGGCGGCAGATCTTTCTCGCCCAGGCTCTCCAGCATGTCCACTTCGATGCCACGCACCAGGGCGTTTAGAGGCAGATCATTGTCGAGCAGGCCAAACGGCTCCTCAAGCTCGTCACCCAAATAATCCAATCCAAAGAAGGTGTATGCAATGGCCGCCACAATCAACGGGGCCAGCATGCCCAGGCTGGGGGCCAAGGAGAATGGAAGCAAGAGGCAAAACAACCACGCCGTGCGGCGCAGCAGCAGTGAATACGCAAAAGGCGTTGGGGTGGTTTTGATGCGCTCACATGCACCCTGAATAACAGCAATGGCCGCAATTTTTTGGCTGAAGTTTTGATAAAGAATATCGCTCAACTTCTGGCTGCGGTACAGGCCTGCAAGCTCATCGCTTTGCATGCACAAAATGGCGTTGGGCACGTTGCGGGCCTTGGTCAGTGCTTCTCTCTCAGCCACAGCCAACCAGGGTTTGGTGGCCTCGAATTCCGGATTATCCCGCAAGCGCGCCGCCAGGGCGTGGGCATACGCAATCATCCTTCGCACCAAAGCGCGGCGTTGTTCAACCTCGGGGTACAAGGCAGCAAGCTCACGCGCAAAACTGCGGGAGTGAACAATCAAATCGCCCCAATGTTTGCGGGCCTCCCACCAGCGGTCGTAACAAGCGTTGTTCCTAAATCCTAAAAAAACCGACAAAGCCAGGCCCAAAATTGAAAAGGTGCCCAAACCCGCATTCAAAAATCGAATTTCGTCTGCCTGAGAAAACAACACCACCGCAGTGGACAGTGCAGCAATCAGAAGCACCTTCCATGCAATCCGCCGTACCACTGAACCCCGAACGATGTAGATCAACTGATAGGCGCGTGGGCGTGGGCGAACAATCATGGCATGGAAGCTCCAAACGGTCTGGTCTTCTCAATTATGGCGCAGTTTGCGCATCTGTCTTGAATCCGACTGGCCGCCTTGTCAGTAAAAACATGTATATCCACAATAAACATCCGAGACCAATGCCGCTTTCAAGCCTGACCAACAAGCGCGGCGCCCGCGTGGCTGCGCTTTTTCTGTTTGTGTGCTTTGGTGCGGTCACAGGGTGGATTGCGTTGAAGGCAAACCAACCCTCCCATCTAGGCCCTGCATTGACTGTCGAAGACGCCCCACTGCGCAGCGCAGACCTATCCATCAACGCGGTGGATGCGGGCTTTGCACGCAGCATGATCCAGCACCACGCGCAGGCCATACAAATGTCCATGCTCATGCGCAATGCGGCTTCGCCTGAAATGCAGGCCCTTGCGCAAGCGATTGTGCTGAAACAAACCCGAGAGATTGGCGTGATGGAGGGCTGGCTGTCGGCATGGAACCAGCCGCCCATGGCGGATGGACCACCCATGGCTTGGGTTGAAAATGCCAAAAACGTGCGCCACATTGATGATCAGCTCTACCAAGCACAATGCAAAGCCGAGGGCGGTGCAATGGCGGGCCTGGCCACGCCAGATCAATTGGCACAACTTGAGCAGGCCACTGGCACGGCCAAAGAAAAACTCTTCCTTGAATTGATGCTGGCCCATCACCAGGCTGCCCTGCCCATGGCCTGGTTTGCACACCGCAACGGCCAATCCAGCCTGGTGAAAGCACTGGCCACCACCATGATCCGCGAACAAGGCATGGAGATGGCTTGGATGCAGGTCAAATTGAATTCATACACCCAATAAAACGGAGACAACACCATGAAAACCCAGAATGGCAAAAGCCTGCGCGTGGCACTGCTGTTGATGCCACTGCTGATTGCAGGCTGCCTTGGCGACTCTTCGCCAGCCACCAGCAGCCGTGTGGGCGCCAGCGGAAGAACAGTGGTGAATGGCGCAGAACCCACCGCCACGCCGCAAGGTCAATGTGGCCCAGGCTCACGGCCCGAGACCGGCATGCAGGGTCGCGTGTCGCAAGCCGATCACGACGCTGGGCTGGCTGCGACGGGATTTTCCTGCAACATGCAACTGGTGGGTTCTTTTGCACCCGAGCGTGTGAATGGCACAGTGGGTGGCTTCAAGGTGGAACGATACCGCGACAAATCTGGGCGCGATTGCGCTTACGCCGACAGCACCCTGCTCTTCCCGACCAACTTGGCCGATCAGGAACTTGGCGTGAATGTGTTTGACATGAGCGACCCCACCCAGCCGGTGCGCACCGCCAGGTTGGTGACGCCCGCCATGCTCTCGCCCCATGAATCGCTGGTGGTAAGTCAAGAGGGAGGGGTGCTGGCCGCTGTGCTTGGTAATCCATCTTATGGCCCAGGGATTGTGGATGTGTACGACATCTCTGAAGACTGCCGCAACCCTGTGCTGAAGTCGTCCACCCCCTTGGGGGTGTTTGGCCACGAAAGTGGGCTATCCCCCGACGGCAAAACTTTTTACTCGGCATCGCCCGGTACATCCACGATTGTGGCGTTGGATATTTCTGAACCTAGCACGCCCCGACCACTGTGGTACGGGCGTTACGCGTCGCATGGTCTGAGCTTGAGCCCCGATGGCAACACTGCCTATGTGGCCAGCATCAGCGACCCTGCGGGCATGTTGGTGCTGGATGTGACTGACATTCAAGCTCGCAAGGCCAACCCGCAAGTGAAAGAAATCTCCAGTGTGACCTGGGACACCGTGACCATTCCACAAAACGCCATACCGTTTACACAAAATGGCAAGCAATATGTCATGGAGGTCGATGAATACTCCCGCGGCAGTGGTGCATTTCCCGTGGGCATTCATGGGGATGTGGTGGGCGCCGCTCGCATCATCGACATGAGCAATCCGCAGCAACCCAAAGTGATCTCCAACCTGCGTTTGGATGTGCACAATCTCAAAAACCGCGCCGAGATCGCCGACGACCCAGGCGCGCAAAACCCCACAGGGGGCTATGCCGGACATTACTGCAACATACCGACACGCGTGAATCCCACCATCGTGGCTTGCAGCATGATTTTGTCGGGCCTGCGTGTGTTTGATATTCGCGACCCAGCCAACCCCGTGGAAGTGGCGTACTACAACGCCCCCATCAAAGACCGATTTTTAACCCAGCCCGCACCGGCCAGCAACTGGGCCATGTCCAGCCCCGCTTTTGTGCCTGAACGCAAAGAGATTTGGTACACCGATGGTTACCAAGGTTTTTACGTGGTGCGTGTGACCAACGGAGCCTGGAAATAACATGACCTTTGAGTATTTGACCCTGAACGTGAGTGAACGTGTGGCCACGGTGACCCTGCATCGGCCAGACAAAGGCAACGCGCTGGCCCCCCATGTGCTGGAAGAAGTGGCCGCCATGTTCACACAACTCGGGCAACGCGACGATGTGCATGTGATTGTGTTCACCGGGGGCGAGCGCTACTTTTCTGCAGGATTCGACCTCAACGAAATCCGCAAGCTGGAAAAAGTGAGCAATGAGGCCTACACCGCACTGTTTCACAAGGCCTACCGAGCCATTCTGTTTTGCGAGCAACCTGTGATTTGTGCGGTGGGTGGCCCCGCCATTGCGGGCGGGTTTGATCTCACCATGATGTGCGACATTCGCTACGCCTCCACACGAGCAAAGTTTGGCCAGCGCGAAGTGGTGCTCTCCCTCACCCCGATCATGGACCCATTGTGGCGCATCATCGGCTTGGGTCGCGCCAAAGAGGTGGCGCTCACCGGCCGGATTTACGATGCAGTAGAGGCCGAACGGATGGGATACGTAAGCAAAATATTCCCCGAGGGCGAATTGCTGAGCAGTGTGGCCAAAATTGCTCGAGACATGGCACAGTTCGATCGTGCTTGCTTGGCAGAAACCAAGCGTCTGTCCAACCAGGTTCTCAACCAAGACCTGGACACTTCCATGCGTACGCAGGAGTGGCTGTTCCGCAGTTACATCGGGTCAGAAGACAACCACCAGCGCATTGACGCCCTACAGGCTCAACTGGCCGCAGCCAGGGCAGCCAAAGGCAACTGAACAGGGCCTAAATCAACATGGCCCCGTGTGCCAACCCTACCCGGCGTAGCGTTGGTACTCCACGGGGTCGTGTGCACAAAACAGCTCCACCACATCGCCATGGTCCCTCACCAGCTCGCGCAACCGAGCTTGTGTGGCCAGGCGCTCCTTGGGCAATGTTTGCACCAGCTTCTCAAAAAAAGCCAGCGCTGGCGGCATGGCCTCGGTGGGATTGGGCTGCAGCTCACTGCGGTGGAAATAGGCATCGCCACAATGCAGCAACCATTTGCCACCCTGCCTCACAGCCACTCCCACGTGGCCACGCGTGTGGCCAATCAAAGGCACCATCAAAATATCAACGCCAGCCATGGGCTGCATGGCCGGTAATCCAAACCATGTCTCTGTGCACTGGCTGTGCAAAGTCCAATCGGGCTTGTGTGCAAACTGTGCTTTGCGGTAGCGCAGTGTGTCCCGCATCGAGGGATTCACCGCCGATTGGTGCTCGGGTTTGTACACATGCACCTGCGCCATTGGGAAGTCACTTAAACCACCGGCGTGGTCTAAGTCCAGGTGCGTGGGCACAATATGCCGCACCTCTTTGGGCGAGTACCCCAAATTTTTAACCTGCTCCACTGCGGTTTCTGCGGGGTTGAGGGTGGGCTGCATCATGGCCACAAACCCTCTGCCCAAGCGGTACGTCGAGTTTTCTATGTCACCCATGCCCACGCCTGTGTCTACCAACACCAAGCCTTTTTCGGTTTCAACCAACAGGCAATGACAAACCATGCGGGCACGCTCAAAAAAACCGCCCTGCCCGTTGATCAGCCTCTTGCACACCGGGCACATGGTTCCGCAATTCAGGTGATGCACTTTCATGGTGTTTACTCCCGGGTAATCACAACCTTGCCAATCACCTTGCGGTCCAGCAAATCCTGTAAGGCTTGTGCGCCTTGCGCAAGTGGGTACGTTTTAGACACATGCGGGCGCAACTTGCCTGATTCAATCAAGGCAAACATGTCGCCCAAGTCGCGAATGAAATCAAACAGCTGGCGAGCCACATACTCCCCCCAGAACACACCCACCACCGAGGCGCCTTTGAGCAAGGGCAAATTAAGCGGCAGGCTGGGTATTTGCCCATCTGCAAAGCCGATCACCAGATAACGACCATTCCAGGCAATGCTGCGGAATGCGGGCTCGGCGTACTGTCCTCCCACCGGATCAAAAATCACATCGGGGCCTTTGCCATTGGTGAGCAACTTGATTCGCTCACGCAAATCCTCGCTGCTGTAGTTGATGCAGTCATCAGCCCCGTGCTCTTGGCACACAGCAAGTTTCTCTGCGGTGGATGCAGCGGCAATCACGCGGGCACCCAATGCTTTTGCTATTTGAATGGCGGCCAGGCCCACGCCTCCAGCAGCGCCCAACACCAGCACCGTCTCGCCGGCTTTCAGCGCGGCGCGGCCTTTCAAGGCATGGTAGGAGGTGCCATACACCAGGGTGAATGAAGCGCCGGTTTCAAATGAGATGGCAGGCGGCAAAGGGATGACTTGCTTGGCCGACACGATCACTCTTTCTGCGAACGCGCCGTGCGAACACGCGGCCATCACACGGTCACCCACCTTCACATTTTTTACACCCTCACCCAACTGGGATACCACGCCCGCCAGCTCGGCACCCGGCGCAAAGGGAAGCGCAGGCTTAAACTGGTACTTCCCCTGAATGATGAGCGCATCGGGAAAATTCACCCCGGCGGCCTGCATGTCCAGCAGCACCTGCCCGGGGCCCGGCACGGGGTCGGGTGCATCTTCATAACGCAGGGTGTTGGGCAGCCCCAAAGCGTTGCACATGAGTGCTTTCATGTAGGTGTCTCCTTGTGTTTTTATCGCGGCATTTCTGGATTGCGTTGTAAAAGAATATTCTGCGAGCGTTCCTCGATGGCCGGGTTGATGTTGCGGTGGGGAATGATGTAGAAGCGTTTTTCACGCATGGCCTGAAAGGTGGCTGTGGCCATGTCATC
>DASUEF010000061.1:0-11782 GCA_036275215.1 Limnobacter sp. | reverse complement strand
GTATTGCACCCACACCGACACCCTGCAGCACGCCTACCAAACCTTGTTGAAAGTATTAGAACGCTGGGGCCAACTGCAGGCACCCAGCGCTGGCAGCGAACTGTTCTAAAGGAAGCACATGGAAAGCCAAATCACCTGGGTGCAAAACCCAAAGCCGGCCAAGCAGGCCACCGAGCAAGCAACCAAGCAACGCTGGACCATCGAGGCCATCGAGGCTCTGTTCAGCCTGCCATTCAACGACCTGCTCTTCAAGGCCCAACAGGTGCATCGGGACAACTTCGACCCCAACGCCGTGCAGTTGTCTACCCTACTGTCGATTAAAACCGGCGGTTGCCCAGAAGACTGCGCATACTGCCCCCAGTCGGCCAAATACGACACTGGCGTGGATGCTGAAAAACTGATGCCACTGGATGACGTATTGAAGGCAGCACAGGCCGCCAAAGAAAAAGGTGCCACGCGCTTCTGCATGGGCGCAGCTTGGCGCAGCCCCAAAGACCACCAAGTCGAGGCTGTGGGCGAGATGGTAAGCGCGGTGAAAGCCCTGGGCCTGGAGACCTGCGTCACCTTGGGCATGTTGAAAGACCACCAGGCCAAGCAATTGCAGGCAGCGGGCCTGGATTACTACAACCACAACCTGGACACCTCACCCGATTTCTACGGCGACATCATTAGCACCCGCACTTACCAAGACCGTCTGGATACCCTAGACCGTGTGCGAGACGCAGGCATCAAAGTGTGTTGTGGCGGCATCGTGGGCCTGGGCGAAAACCTCACGCAACGCGCTGGGCTCATTGCCCAACTGGCCAACATGGACGAGCCCCCCGAGAGCGTGCCCATCAACAACTTGGTGAGGGTGGAAGGCACACCACTGGCCGACAATGCCGAGATTGATCCACTGGACTTTGTGCGCACCATCGCCGTGGCCCGAATCACCATGCCAAAGAGTTTTGTGCGTTTGTCGGCAGGCCGGGAAGACATGAGCGAGAGCACACAAGCCCTATGTTTCTTGGCGGGTGCCAATTCAATTTTTTATGGCGAAAAACTGTTGGTTACAGACAACCCAGAACTGGAGCGGGACACCCAATTGTTCAAGAAACTGGGCCTAAAGCGATTTGAAAACTAAATCACCAAAGCCATTGATTTTAATACAATTTAACACAGTGTAATTAATTTACCCTATTAAAATCAGTGGCTTGTCAACAACACCCCCTCCGCGGGGTACCTTTTCCAGTGCCACCAGCTCACGCATAATAAGCTTTAAATCTCCGGGTACCCACTCAATCGTAAGCGGGCCGAGAGGACAATAACGATGAAAAAGACGCTGGCCTTATTGACGCTGTGTGCCTCGCCCCTGTTTGCCCATGCGCAAGCTGGAGGAATCACATTCAACCTCGACGAACAAAGCCCCCTGAGCAAATGGGGGCGCTGGACAAGTTTCGACAAAAACACCGGAGGCTTTGGCCTCCGCCTGGGCGGTGACAAACTGAGCAAAGCGCCGCTGACTGCACATTGGCAAGAAGGTAACTTCGTATTCAAACTCAGCAAAGACGCATTGAGTGACCGGCATGACCTTTTTTTTGGTCTTAAAGTGTCTCAAAACCAACTCCAAACCACCTCGTTGGGCTGTATGAGTAACAGCAATCGCAATGGCTACGGCGACGCGCTGTGCGGTGTCCAGCTGGATTTGAATTTGCGGTGAATCTGAATTTTGTGAATAAAAAACCGGTCGCATGGCCGGTTTTTTTATTGTGAAAAGAAAAAGCCACCCGAGGGTGGCTTTTTCAAACTCGCATTCAAACCAAGCGTAGGCTTGGCATTGAATTAGAAGTTGTGACGCAGACCGATTGTGAAGTTGTCCACGTCGGTTTCTGCACCAGTGGCAACCACTTCTGTGTTCAGGCGGTTGTAACCCACGTATGTGCGTGTGCGCTTGCTAAAGTCGTAGTAGTAAGCGATTTGAGCCTGGTTGATTTCTGTTGGAGCAGCCAGGTTGTTGCGCTCGGAGTCAGCATACGCACCGAAGATACCGCTGTTGGCGTTCAGAGGAATGGTAGCGGACAGCAGGTATTCGCTGTTGTCATCTTTACCGTTTGCAGCGTTGGTGCCGTACAGTTTGGTTTGAGCAACCAGACCAGCAACAGTCACTGGACCGAAGTTGTAAGCAGCAACACCCTGCACTGTGCGCTCAGGACGAGCGGCCACCGTGGGATCTTGAGCTTGCTGGTCGAACAACTGGAAACCACCACCAATGGTCAGCGCGCCGATTTTGTAAGTTGCTGCAACTTCAGTTTCGCGAACGCCGTTTTCTTTGATACCAGCAGTTGGCGCGGGATCAACGTTGTTGTTCACAGCCACAGTGTTGTTGGCAGCGTCGTTACCACCACGCAGAGCGTGACGTGCTTCAATTGCAACGCCAGCGATGTTGGTTTTGTAACCAAAGGAGTTGTCGGTGCGCTGTGTACGGGAAATGGCGAAACCGTTAGACAGAGAAGCTGTACCACCGCCGATGGTGGTCAGAGGACCGCCCTGGTTGGATACTCCACCAGTGATACCAGCTTGGGTGTACAGAGGAGCAACGGTTTCGTTGCCACCGTCTTGCTTACCAGCCACCAGGGTACCCCAGCCGCCTTTGAAACCGACGTAAGAGTGACGGCCACCCACGCCAGCGTTGGCGTCAGCAGCTACGGAGAATTCGTAACCGAACACCAGGCTCAAACCACCGCCCAGGTCTTCCTGGCCCTTGATACCAAAACGGGAAGAAACATCTTCCAGGGCGAAGTTACCGCCGGTCTGTGTCGCGCCAGCGTCAGTGGACTGGTGGTCCAGAGCTTGGTGTACACGGCCATACAGAGTTACGTTGGATGCATCAGCAAATACTGGAGCGGCAAAGGCCAAACCCAGTGCAGCAGCTACTAGCTTCTTGTTCATATTTCACCCTTATTAGTGTTGGTTGAATATTTGCCGTCCTTTCGAGCGGCACGAGAGACAATGTACACGGGGAGCCTTGGGGCGACCAACCAAATCGTAGGGTCAGAATTGAAAAAACCGGCTTTTTGTCGCTGACGTGCAACAGCAAAAATGCATTGCACCCATAGAAAATCCGCATGGTGCGACGCACCAAAACAACCTGCAAAACCAATAAACGCTTGAATCTCAACCGTTTAAATTGCTTAAGACATTCACGAAGCCGCCCCCCTCCCCAGACGCAAAGATGGCAGGTCTAAATGTCCGTTTTATCCAACAAAAGCCGGTCTGAACGCCCCATTTCGGCAAGCAAATGGGTGATCTCTGGCACATGGCAAATCACCCGGTCCGCGTAGGCCAAAGCGCCCAAGCAATCTGGCATCGCTAACCAATGCCACTGGGGGAAGGCACTGGCCAGCCTGCGCTGGCGCAGCAATTCACCAACCGCAAGCACCACCAACATGGCATGCCCCCCCACCTGTTGCACTGCATGTTCTGCCATTTCTGCTCGCCGCTGAAGAACAGGCAGAGGTTCATCCATGGCACCAAGCACAACGACACATTTTGCAAGTTTAGGCGGCCAACTGCGAAACAGGGCAGTGGCCTTGGCCAAGGCCCGGGGTCCCAGTTCAAGTGGACGGTGGCCAGGTAGGGACGCATACGCGGCGAGGCTGGCGGTGCACCACAACGCGGCGGCATTCACACGGTGGCGCTGGTTGTACTTTAACTGGGCAACAAATTGTGGATGAGGCTTGGCCTGCAACGGGGCCGATGCAGATCCAGCAGCGCCGCCGACCCACAGGTCCATCTCCAAATTCGCCAGCTTTCTAGATTGCTCGCGCACCTGCCACCAATGGACAAGTGCAGATTGGGCGGGCCTGCGGGGTTGCATGGACAACAACGGAATGTATGCCGTGACTGCAGGCTCCATGTCAAAGAACACCATGTGGTCTCGCGGGCCCAACACAGCCCAATCCATGTGGGGTGTGTATAAACTCACGGCCTGCAACAAACGGCGAGCGGCAAGCGCAGAGTCTATTCCCGGTTCCACCCACAATGCGGCACGACGCATCCCCTGCCATGCATGCTGCGCTTGGCGAATTACCCTGTGGGGATCGTCGACCAAAAGGAGTGGTGCCGCACTCATGGTGCAATTCGCGGGTGCTTAAGCTGCCCTGCCAACACCTCCAGATTGCGGTGGTGACCAAACTGGCGGGTCACCGCCTCTCTGCCCTTGTGCGCTTTGTCTTTGGCTGCTTGGGGATTGAGCAACACCTCTGTAAGTGCCTCCACCCAAGCTTTTGCGGCTTGGGGATGATGCGGGGCCGGGCACAACCAACCTGTTTCGCCATGCTGTACTGTTTCCGGAAGGCCACCCACGTTGCTCACCACCACAGGCACGCCCAAGCCCAAGGCTTCAATCTGGCTCATGCCCAAGGGTTCATAGCTGGATGGCATCACCACCACGTCTGCGCGGGCCAACAAGGGCGCGGATGGATTTAGCATCCCAGGCAAACAGAGGTGTTTGGCCAGGCCCAATCTTTGCGCCTCCAGGCGCACACTGTCTTGTGTGTCTCCCTCCCCGGCCGCCACGTAAAGCAAGTTGGGGAATTGCGGCAGCAACTGCTGAACAACCTGCAACATAAAGCTGTGCCCTTTCTCGACCCTGAACATGGCTGCATGGGCGATCACAGGGCGTTGCTGAGGGTCATTGAGTACCGTATCCAGCCATGGCGGGAGCGGCGATTTGGCTTGGGCAAGAATGGCCTCAAAATCAATTGCTGGATAAAGCACGCCAATGCGGGAGGCCAAAACACCGGTGTTTTGTAAAAGCTGGTCTTTGAGGGCTTGGCTCGGAGTAAAGGTTTGGTCAAAAAGCTGGTTGTAGGTGAACGCCTTGGCAGGACCTGGCTGATAGGTACGCATGCGAATAAGCCGGGGACGGGGTGACAACAACCCCAAACGATGAAGGGCATGCACGGTGAGCGCGCATAAATTGGAATCGTGACCACTGTGGCACACCACAGCCACAGGTTTGTGTTTGCGCAGTAAATTAGACAAACGCAACACGCTGGGTGGATGTAGCGCGTTGCGGAACCCAAGGTGCTCTACCTGTAGACCACGCCGGGCAGCCTCCTGCGCAATTCGGCTACCGGGGCGGCAAAGCACATAGGGTGTGTAGCCCTGTGCTTTCATGCCAAGGGCTTGTTGCAACAGCTGCAACTCCTGTCCGCCGATGTTTTTGGAACTTTCTGAGAAAAAAATCGCTGTCATTTGCGAATCGGTATCAACTAGAACGTTGTAGGCCTCTATATTAGTGGGCAGTTTAAGCCGCTCCGGTGAGAGAGGCCTGTAGAAAGATTCTAATCAGGGTGAAATTCTGGCTGTGCAAAAAATCTTGGTGATCAAGTTGCGCCACCATGGCGATGTGCTATTAACCACGGCCCTGTACCGTGCCTTGGCAGAGTACCTGCCCGGCGCACAAGTGGACACGCTGATTTACAAAGAGACCACCCCGCTGCTGCTGAACAATCCACACCTCCACCGAGTGCTTTGCATTGATCGCAAGCTCAAGGGATTTGCAAGACTCAAGGCTGAGCTGGCATTGCTGTGGCAAGTACGCCGCGCGCGGTACGATGCCGTGGTACACCTAACAGACCAGTGGGTGGGTGCACTCATTGCTGGCTTTTCAAAGGCGCCAATTCGTGCACAAATGCAATACGCCAAACGCAAGCAGGCGGCATGGCATGCATGTTTTAACCGGCGAATCCTGCCTCCTCAACGAGGACAATTGCACGCGGTAGAGCTCAACTTGTTGTGTTTGCAGGCTTTCAATGTGAATCCACGCAGCGTGAAAGGCCTGCCCACGCTCGTCCCCTCTGCAGAAAACCTGGCCAAAGCAGACGCTTTGCTGAGTGAGCGTGGCATAGATGGTCCATTTGTATTGATTCACCCCGCAGCCCGTTGGCCGTTTAAATGTTGGGACGACGCCAAGTTTGCAGCGGTGGTGGCCCATCTATTAAGACGTGGCTTGCATGTGGTGCTCACCTGCAGCCCAGACGATATTGAAATGCAGATGACGCACGAGATTGAGCAATTGGCCCGCGAACATTTGTTGCTCAATTTGCGCAAGCCCAAAGAGGCTGTGATGGCGGGCAATGAGCCCGCACCAATTTGTACCGCCGAACCTGCAATGCCACAAGGTGGTTTTGGGCAGTTGGTGAACCTGGGCGGCCAAATGAGTTTGCCTTTGCTGGCGGCGCTGCTTAAACGTTGCGCATTTTACGTGGGGGTGGACTCTGCCCCCATGCACATGGCCGCAGCACTGGATGTGCCACAAGTGGCGCTGTTTGGCCCCTCTTGGGTGAATGAATGGCGCCCATGGAGTGCACGGGCCACGGTGATTTACGCTGGCGACTACGGCCCCCTGCCCCACCCGGACAGCATCAACACCGATGACCCCACCAGACTGCTGGCAGCCATTCCTCTGGATGTGGTGTTAGGTGCAGTTGACCGATTGACCAATGAGACTACTGCATCCCGACCACAGTCTGGGTTTGTATAGAGTACAGATAGTGGTACTTGCCCCCCAGTGCGAGTAACTCGGCGTGGGTTCCTTGCTCAATAATGCGCCCTTGGTCCAGCACCACAATAAAATCCGCTGAGGTGAGTGTGCTTAAGCGGTGAGCAATCACCAGCGTGGTGCGGCCATGGCGCAGCCGCTCCATGTCTTCTTGCACCTCACGCTCGGCCTCGGAATCCAGCGCTGAGGTGGCCTCATCCAAGATCAGGATGGGTGCGTTTTTGAGGAATGCACGTGCAATCGAGATGCGCTGGCGCTGACCACCCGACAAACGCAGACCATTGTCACCCAGCATGGTGTCCAGCCCATGCTCCAACTTTTGAATAAAAGGCAGCGCGTTGGCCATGCGGGCAGCGTCCAAAATGACCTCGTCGCTTGCGCCGCGCAGCTCGCCATAGGCGATGTTGTTGCGCACGGTGTCGTTGAGCAAATGGCTCTCTTGAGTCACCACAGCAATTTGACGGCGAAGGCTCTCCAGATCCCATTGGCGAAGGTCGACGCTGTCCAGCTTGACCACCCCCTCGGTGGGGTCCAAGAAACGCGGCAGCAAATTGATGAGGGTGGACTTACCACCGCCAGAGACGCCCACAATGCCCACGGTTTGACCAGGTTTCACCCACAGGTTGACATTGCTCAAGGTGCGCACCTCGGCACCTGGGTATTTCAGGCTTACATTGGCAAACTCAATGTAGCCCTGTGCGCGATTGGTGGTGTGGGTGCCTTGGGACTGCTCGATGGGGCGGTCAACCACCCTGAATACATTGTCGGCAGCAGCCAAGCCTTTTTGCAATTGTTGGTTGATGCCCGTGAGGCGTTTAACAGGTGCAAGCAACATCATCATGGCGGTCATGAACGATGCAAAATCGCCTGCGGTCATGGCGTCTTCCCCAGCCATGCGGCCTGCAAAAAACACCACCGCTGCCACAGCTGCAGCCAACATCCATTGCACAATGGCCGAGTTGGCAGCGCTGGTGGCCACCAATTTGACGCGGGAGCGACGAATTTCATCCGCGCTTTTCATGAAACGGTCAGTTTCTACTTGGTGTGCGCCATAAATCTTGATGATTTTCTGAGCACCAATCACCTCAGAAATACTCTGTACCAAATCGGCGTGAGAGGTTTGTGCGCTGTGTGCAAAACGGTTCAGCCGTTTGCCTGCGATGGACACGCCCACAGCAATAAGCGGCAATATGGCAAAGCAAATGAGTGTGAGTTGCCAGTTGGTGTACAGCAGAATGGCCAGCAGGCCAATCACAATCGCGCCATCGCGTATAAGCACAGTGATGATGTTAAAACCCGCTTCAGTGACGGCATCCACGTTGGTGGACACGGTGGAAATAACCTTGCCAGCGGGTTGCTCTACAAAATAAGCATTCGGAAATCGCAAGATTCGGGAAAGCATTTCTTGACGCAAATCGTGCACCACCAGCCCGGCCAGCTTGGCGCTGCAGTATTCGTTGACGTAGCTGGCCACGCCGCGCACCAAAAACAAACCGAGAATAATCGCCGGCAACCACTTGGCAAACTCCGTGCGTTCGGCCGAGAAGTTTTCGTCAATGAGGGGCTTCATGAGGCTTGCAAACAGAGGCTCAGTGGCTGCGGCAAACACCAAGGCCACCAAAGAAGTGACAAACAAGGGCCAGTAACGAAGGCTGTAAGAGAGCAGCCGCTTGTATAGGGCTGCGGAGGTGTAATCTTGGGGATTAGACATTCAATTTGAACGTGGACAGGTTGCTGGCAGTTTACACGCTTTCAGCCAAACACCCAGCGTACATTGCCTTGGCCAAGCCAAGCCTGCATTTCTGTCAGCAAGTCTTCTTCGGCACGCACTTTCCAGTCGGCGCTCAGTTGCGCCACACAGGCCGCCTCACCGTTGTGATAGTCAATTTCAACCAGGCAACCTTGCTCGGGGTCGCGGTAGGGCTCCAAGATCGACTTCAAACGCTGCGCATCGCTCTGGCCGTTCATGCTCAAGCGCAAACGGCTTACGAATTGTGCGCGGGCACTGCCCAGGGAATACAGATTGTCCACCGACACACGCAAACCGCCGGTGTAGCTGTCCTCCGACACACGCCCCTGCACCACCAACAGCGCATCTTCCTTGAGCAAATTGCGATTGGCCTCAAACTGCTCATTGAAAATGGACAGTTCGATTTGCGCGGTTGCATCATCCAGCAGCACCACCGCCATTTTGCCGCGCTTGGTCATCATGGTGCGCAAACCCGCAATGACCCCCGCCATCCAAACAGGCTCACGGCTAGGCGACAGGTCTTTGAGTTTGAGCTTGATGAACTCGCGCACGCGGGCCTCATCGGCCTTGAAGAGGTGGCCGCTGAAGTAATAGCCCAGTGCTGTTTTTTCATGTTGGAGCTTTTCGCGCTCGCTCCAAGTGTGCGCCTCCACCAAAGGCGGTGGGGCATTGCCGCCCAAATCATCGCCAAACAAACTCACTTGGGAGGCCGTTGCTGCCTGTTGCGCAGCCCATTCCATGGCTTGGCCTGCACTGGCCAACAGTTTGGCGCGATCGGGTTGGAGCGAGTCGAAAGCACCCGCTCGAATCAGCGCCTCCATCACGCGGCGATTGATTTGTTTGCTGTCGACCCGGCGCACAAAATCGTACAAATCGGCAAATGGCCCGTTGGCTTGCCGCTCGGCCACGATGGCTTCACAGGCGGCCTGCCCGGTGCCCTTGATGGCCCCCAAGCCATAGCGAATGGCACTGGCACGTTGCTCGCCTGGTTGACGCACAGCGGCAAAACGGTAGTTGGAGGCGTTCACATCGGGCCCCAGCATGGTGAGCAGGGTGCCCGGCTTTTTGCCTGGCACCTGGCACATGGTGATGGCGTCCTCCACAAACACCTTCACCTTGTCGGTGTCGTCCATGTCGGAGCTCATGGAAGCCGCCATGAATTCGGCCGGGTAATGGGCCTTCAACCACGCCGTATGGTAAGCCACCAAGGCGTAAGCGGCTGAATGGGACTTGTTGAACCCGTATTCTGCAAACTTCTCCATCAAATCGAAAAGCTGCTTGGCCAAAGCGGGGTCGACACCGCGCTCGGTGGCACCGCTGGTGAAAATCTCTCGCTGCTTGGCCATTTCCTCGGGCTTTTTCTTGCCCATGGCTCGGCGGAGCAGGTCGGCACCACCCAGGCTGTAGCCCGCCAGCAGCTGCGCCACCAGCATCACCTGCTCCTGGTAAACAATCACACCGTAGGTGGACTTGAGGGTGTTTTCGAGATTGGGGTGGAAGTACCACTCCGAGCGGCCCTTGCCGGTTTTGCTTTGCTCTTTTTTGCGCGCAATGAAGTCGTCCACCATGCCAGAACCCAAAGGCCCGGGGCGGTTCAAAGCCATCAAGGCAATGATGTCTTCGAAGTTATCTGGTTTGAGCTTTTTTTCGAGGTCTTTGGCCGAGCGGGATTCCGACTGAAACACGGCGGTGGTGTTGCCCTCGGAGAACAGGTGATACACCGCCGGGTCGTCCAGCGGCAAATCCTCCAGGCGAAACTCGCGCTGGTCCTCGTAGTTCTCGCGCACCCAGCGCACCGCCCAGTCCAGAATGGTGAGGTTGCGCAAGCCCAAAAAGTCGAACTTCACCAGCCCCACGGCTTCCACGTCGTCTTTGTCGTACTGGGACACCACCGAGTCGGTGCCTTCGGCGCAATACAAGGGGCAAAAATCGGTGAGCTTGCCCGGTGCAATCAGCACGCCCCCCGCATGCATGCCCACGTTGCGGGTGAGACCTTCCAAAGGCCGGGCCACAGCAATGATCTCTTTGGCCTCGTCCTCTTCTTCAACCCGCTGCTTGAAGGTGGGCTCCTCGTTGAGCGCACGTTCCAGGTCCCAGGGGTCAGTGGGGGTTTGGGGAATCAGTTTGGACAAGCCGTCGCAATACATGTAGGGCATGTCCAGCACGCGGCCTGCGTCCCGAATCACGGCTTTGGCGCCCAAAGTACCAAAGGTGGCGATCTGGCTCACCGCATCGCGCCCATAGGTGCGTTTCACATAGTCGATCACGCGATCGCGGTTGTCTTGGCAAAAATCAATGTCGAAGTCGGGCATGGACACCCGCTCCGGGTTGAGGAATCGCTCAAACAGCAGGTCGTAGCGCAGCGGGTCCAGATCGGTGATGCCCAATGCATAAGCCACCAATGAGCCCGCACCGGAGCCGCGCCCAGGCCCCACCGGCACGCCGTTGTTTTTGCCCCAGTTGATGAAGTCCTGAACAATCAGGAAGTAACCGGGAAAGCCCATGCCGATGATGGTGTCGCACTCAATCTTGAGGCGGGCCTCGTACTCGGGCCGCATTTGCTCACGCTCGGCTGGGTTGGGGTACAAATGCACCAAGCGTTTTTCCAGCCCCTCTTTGGACAGGTGCACCAGGTAGTCGTCCAGCGACATGCCATCGGGCGTGGGGAAGTCTGGTAACTTCGGCTTGCCCAATTCAAGCGTGAGGTTGCAGCGCTGTGCAATGCGCAGCGTGTTGCGCACCGCGCTGGGTATGTCGGCAAACAGCGCCACCATGTCTTGCGCAGATTTGAAATACTGCTGCTCGGTGAAGCGGCGCGGCCTGCGCGGGTTGGATAAAATCTCGCCCTGCGCAATACACACCCGCGCCTCGTGGGCGCGAAAATCCTCGGGCTTTAAAAACTGAATGGGGTGGGTGGCCACCACGGGCAATTGCAGATCACTGGCCAACTGGCAGGTGAGCTGGGTGAGCTGCTCAGCCTGGTTGCTGCCATCGCGCTGCAACTCCAGGTAATAGCGCCCAGCAAACAAATGGGCAAACTGGCGGGCCGAATTGGCCGCTTTGGCCATGTTGCCAGCCAACAGGTATTGGCCAACATCGGAATGTTGAAACCCAGACACGCAGATGAGCCCATCGCAACCCACTTCGGTGAACCATTCGATGCGAATGATGGCTTTGCCGCGATGCTGATTTTGCAGGTACGCGCGGCTCAAAATTTCGCACAACTGCAAATAGCCGCGGTGGTTTTGCACCAGCAGCAGGCAACGGGCGGGGTTTTCTTCGTCGCGCTCACTTTCCAGCCACACGTCGCAGGCGGCAATTGGCTTTACACCGCTGCCGCGCGCCTTGCGGTAAAACTTCACCAGGCCAAACAGGTTGGACAAATCCGAGATCGCCAAGGCCGGCATCCCACTGCTGGCGGCGGCCTTCACCGCCTCACCCACACGCACCATGCCATCAATCACCGAGAACTCGGTGTGCATGCG